>CABUXL010000037.1 GCA_902495525.1 uncultured Collinsella sp.
CAATACGCCCCGCCTCAACAATGGCATCCACCACAGCCTGCTCAACAGAACGATTCTCAAACTCGCGACAAGAATACCGAGACCGAGCCAGATCCAAATAACTCACAACCAAGCCCTCCAAATTCAACGAATCAATCCAAAGTAAAACAAAGGGTACCCAAAGCCCCATCCACCCAAACGTTTAAGGCGGTCCCAAAGTTCCCAATCGGGTCCAAAGGCCCCGCCAACAAAAGCCCCATCGCTTTCAAAGTATCAGCCAAAGTTCCCAATGGTGGTACGTAAGGCGAAGGGCCGGCACCTGTTTACTTTCGAACGACTCTGCCATGCAGCCGGAGTGAGAAAGCAAACAGGTGCCGGCCCTTCGCCGCCGGGACACGTACCCCCAATTAACTGTTCTTCATGACAATCGAATCCACAACATCGGCCACATTCTCGCAGCAGTCAGCGCAGTACTCCAGGAAGGCGTACACGTCGCGCCAGGCGATGACCTCGAGCGGGTCCTTGCCGTTAACGTGCAGGTTGCGCATGGCGTTGATATAGAGCTCGTCGGCCTCGGACTCGATGGTGTTGATCTGGATGACCAGCTCGCGCAGCGTTTTGGACTTGCGGTAGTTGGGAAGCTCGACCATCAGGTCCTTCATGGCGCGGCAGGCATCGGTTACCTTGTGAGCGATGACGATGGCATCGGGGTGGATGCTCTGGATGTTGGTGAAGTAGACGCGCTGCACGACGCCCTCGATACGGTCGAGCACGGTGTCGAGCGAGCAGCTCATCAGGTCCAGATCCTCGCGCTCAAGCGGGGTGATAAAGGCGGTGAGCAAGGCGTCTTCGAGTTCGTGGTGCTTCTTGTCTGCCGCATGCTCAATCGCATGCATCTTATCGAGCATGTCGTGGATCTGCGCGGGGTCAAAGTTCTCAAAAATCTTGGTGAGCAGCTCTGCGGCCTGGACGGCGAGGTCGGCGCAAGCGACGTAGTTGTCAAAGTAGAACGAATCGGGTTTCTTTGCCATGGGTGGGTCCTTTCGAGGCGAAGACGGGTGGGCGAAGTGTTGCGGTCCGGATGGACGCTCGGTTTGATTAGAGGAACATCATGAACAGCTTGGCCATGACAAAGCTGATGAGTCCGCAGGCAGGGAAGGTGAAGAACCAGGTGAACATCATGTCCTTGACGACGCCAAAGTTGATGGCCGAAAGGCGCTTGACGGCACCGACACCCATAATGGCGCAGGTTTTGATGTGCGTGGAGGACACGGGGATGCCGGTAAGGGTGGCAAGTAGCAGGTTCGCGGCGCCCGCGAGGTCGGCAGAGAAGCCCTGATACTTCTCGAGCTTAACCATGCTCTGGCCGACGGACTTGATGATGCGCTCGCCGCCCACGCTGGTGCCGATACCCATGGTGGCCGAGCACAGCAGCATAATCCAGATGGGGATGCCTGCATCGCCGACGCTCGTCTGGCCGCTGGCAAAGGCCACGCCTAAAAAGAGCACGCCGATGAACTTCTGTCCATCCTGCGCGCCGTGCATAAAGCTCATGGCCGCAGCGCTCGCGATCTGAGCGTATTTAAAGAAGACATTGGCACGTCGCCTGTTGGCGGCGGCGAAAAGAATCGAGACGAGCTTGCACAGGACCCAGCCCATAACAAAGCCCAGGCCGATGGAGAGTGCCAGGCCGTAGATGACCTTCATCCACTCGTGGACGTTGACGCTGCTCGCACCGCCGAGGGCGATGGCGGCACCGGTCAGGCCGGCGATAAGGCTGTGGCTTTGCGAGGTGGGGATGCCAAAACGCGACGCTGTGGCGCCGTAGACGACGATGGAGAACAGCGCCGCGCATAGGCAGGCGAGCGCCATGGTGCTGTTTCCGCCAAAGTCGACGATATGTGAGATGGTGTTGGCGACGCTCGCGTTAAAGTGCGTCATGATGAGCACGCCGAGGAAGTTGAATGCGGCGCTCATGAGAATGGCGGCGCGGGCGGGCATGCAACGCGTAGTGACGCAGGTCGCGATGGCGTTGGGCGCGTCGGTCCATCCATTGACGAAGATGGCGCCCAACGCGAGGATCACGGTGACGGCAAGGACTGGGTTCGACACAATTTGGCCGAGGAAGGTTGAGAACGTTACGTCCATATATGGGCTTTCTCGAAGTTTGCAGACACGTTACAAAAACATGATAAATCGTATCACCTCCTGCGGGTCTCTTTACCGAGTTCTGATGGGAGAAGTGAACTTTTTGGCACTAAAATTGAATATTAGCCCTGTTGACCGCGGGTGTTCTTTTTGCTAACACGCCATGCGGACACGTGCGATTACTACGACACTCCAAAACCACAGTCTGTTCGCTTTACAACATGCAAACATGCGTTCGATAATAGGAGGCATGGAATATCGACAGACAGACGGCAAAACTCGGCGCGTACACAAGCAGTATGTGGACGTCGTGGCTCGCATCCTCGCGGGCGGACAAGTCGTGCCGGTCACCGTCTGCTGGGTCGACGGACGTTGTTTTACAATCGATGAAATTATCTCGACCACCGGGTTTGGCCTGACGGTCCACGGCATCCGTACGGCGACCTATAAGGTGCGTTTTGGCGGGCACGCGACCGAGTTGTATCTGGAGGACCAGACGCGCGAGCGGGCGGACGGCTCGCAGGCACACGTGATGCGTTGGTGGGTCTGGGCCTTTGATCGCACGCTCGAGGGCGAGCGCCGTAGGTAAGGACGTGCGGCATTCGGGTACAATGGCAGGAATCTTGTCACCTACGGCGCTGTCGTGCGCTTTTTGAAAGGACGAAGTATGAACGATATCCAGGGCTATCAGAACGGCCCCATCGAGACCGGCGCAAGTCGCGCCAAGGAGATGTCGCCGCGCGCGTACAATCTCGCCATGTCTGCCCTCATTTTCTTGGGCTTTTGCGCCATGGGCGCCGGTGCTTACTTTACGAGCACCATGGCGTTTGCCCGCATGATGATGAGCGGCGCCGCCCTGCCACTGGTCTTTGGCTCGTTTATCCTGACTATTGTCGGTATCGTCATGATGTCGGCTGCTGCGGGCAAGCAGTCCGTGGGCCTGTCGCTCGTGGGTTACGTGATCTTTGCGAGCACCTTTGGCCTGACCGCGTCGTTTGGCCTTGCCAACTATGACCTGCCCACTATCAACACCGCCTTTATCGCCACCGCTGCTATCACCTTTGTCTTCGGTGCGCTGGGCGTGACCTTCCCCAAGTTCTTCCAGCGTGTGTACGGCATCGGCTTTGGCATCCTGCTTGCCACGATTCTGGTCGAGATCGTGCTGATGTTCATGGGCGTCTCGCAGTCCATCACCGATCTGATCGTGATCGTGGTGTTCGCCGGGTTTATTGGCTACGACACCTATGTCGCCACGACGGTGCCGCCTACGCTGCCCAACGCCGTGCTTATGGCCTCTAACCTGTTCGTGGATATTATCAACGTGTTCCTGCGCATTTTGAACATCCTCGGCCGTCGCGATTAAAGCGCGGCATTGCGACGCTTCCTGCCGGACACGGTAAAACGATGCGAAAGGCGGTCCTTCGGGGCCGTCTTTTTTGTGCGCGGCGGGGTATCATGGATGGGAAAAAGCCGATAGCGGCAGCGACAGGAAAGGTGGCCACGTATGGCAGACGTCGACAACAGGAACCGTAACCGCAGGTCCAACCGAACGGGTCAGCCCAATCCCAAGCGCGAGGCGCGTGCCAAGGCCGCCGAGTGCCATGTGGCGGCTATGTCCGAGGCCTGCGCCAAGGACATCGAGCGTTCGCTTGCCGGCGTGTGCGAGTTCGATGGTATGCCTGCCGGTTTTGTCGCGGCGATGAAGGTCAAGGCCCAGGTGGCTGCTGCTGCCGAGGAGCAGGTTGCCGAGGAGTCTGAGGCCGCCGAGGCCGAGACCGCTGAGGTTGCGTCCGCCGAGACCGAGGTTACGGCCGAGCCTGCACCCGCAGAGGAGGCCACGGAGACCGAGTCCGCGCCTGCCGCCGAGGAGCCCGCTCCGGTCCTGCCCGAGGTCACCGTGCTCGACGCCTCTGCCACGCAGGCCATTCTGGATAACGGCCGAGGCTACGCGCAATTCTGCGACATGGCCGTGCTCGCCTTTGCCTCGTTCACCAACCCGGGCGGCGGCTACATCCAGGGCTATCTGGGTCAGGAGGCCACGCTCTGTGCCGATTCGTACCTGTACAACGTGCTCGATAAACAGCGCAAATGGTACGGCGAGAACCGTCGCCGCAACATCAACTGCGAGCTTTACCGCAACCGTGCGCTGGTGGTGCCCGCGGTGCGTTTCGACCGCAACCATGTGCACGCCTATGCCGACGTAATCGTCGCCGCCGCGCCCAACGCCAAGCGCGCTCGCCAGGAGTATCGCGTGGGTGACGATGCCTTGCTGGACGCCCTGCGCGATCGCATCCGCTTCGTGCTTGCCATCTGCGACGAGCTGGGTCGCGAGAAGCTCGTGCTGGGCGCTTGGGGCTGCGACAACAACGGCTTTGACGCCGAGGCCGTGGCCGAGCTCTTCCGCAAGGAGCTCGCATCGGGCGACTTTAAGGTCAAGCAGGTCTTTTTTGCCGTGCCCTCTACGCGCTGGGACGAAGATTTTGCCAAGTTCGAGCACGTGCTGGCAAACTTCCCCGAGCGCAACGAGGAGTCCTATGCCCAGGTTGCCGCTCGCGCTGCGGCTGCCCGCGCCGCCGAGCAGGCCCAGGCTGCCGCCGAGGACGATGAAGACGATGACGATTGGCGCAAGTACCTGTAATCGGTGTGTGCTGACAGATAGGTCGATCCGGCGGGAGAGACTGCTCCCGCCGACTTTTTCTTTTTACTAGAGGAAGGGCTTACGATGAAAAACGTTCTGTGCTTTGGCGACAGTAATACCTACGGCTATGATCCGGCAGGCATGCGCGACGGCACCGCGGTACGCTATGCGCACGATGTGCGCTGGTGCGGTGTGGCCCAGCGCGACCTGGGCGAGGGCTGGCACGTGATTGAGGAAGGTCTCAACGGCCGCACGACGGTACGCGACGACATGTGCCATCTGGACACTAATCTCAACGGCATCCGCGCGTTGCCGATGCTGCTCGAGGCTCATAAGCCGCTGGATGCGATCGTGATTATGCTGGGCACCAACGACTGCAAGACGGTCTTTAGCGTGGGGGCTGCCGATATCGCTGACGGTGCCATGGCGCTGATTCGCACCGTCCGTGCGTTTCCCTGGACCGAAGCCGCGCCCTGCCCGCGTATTCTGCTGATGGCGCCTATCAAGATTAAACCGCAGATCGCCGATGTGTACATGACCGACTTTGACGAGCGCTCCGTCGAGGCCTCGGAGCATTTTGCCGAATACTATGCGTATGCTGCTAAACAGTTTGGCTGCGACTTTTTGAATGCCGCTGATTTTGCCGAGCCGGGCGATATCGATTATCTGCACATGATGCCCGAAAGCCACGAGAGCCTGGGCCACGCCGTGGCAGCCAAGCTCCAAGAGATGCTTGGTGAGTAGCGCGACCCCAAGCCACCGCAAAGGGGACGGGCGCCTTTGCGGTGGCTTTGGACTGCGAATCTTAATACTGCCACATGTGGTTGACGGGGCCGGAGCCTTTGCCCATGTCAAAGCCGGCGGCCAGAGCGCCTGTCAGGTAGGCCTTGCCGGCGTTGACGGCATCGGCAAGATCCATACCCTGGGCCAGCGCGCAGGCAATGGCGGACGAGAGCGTGCAGCCGGTGCCGTGTGTGTTATTGGTATCGATACGCTTGTGGCGGAACCACGTGGTGAGTGGATCTCCCAGATGGTTGCCCTCGTCATCGAGCGGCGCGGGTTCGGCCAGTACATCGTTGGCCTCGTTGACAAGATGCCCACCCTTAACGAGGGATGCGCAACCAAAGCGGCGGGTGAGGAGCATGGCAGCATTTTGCTGCGTGCGCTCGGAGTCGACCTCGTAGTCGAGCAGGGCCATGGCCTCGGGAATATTGGGCGTGATAACCGTCGCCAGCGGGAACAGGCGGCGAGTGAGCGCCTCGGCGGCATCTTCGGCAATCAGCCGCGCGCCTGAGGTGGCTACCATGACGGGGTCGACGACCACGTTTGTCGCGTTCCAGGCGCTCAGGCGGTCGGCGATAACATCGATAATCTCGACAGAAGAAACCATGCCGATCTTGACGGCGCTCGGGCGGATATCGTCAAAAACGGCGTCAATTTGCGCGGCTACGATATCTGGCGAGATATCCTGTACGGCGGTGACGCCCAAGGTGTTCTGTGCGGTGATAGCAGTGATGGCCGTCTCGGCATACAGGCGGTGCGCCGTGATGGTCTTGATGTCGGCCTGAATGCCGGCGCCACCGCTGGAGTCGGATCCTGCGATGGATAGAACGGCAGGTACCTTACTGCGATCCATGTTCGCTCCCTTGTTCGGTCGGAATCAAATGGGTCTTTAAGCCAGCATTATAAAGATGCCCGGGCCGACTCTATGCCGAACCCGGGCGGGCGATGCAATCTTTACGCAAATGTAAGCAAATGTTCACACGTCAACAATTGACAGGCACCAGCTCGCCGACAGAAGCGGCCGCGGCGACAGGCTAGTCCTCCATGCCGAGGTCGATCGTGGTGCCCTCGAAGATCTTGTTGACGGTGCGGACGGCGCACATCTTGCCACACATGGTGCAAGTGCCCTCGGTGGCGGCGGGGGACTCCTCGTAGCGCTTCTTGCCCGTAACCGGGTCGAGCGCGCACTCCCACATGGCGTCCCAGTCAAGCTTGCGGCGTGCCTGGCCCATCTTGTCGTCCATGTCGCGGGCGTGGGGCACCTTTTTGGCGATGTCGGCGGCGTGTGCGGCGATCTTGGTGGCCATGAGGCCGTCGAGCACATCCTGGGCGTTGGGCAGGCATAGGTGCTCTGCCGGTGTCACGTAGCACAGGAAGTCGGCACCGGAGCTGGCGGAGATGGCGCCGCCGATGGCAGCGGTGATGTGGTCGTAACCCACGCCGATATCGGTCACCAGCGGCCCGAGCACATAGAACGGAGCATTGTGGCACAGGCGTTTCTGCAGTTTCATGTTGGCGGCGATCTCGTCGAGCGCCATGTGACCCGGGCCCTCGACCATGACCTGGACGCCGGCGGCCCAAGCGCGCTTGCACAGCTTGCCCAGCTCGATCATCTCAGCGGTCTCGGTGGCGTCGTTGGAGTCGTAGAGGCAGCCCGGGCGGCAGGAGTCGCCGAGCGAAATCGTCACGTCGTACTCGTGGCAAATCTCGAGCAACTCGTCGTAGAACTCATAGAATGGGTTCTCGTTACCGGTGACCTCCATCCAGCCAAACAGCAGTGAGCCGCCACGGCTCACGATGTTCATCAGGCGGCCGGTCTCCTTAAAGGTCTTGGTGACCGACTTGTTTATGCCGCAGTGGATGGTCATAAAGTCCACGCCGTCCTCGGCATGCGCGCGCACGACTTCGAACAGGTCGTCCTTGGTAAGCTTGACCAGCGGCTTTTCCATGTAGCCGATGGCGTCGTACATGGGGACGGTGCCCACCATGAGCGGGGTCTCGTCGATGAGCTGCTGGCGGAACTGACGCGTCTTGCCCGAGTTGGAGAGGTCCATGATGGCGTCGGCGCCAAAGTCTTCAGCGATCTTGACCTTCTTCCATTCCTCGGCGGCATCGGCCTTGTCGCCCGAGATGCCCAGGTTGACGTTGACCTTGGTGGACAGGCCCTCACCGACGCCAAAGGCGCGCATGCCCTTTTTGATATGCACGATGTTGGCGGGAATGGCGATGCGGCCGTCGGCCACGCGCTCGCGGATGTACTCGGGGTCGCGATGCTCGCGCTCGGCGACTTCCTTCATCTGCGGCGTGATCTGCCCGGCACGGGCGAAGTCGATTTGCGTGACGAGCTTGGGCTCGGTCTGTGTGCTCATTGGCACGGCTCCCTTCGTTGGCATTACCCATATCAGGTTTGCGGGTCAGGGCGGGCGCGCCCAGTCTCAGCCTGCCGTCTTGTCCTGCAAGCTCCCCGTTTATGTAATGGGCTCAAGTATAGCTCGAATGGGTACGATTGGCCTAACGAGCGTGCCTGTGGGGAGGCGTACATGGAAGACAAGCATCTATATCGAGAGACACAATGGGATGTATCGGCCGAGGAAAGCCGTGCGCACCATGGCCTTGTCGCGATTGGTTTTGCGGTGCTTGCCGTGCTGGTGATTGCCTTTTGTATCTGGACGTTCGGCGGTCGTGGCGGCGCCACCTGGGGGTTTGAAGCCGACGAGGGCCTGCCGATTATGACCATGAAAGTTTCTGGTGGCAACACGGTTGCCGCACCGGGCGACTATTGGTATCCGCGCGACGAGTTTGTGCAGCTGCAGCTGAGCGGCGGGTCTATTCCGGGCGAAGAAATCGAACGCGTGACGTTTGATGCGACGCTCAAAACGCTGACGGTGAAGCTCAAAGATCAAGGGGACGTGCCCACGACCATGGACATTGCGCTGACGGAATGGCGCTTGGAGCCCCCGGCGGGCGCTGCGGTATCCGAGGTGGAGCACGTTAAGATTACCTACCAAGATGGCTCGACAAGCGAGATTGCAAAGGCCGATGGCTTGGCGGAGTAACGGGGTGTTTGGAAACGGCGGGTCTATTGTGCCTGCGCGTTCATGAAAACCAGGGTATTTTTGTCTGAAAGTTCGGGGATGTGCCGATAGCCGATGTTGAATGCGGTAAGTTCGCTTGCATCCTCGAGCTTGTTTTCTGCCATCCACCGCACCATGGAGCCGCGCGCCTTTTTGCTGGCGGTCGACCGTTGGATGGGCTTCCCGTTGCGGATACCCTCGCCAAAGAGGCATGTGACGGCCGTGGCGTCGCCTGCGAGGTGGGGCAGAACGGCTTTGGCATACTCTACGCTGGCGAGGTTGACGATCGTGGTGTTTGAGCCTGCCGGGGCGATAGCCCGCGCGAGCTTGTCGCTCCAAAACGCGTAGAGGTTTCGGGCATCGTCAACGGCAAGCTTCGCGCCCATCTCCAGCCGATACGGTTCGACGGCATGAAAGGGACGAACGCACCCGTAGAGGCCGGAGAGGATCCACAGATGGTCTTGCAGCCATGCGAGCTGCGCGGAATCCATCACCTCGGGTGCCATGCTCTGGTATTGAATGCCGTGATAGGACATGACGGCAGGGGAGAGGTGACGGGCGAGTGCGGGATTGTCGAGATCGCCGCTTTTCAGGATGGGCCCGAACTCATGCAGGGTGTTGAGGCAAGGCCCCAGCAGTTTGTCACTCACGTTCCACAGCGCCTGCAGGCCGCCGCTGCCTTCATTCCGCTCGATATCTAGCAGTGCGCGGTGGAGGCGAGCCGTCTCGCGCACAAAGGGTGGGATGCCCAGGACTTCAAAAGCATCTTGGGCCGCGCGCATCTGCTTGGCGGGCGAAATGATGACCTGCAGCATGAACTCTCCTCTGCCAAAAAAGAAATTGCGGTGGAATACGGTCTGTTTTGGCCGTTTATGGGCCAGTTTAGTCCGTATTTCACCGCAACTGATGAAGGGTTGGTTAGGCGCGCTCGATGAAGGCCTTGTAGCCGCGATAGGCCTCGTAGATATCGGCCTTGTTGGCGACCTCCCACAGGGCATGCATGGACAGGACGGCAACGCCGGAGTCGATGACGTTCATGCCGTACTTGGCCATGATGTAGGCGATGGTGCCACCGCCGCCCGCGTTGACGCGGCCGAGCTCGCAGGTCTGGAAGTCCACGCCGGCCTCGTCCATGATGTCGCGGACGAGGGCCACGTACTCGGCGTCGGCGTCGTTTGAACCGCCCTTGCCGCGGCTGCCCGTATACTTGTTAAAGCACAGGCCGCGACCCATGAAGGCTGCGTTCTTGGTCTCGAACTTGCCGGCGTAGCCCGGGTCGAAGCCGGCGGACACGTCGGAGGAGAGCATGCGGCTGTGGGCGAGTGCACGGCGCAGGGCCAGCGGGCTATCCTCGCCGGCGAGCGTCATGATCTCGGCGACGGTGTTCTCGAAGAAGCGGCTCGTCATGCCGGTGGCACCTACGGAGCCAATCTCCTCCTTGTCGACGATGAGTGTGATGCTCGTGCGCTCCACGTTGGCGACGTTGATCTGGGCGAGCATGGACGGATAGGCGCAGACACGGTCGTCATGGCCATAGCCCAGAATCATGGAGCGGTCGAGGCCCATGTCGCGGGCCGGGCCGGCGGGCACGACCTCAATCTCGGCGGAGAGGAAGTCCTCCTCCTCGACGTCGTACTGCTCCTTGAGGATATCCAGGAACATCTGCTTGACGGGCTCCTTGGGAGCGTCCTTGTCGTCCTCGTCAAACTTGACGGGGCGGCCGCCCACGATCACGTCGAGGATCTCGGCATCGACGGCATCCTTGGCGGGCTTGGCCATCTGCTCGCTCGAGAGGTGGATCAGCAGGTCGGAGATGGTAAAGACCGGGTCGTCCGCCTTGTCGCCGATGTTGATGTCGACGGTGGTGCCGTCCTTTTTGCAGATGACGCCTACGAGTGCGAGCGGGGAAGCGACCCAGTGGTAGCTCTTGACCCCGCCATAGTAGTGCGTGTCGAGATAGGCCATGTCGCCGGCCTCGAAGGCGGGATTCTGCTTAAGGTCCAGGCGCGGCGAGTCCACGTGGGCGCCCAGGATGTTAAAGCCCTGCTCGAGCGGGGCGGTGCCCAGGTTGACGAGCATAAGGTCCTTGCCGTGGTTGGCGGCGTACACCTTGTCGCCTGCCTTGAGCGCGCGGCCCTCGGCGATCACGGTCTCCAGATTGACGTAGCCCGCCTCCTCGGCCATCTTGATA
This sequence comes from uncultured Collinsella sp., assembly GCA_902495525.1. GTDB lineage: Bacteria > Actinomycetota > Coriobacteriia > Coriobacteriales > Coriobacteriaceae > Collinsella. Next base: position 10,814 of record CABUXL010000037.1, read on the forward strand.
CCGGTCTTGACGCACAGGCGCTCGGTCTTGTTCTCGCTCAAAAACTGCTTATAGCCGCGGCAAAGCTCCTCGAGCTCCTCGACTTGCTGTGGCGTGTACTTTTTCCATGCGCAGGGACGCTCCATGACGCAGGCTCCTTTCGGATCGATCGTGCTGGTTGATGTACCGTGAGCCATCGTATCACGCGCGGGCTCACGGTGGCGGGGGAGCTTGATGTGCGGTGGCCGCGGGGCGGGGAGCGTGTAAACTGGTGTGAGCAAACCGTGCCCACCCCAAAGCGAGGTATTCAATATGTCTGACAAGCGCCGTACCTTTGCCGTCATCGACGGCAACTCGCTCATGCACCGCGCCTTCCACGCCGTGCCGCCGACCATGAACGCGCCGGACGGTCGTCCCACCAACGCGATCTTTGGCTTTTTGAATATGTTCCTCAAGATGATTGACGCCTTTAACCCCGACGGTGTGGTCGTGGCGTTTGACAAGGGCAAGCCGCGCGTGCGCATGGAGATGCTGCCGCAGTACAAGGCCCAGCGCCCGCCCATGGACCCCGATCTGCACGCGCAGTTTCCCATGATTAAGGAGCTGCTCGCCGCGCTCAACGTGCCGATCTTGCAGTCCGAGGGCTGGGAAGGCGATGACATCCTGGGCACTATGGCGCGCCTGGGCGAGCAAGCCGGCTGTGACATGCTGCTGGTGACCGGTGATCGCGATATGTATCAGCTCGTGACCGAGCACGTCAACGTGGTCTCGACCCGCAAGGGCCTGTCCGACGTGGCGATCATGACGCCCGAGAGCGTGGACGATCTGTATCACGGCATCACGCCGGCGCTCGTGCCCGACTTTTATGGTCTGAAGGGCGACACGTCCGATAACATCCCCGGCGTGCCGGGCATCGGCCCCAAAAAGGCGAGCGCGCTCATTGCACAGTACGGTAGCCTGGACGAGGTCATCGCGCATGCTGACGAGGTCAAGGGCAAGATGGGCGAGAACCTGCGCGCGCACATCGACGACGCGCTGCTGAGCCGTAAGGTCGCGACCATCCGCACCGACGCGCCCGTTGAGCTCGATTTTGAGGCGACGTCCTTCCCGGCGTATTCTGCCGATGAGGTTTCCGCGGCGCTGGGCACGCTTGGTATCACCGCCATGCAGAACCGTTTCTTGGCGCTGATCGGTGGCGAGGGCGGGGCTGCTGCTGCCTCCAGTGTGTTTGAGATGCCTGCGATGGTTCGCGCAGCCGCGGGCGATGCTGACGCGCTTGGTGCCGTTGCGGCTGAGATTTCCCGCGCGATTGATGCCGGCGAGTGGGTCGCCGCCGTGGTGGACGACGACAAGGAAGAGCGCGCGCTCTTTGGGCTGACACGCACGCTGTGGCTGGCGACGTCCAAGGGCCTGTTCGCGCTCGAGGAGGGCGACGGCGGTGCGGCGGCTGAGGTTGAGGGCTTCTACTTCGTCCACGGCGTGATTGCCGGCGTGCTCGCACGCCTGTTTATGGAGGGCCGCGTGGCGAGCCCGGACATGAAGGCGCTGCTGCACGAGCTTTCGCCTATCGATTCCTCTGAGCCCGAGCTCATGGACCCGCTGTCTGCCGATTCCACGCGCATCTTCGATACCGTGGTTGCCGCCTACCTGCTGGATTCCGACCGCTCCGAGTTCGATGAGGCGTATCTGGCCGATACCTATCTGCAGATGTCGCTGCCTGCGGCGCGCGGTGCAGAGGGTGCCGGCGAGGACGCTCCGGCACCTGCCGCCCGTACTGCGGCCCTGACGCTGGCGCTGGTCGCACCGCTGCGCGAGTGCATGGCCCGCGAGAACGCCGTCAACGTGTTCGATGGCATCGAGATGCCGCTTGTGCCGGTGCTTGCCAAAATGGAGCGCGCGGGCATGCTCGTGGACCCCGATCGCCTGCACAGTCTGTCCGAGGGTCTGGCGACCCAGATTGCCGAGGTCGAGCGCAGTATTCGCGACCTGGCGGGTGACGAGACCTTTAACATTGGCAGTCCCATGCAGCTCTCGCATGTGCTGTTTGACGTTATGGGGCTTCCGACCAAGGGCCTCAAGAAGACTAAGCGCGGCTATTATTCGACCAACGCCAAGGTGTTGAGCGATCTTGCCCGCGACCACGAGATCGTGCGTCTGATTTTGGACTGGCGTGAGAAGTCCAAGATTAAGTCGACCTATCTGGACACGCTAGGTCCGCTGCGCCGCGGTGACGGTCGCGTACACACTACGTACAATCAGACCATCACCGCGACGGGGCGTCTGTCTTCGAGCGACCCCAATCTGCAGAATATCCCGACGCGCTCGGAGCTGGGCCGCACCGTCAAGACGGCGTTCTCGGCAGGCGAGGGCAGCGTCTTTTTGGCGGTGGACTACTCGCAGATCGAGCTGCGTCTGCTGGCGCATCTTTCGGGTGATGAACATCTGGTACGTGCCTTTAACGAGGGCGAGGACTTCCATGCCGAGACGGCCGCGCGCGTGTTTGGCGTTCCCGTGTCCGAGGTAACGCCCGACTTGCGCAGTCGCGCCAAGGCCGTGAACTTTGGCATTGTGTACGGCCAGCAGGCCTACGGCCTGTCTCAGTCGCTGCATATCTCGATGGCCGAGGCGCGCGATATGATCGATCGCTACTACGAGGCCTACCCGGGCGTGCGCACGTTCCTCGATAATGTGGTGGCGCGAGCCAAGCAGACGGGCTATGCCGAGACCATGTACGGCCGCCGTCGCCATATTCCTGAGCTCAAGGCCAAAAACCCACAGCTCCGCGGCTTTGGTGAGCGCACGGCCATGAACCATCCCATGCAGGGAACCGCAGCAGACATCATCAAGATCGCGATGGCCCGCGTAAGCCGTCGTCTGGAAGAAGAGGGCTTTGCCGCCCACATGATTCTGCAAGTACACGACGAACTGGACTTTGAGTGCCCCGTCGACGAAGTCGAGCGCCTAACCACCATGGTTCGCGACGTCATGGAACACGTAGTAGACCTCCGCGTACCCCTCATCGCCGAAGCCAACACCGGCATAACCTGGGCCGACGCGAAATAGGAAAGCAACCACAGTTCCAAAGTAACCAAAAACAGAAGGACGCCCCTCATCAACAAGGAGCGTCCTTCGTTCAATTAAATTCAGCCAAAGTATCTAGGCGCCAAGACGCCATCCAGGCGGCAAGTAAGTCAACGTAGCCATGCCCGGGGCCGGCCGTTTGATTTTTGTAGATTCCGCACGAGCCGAAGGCCACTAAATGTGGCCTTCGAGCGAGCCCAGGACCTGACCGAGCAAAAATCAAACGGCCGGCCCCGGGCATGGCGACGAGATAGATTAACGAGCCGCCAAGATGGCGTCGATGAGCGTCAGTACGCCCCCGTCGTTGTTACTCGGAATGCGCCACTTGGCGTGCGCGTTCATATGCTCCTCGGCGTTGTCCACGATAAAGCTGTGTCCGACGCGCTCAAGCATGGGGATGTCATTGTACGTATCACCCACGGCAGCGGCATCGGCGATATCGATGCCCAGGTGCTCGCACAGATGCGCGACGCCGGCGCCCTTGTCAACGCCCAGGTTCATAAAGTCGATCCACTCGCGCCCGGCGTTGGTGACGTAGAGCTTGTCCGAGAACTCGGGGCTATAGGTCTCGCGGAAAGCGGGCTCGGCGTCGTAGCCGGGGAAGAAGACCGAAATCTTGTTGGACTCGAAATCAATGCCCTCAAAGCTGTCGACGTAGTTGATTGTGTTGTAGTAGACGCTGATCTCGTCGTGGTACTGATGGTCGCGGGCAAGCACGTAGAACTCGTCGTAGCAGCACAGGACGGGAACGGCGCGCGGGTCCTCCGAGGCACGAGCGAGCA
>CABUXL010000038.1 GCA_902495525.1 uncultured Collinsella sp.
GCGCCCGATTACCACGAGGAGATCCTGTCTGCCGTGGCGCCCGCTTCCATGTCCATGGCGGGTGGCGGCGGCATTGTCCGTACCGGAGTCGCCGAGCCGCAAGACGATGATCCGCTCATTTGGGAAGCCGCCCATATTGTGGTGGAATCGCAGCTTGGCTCCACATCTGGCCTGCAACGTCGTCTGAAGGTTGGCTATGCGCGCGCCGGGCGTATTATGGATATGCTGGAAGAAAAGGGTGTCGTCGGCCCGCCCGACGGTTCCAAGCCGCGCGAGGTCCTGTTGGACGAGGAGGGGCTTGCCGCGCTGGAGTCTGTCGACGCCGAGATGGCACGTGAAGATCGTGAGTTTGGAGGATTCTGATGGCTGCACGCTTTGGTGACATGCTGCTTGAGCAGCGTCGCCGAATGGGCCTTTCCATTCAGCAAGTCGCCAACACCATCAAAATCAGGCCGCAGATCATCGAGTTTTTCGAGACCGGTAACTTTGCTTCGATGCCGCCGCGCGGCTATGCGCAGGGCATGATTTCGAGCTATGCTCGCTTTTTGGGCCTCAATCCGCGCGAGGTCGTCAATGCCTACTTTGACGATCTGATGGCATACGAACGCGAGACGTCGCAGCAGGGCGGTCGTTTTCAGGACGCCGCCGGCTACGTCAATTCGCGTTCCTCGGTCGATAACGGGCGCTTCCTGATGGTTCAGGGCGGTCGTTCGACCCGCTATGGACAGCGTCCTCAGCAGGCCGGTTATATTACCGAGACGGGTTCGGGCGAGGAGATTCGCTCACAGCGTGACCGGTTCCGCAGTACGCCGATGCCCGAGGACCGTGCACTTCCCGCTGCCCGAGGCGTGGCGCGTGACCCTCGTGCCGGCTACGGCGACGGCGGCTATTCCGATCGCGGTTACCGTGGTGCCTCTACGGGACGCTCTCGCGGTGGCTATGCGGATGCCGATACCACGCAGGTGACGCCGCGTCTTCGCTCTCAATCACAGCCTTATGGCCAGCGCTCCTCGGCTCCGCATTCGGGCCAGCGTGGCTATCAAGGCCGCGGTGAACTTGCGCCCCGCTCGGGTCAGCGCAGCCTTCAGGGCCAGGGTGGCTATCGTGGCCGTTCCGATAGCAATCGTGGTCGTATGCCTCAGGGGGGCGGCCGCAGCAGTTCCAGTCATGGACGCGGCGGATCACGTACTCCTCAAAACAACGGGCTCGATCCGCGTATCGTCTACGCCGGCATCGGTGCCGTTGCGCTGCTGTTGATTGTGCTCATCGTGGTGCTTCTGCGCGGCTGCGGATCTTCGGCGCCCGAGACCACGCCCGAGACGCCCACTGCTACCAAGACGACGACCAAGAAGTCTTCTAAGAAGACCGAAACGGTCGACGAGGACGAAGACACCGATGAGGCGACGGATGAGTCGACTGACTCGGACGCTACCAAGACGACGGCCAAGAAGGAAGAGAACGAGGTCACGAAGGTCAAAGTCTCCGTTGCCAAGGGAAAGACCGCGTGGATTGAGGTCAAGGTCGACGGCAAGTCGGTCTATGGCGCCCAAGCGACTGGCCCCTTTGAGCAGGAGTACACGCCCGAGTCTTCGATCGAGATCACCACGTCCAAGCCTTCCGATGTCACCGTTACCAAGAACGGTGAAAAGGTCCGTTACGATACCAAGACCTCGGGCGTGGCGCGTGTGACGATCACTGTTCCCAAGAAGGAGACGACTGATTCCGAGAATGGTGAAAGTTCTGATGGTACCGTCACCACCGATGGTGCCGATACCACCGACGTTACCGATGCCCAGTCCACGGATGGCGCCGATACCGCAACTGACGGTCAGACACCCACCGATTCTACCGACTATTCGTACGATAGCTATTAAGCCGCTCGTACGCGAAAGGAAACATCATGGCTAAAGATTCCAGCTTTGACGTCGTGTCTGAGGTCAACATGCAAGAGGTCGACAACGCCTTCCAGCAGACCACGCGCGAGATTTCCCAGCGCTATGACCTTAAGGATTCCGGCGCCACGATCGAGCTTTCGAAGGGCGACAAGCTCTTTTCGATCAACGCCCCGGCCGACTTTGTCTCCAAGCAGATTGTCGACGTGCTGAGCTCCAAGCTCATCAAGCGCGGCATCGATCTCAAGGCTGTCTCGTGGGATGCTCCGCAGGCGGCATCGGGCGGCACCGTGCGCGTGCTCGGCCATATCGTCGAGGGTATCGACCAGGCGACCGCCAAGAAGATCAACAAGGACATCAAGGACCAAAAGCTCAAGGTCAAGGTGACCATCGAGGCCGACAAGCTGCGTGTCTCCTCTGCTTCGAAGGACGCGTTGCAGACCGTGATCCAGTTCCTGCGCGACCAGGACTACGGCCAGCCGCTGCAGTTCACCAACTATCGCTAATATCATTTGAAAGGACCGCTCTCCAACATGGATACACCGTTGGGCTCCGTGCTCTACATCACCCTCGGGTGCGCTAAGAACGAGGTTGACACAGACCGCATGCGTTCTCTTTTGACCGCCGCAGGCTACGAGGAGGCATTCGACCCGCAGGATGCCGATATCGCCATCGTCAATACATGTTCTTTCCTCGCCTCCGCAACGTCCGAGAGCATCGAGACCACGCTCGAGCTCGCCAATGAGGTTCAGGACGGCGTTCGTTCTTGCCCCATCGTCATGTGCGGCTGTGTGCCGTCGCGCTATGGCGACGACCTGCCCGACGAGCTGCCCGAGGTCGCTGCCTTTGTGAAGGCCGACGAGGAGGACGGCATCGTGGCGGTCATCGATGGCGTGCTGGGTGTCGAGCGTGAAATCGCGGCCTATATCCCTCAGGTCAAGCGTACCGTCGAGGGTGCCGTTGCCTACGTCAAGATTTCCGATGGCTGCAACCGCTTCTGCAGCTTCTGCATGATTCCCTATATTCGCGGTCGCTATCATTCACGCAATGCCGAGAGCATTATCTCCGAGGTGCGCGACCTGGTTGCCGGCGGTGTGCGCGAGATCGTGCTGATCGGCCAGGACACGGGTATTTGGGGCACCGACTTTGCCGACGAGGACGTCGCCGAGGGCTCGCCGCGCAATCTGGCACAGCTGCTGCGTGCCGTCGCCGAGGCCGTGCGCCCACACAACGTCTGGGTCCGCGTGCTCTACCTGCAGCCCGAGGGCATGACTGACGAACTCATCGAGACGATACGCGATACGCCCGAGGTGCTGCCCTATATCGATATCCCCGTGCAGCACTGCGACGCGCGCATCCTCAAGGCCATGCGTCGCTCCGGTTCGCGCCAGGAGCTCGAGGACCTGTTCCGCGACCTTCGCGAGCGCATCCCCGGTATCGTGATTCGCTCCACGGCCATGGTCGGCTTCCCGACCGAGACCGACGACGAGTTTCGTGATCTTATCGACTTTATGGACACCGTCGGCTTTGACTACACGAGCGTCTTTGCCTACTCGCAGGAGGAGGGCAGCCTGGCCGCTAAGATGGAGGGTCAGGTCGACGAAGAGGTCAAGCTCGAGCGCGCCCAGGAGGCCATGGACCTGGCCGAGTCGCTCGGTTTTGCCGCCACCGCCGCGCATGTGGGCGAGCGCGCCCAGGTGATCGTCGACGGTATCGAAGAAACCGAGGACGGCGCCGAGCTGATCGGCCATGCCTGGTTCCAGGCGCCCGATTCCGATGGCGCGGTGCACTTGGACGCCAGCGAGGCGTCCGTGGGCGATATTCTGACCGTCGAGTTTACCGATAGCTTCTGCTATGAGCTTATCGGCCATGTTGTGGAGTAGGAGAGCATCGTGGCAAACGAGAGCAATAAGGAACTGACGAGTGTTTGGACGCCCGCCAACATCGTGACGTGCGTTCGCATCGTCTTTATCCCGGTGTTCATGATCGTGTCGGCGCTTTCTCACACGAGTGTTGCCGGTACGGATTGGAGCACCTTCGACGGCCCGCTCGCCGCCGCTGCCTTCATTCTGTATGTGATCCTGTCGTGCACCGATAAGGTCGACGGTTATCTGGCGCGTTCGCGCAACGAGATCACCGACTTCGGTAAATTCTTGGACCCCATCGCCGATAAGCTGCTCGTGTTCTCGGCCCTGCTGCTGTTCTTGGATTTTGGCGCGGTGACCGTGTGGTCCGTGTTCATTATCCTGTTCCGTGAGCTTCTGGTGAGCGCCCTTCGCATGGTCGCGAGTGCGGCCGGTGTGGTCGTTGCGGCCGATAAGCTCGGCAAGTACAAGACGGCGACTACGATGGTTTCCATCTGCGGTTACCTGTGCGTTTTTGCTATGGCCGGCTTGCACCTTGGCCCGGTGGCGCTGACGCTCGGCATCTACTCGGTGTCGCGCTTCCTGTATGCCGTTGCCGTTGTCTTGACCGTTATCTCTGGCGCCCAGTACTTCTGGAACTGCCGCAAGATCGTCTTTTCGGTCTAGGTCCTGGTGGGTATGACGGACTCTTTTGAGCAGATTTCCGCACATAACGAGGAGCTGGCGCGCGATATTGTCGAGCGTGCAAGCTTTCGTGGTGTGACGGTTTCGACGGCTGAGTCGCTGACGGCGGGTATGATCGCCTCGACGATTGCGGATATCCCGGGCGCCTCGGCGGTGCTGCGTGGCGGTGCGGTGACCTACTGCGACGAGATTAAGCATCGCGTGCTGGGTGTTGAGCAGGAGACGCTCGACCGCTATACCGCGGTGTCGCATCAGACCGCGCGCGAGATGGCGGTGGGTTCGCTGGAGCTGTACCAGAGCGATATTGCCGTGAGCGCAACGGGTTATGCCGGCCCCGGCGGTGGTACTGAGGACGATCCGGCGGGCACTTTCTATATTGGCTGGGCGCATCGTTCTGCCGATGGGGGCGTGCCGGTCGTGGACTTTGTGCGCTGCCACTATGAGGGTGACCGTTCGTGTGTTCGTGCCCATGCGGTCACGGAGGCATTGGGTCGCATTGCCCTTGTGCTCAATTCTATGGAATAGACGTGTTTTAAGGGGCCTCCGAGCCCCTTAATTGTGGAGATGGGGACCTTAGGCTCATTGGCGTTTGTGCTGGTTGTAGATGTATTTTTGCCTGCCTTGTTCATATTTGGTCCTTTGTGGTCAAGCATTTGGTCAGTGTTTGGTCGGCGTTTGGTTGGGTTTTGGAAAGACCGCCTGCATATAATTGGCCTGAACGGTTGACCACGAACAGCCGTTCGTTTATTATCGATGCAGGTTGTTAAGAGGAGGGCTATTCATGGCCAAGAATTCAGGTCCCGTACGTACCGTTCATGCTCGCACGACGGGTAAAGAGCGCGATGAGATGATCGCCACCACCAAGGCCGAGATCGAGAAGAAATTCGGCCAGGGTTCCATCATGAGGTACGGCGACGGTGGTCCCGAGCTCGAGGTCGAGGCCATTCCCACGGGCGCCCTGGCCCTCGATGCCGCGCTGGGTATCGGCGGCGTGCCGCGCGGCCGAATCGTCGAGATCTACGGTCCCGAGTCCTCCGGTAAGACGACGCTTTCGCTCGAGATCCTGGCCGAGGCCCAGGCAATGGGTGGCGTTGTGGCATTTATCGATGCCGAGCACGCGCTCGATCCCACGTATGCCGCGCGCATCGGCGTGGATATCGACGAGGTGCTCATTTCCCAGCCCGATACGGGTGAGCAGGCGCTCGAGATCGTTGACATGCTCGTGCGTTCCGGCGCCATCGATGCCATCGTCGTCGACTCCGTCGCCGCGCTGACCCCGCGTGCCGAGATCGAGGGAGAAATCGGCGACACTACGGTCGGTCTTCAGGCTCGCCTGATGAGCCAAGCTCTTCGCAAGCTCGCCGGCTCGCTGTCCAAGTCCAACACGACGTGCATCTTCATTAACCAGCTGCGTGAGAAGATCGGCGTCATGTTCGGCAACCCCGAGACTACGACGGGCGGCCGCGCCCTTAAGTTCTTCTCTTCGGTGCGTATCGACATTCGTCGTATCGACAGCATTAAGCTTAAGGACGAGGTTATCGGTAACCGCGTGCGCGCCAAGGTCGTTAAGAACAAGGTGGCAGCTCCGTTCCGTTCTGCTGAGTTCGACATCATGTACGGTACGGGCATCTCTAAGGAGGGCTCGATTCTGGACATGGCTGTCGAGTGTGGCATCTGCAAGAAGATGGGCTCCTGGTTTGCCTATGGCGAGGACAAGCTCGGCAACGGTCGCGAGGCCGCCAAGGCTTTCCTGCGCGAACACCCCGATTGCGCCGATGAGATTGAGCATAAGGTCCGCCTTGCCTGCGGGCTTGAGTTTGATGACGATGCTCCGTCCGAGGTCGAGCTGACCGATCAGCCTGCGCCTGAGGAGTTTGACGAGCTTTACGCCATCGATGGTTCCGCCATGCTCGATGATGACGACGAGTAGCGGTTACGCTCATGTCGTATACGGTGACCGAGGCCACGGTCGTCTTTCCCGATAAGAAGGCGGCCTCCTCGTTCTCGAGCGGGTATGCGTCCAAAAAGCCTTGCGCACATATCGATTGTGAGCTTGAGGGCGGTTTTGAGCGGTCCATTTGGATTCCCGTGCGGGTCGCGCGGCTGTATGTCAAAAACCGCCCCGATCTTCCCTGTGATTGGGACAACTTTCGTGAGGCGGTGCAGCTCATCGAGCGTAAATGTGCACTTACCATGGTGACCGAGATGTTATCGCGCCGCGACCATGCGACGGGTGAGGTCCGTGACAAGTTGGCTCGCTACGGCTTTCGCCAGCCCGCGATTGATTTCGCCGTCGAGCGCGCCACCGAGTATCGCTTTTTAGACGAGAACCGCTTTTGCTCGTACTTTATCGAGGAACGCAAGCGGCGCGGTTGGGGACAGCGCAAAATCGAGACCGAGCTCAAGCGACGTCATGTTGTGCTCGATGACATTCCCGGTTATCCCGAGGATTATTTTGCCGTCGAAGACGATTTGGCGCGTGCGTCAGCCCTGCTCGCCAAGCGGCGTGTTCCAGAGACGCGCGGATTCGAAAAACTGGTTCGGTTTTTGATGGGCAAGGGCTTCTCGTATCACATCGCCGCCGATGCCGTTAAGGCACGTCTCGATGCCGAATGCGAGGAATGTGCGGTTTAGGCGTATGCGTTTTGTGGTCCTGCCGTTCACCGCGTTTTAGCCGCCGTACTGGGGCCATTTATTTGACAGTTGTTGTGGTTCAACGTACGATAAACACTGTCATTTGCTTTGTGATATGTGCTCATCTGTGATGAGTTTGTTTATATGTTTATCTGTATCCGACCCGCATAAGCTGCGCCCATATTACTCAAATGTCGCGAGCCGTTCGTAAGGACGGTTCGCTTTGTTGTGTAACGAATCCATAAAAAGGAGTGAGCATGCCTATCATCGCAGCGCTCGTTGGCATCGTTTTAGGTGCCATCGCCGCCATTGCCTACATGCGCACCGCCAAGCAGGGTAGTCTTCATGAGGCCGACGAAAAGATCCAGTCGGCACACGCACAGGCTGAGTCCCTGATCGGCGATGCAAAGCGTCAGGCCGAGACCCTCAAAAAAGAGGCTCTGCTCGAGGCTAAAGAGGAGATCATCAAGAACAAGCAGGCCGCCGAGGCCGAGGACAAGCAGCGTAAGAGCGAGATTCGTACGCTCGAGAACCGCGTGATGCAGCGCGAGGAATCCCTTGATCGCCGCAACGACGCTCTCGACAAGCGCGAGCATCAGCTGTCCAGTCAGGCCGGTCAGGTCGAGAAGCGCTCCCGTGAGCTCGAGGAGCTCTGCGCAAAGCAGACCTCCGAGCTCGAGCGTATCGCCGACCTTACCCGCGAGGATGCCCACAAGGAGCTCCTCGATAAGGTTCGCGGCGAGGTCACCCACGAGGCCGCCACGATCATTCGCGAGTCCGAGCAGCAGGTTCGCGCCGAGTGCCACAAGACCGCCCAGGAGATTCTGTCCCTGGCGATTCAGCGCTGCGCTGCCGACCACACTGCCGAGGTCACCGTTACCTCCGTGCACATTCCCTCTGATGACCTCAAGGGCCGTATTATCGGTCGCGAGGGTCGCAACATCCGCACCTTCGAGCAGGTTTCCGGCGTCAACCTCGTGATCGACGACACGCCCGAGACCGTCGTTCTTTCGAGCTTCGACCCGGTCCGTCGTGAGACCGCCCGTGTCGCCCTCGAGAACCTCATCGCCGACGGCCGCATTCACCCTGCCCGCATCGAGGAGATGTATCACAAGGCTGCCGACCTGGTTCAGCAGCGCGTGCGCGAGGCTGGCGAGCAGGCTGCCTTCGATACTGGCATCCACGACCTGCACCCCGAGATCGTCAAGACCCTTGGTGCCTTGCGCTACCGTACCTCGTTTGGTCAGAACGTGCTTCAGCACTCCCTCGAGGTCTCTGATCTCTGCGGCGTGATGGCTTCCGAGCTTGGCCTGGACGTTGTGACCGCCAAGCGCGCCGGTCTGCTTCACGACCTGGGCAAGGCAATTGACCACGACGTCGAGGGCCCGCATGCCGTCATCGGCGCCGAGCTCGCCCGTCGTTATGGCGAGAAGCCCGTTATCGTCCACGCTATCGAGGCTCACCATGCCGATGTCGACCCCAACACGGTGCTCGATGTCCTGGTGCAGGCCGCCGATGCTGTCTCAGCCTCTCGCCCCGGTGCCCGTCGCGAGTCTGCCGAGAACTACATCAAGCGCCTTGAGAAGCTCGAGGAGATCGCCAACTCCCATGACGGCGTCGAGCGTACCTATGCCATGCAGGCTGGTCGCGAGGTCCATGTCATGGTTCAGCCGGACAAGATCTCCGATGCCCAGTCCACGGTTCTGGCCCACGATATCGCCCATCAGATCGAGGAAGAGATGGAGTATCCCGGTCAGGTGCGCGTCGTCGTGATTCGCGAGAGCCGCGCTGTCGATATCGCTAAATAATATGAGCGACGCGAACGAGCTCATCTCATTTATCGCGTCGATGTCGGGGGAGGGCAACCTTCGCGTCGAGGAGAACCTTGGCGAGGGGTATGTCCGCCTCCGCGTTTCGGAGGCCGAGCGGCGCCAGGCAAAGCACGACATTCAGCATGTCGAGGATATCGTCATCGAAATGCTCCGTAATGCTCGCGATGCCGGCGCCGACAAGGTCTATCTCGCCACGACCAAGGAAGATGGCGTCCGCACGCTTGTCTTTCTGGATAACGGCTCGGGTGTTCCGCAGGATATGCAAGAGCGAATCTTCGATGCTCGCGTTACCTCAAAGCTCGAGAGCATGAAGATGGACCGTTGGGGCGTTCACGGTCGTGGCATGGCATTGTTTTCGATCAAGCAGAACACCGACGAGGCCCGCGTGGTCACGTCTGGTGTCGATCTTGGCTCAGCCTTTAAGGTGAGCGTTGCGGCCGACCGCCTCAGCGAGCGTGCCGATCAGTCCAGCTGGCCCCAGGCCGTCAAGGATGAGGACGGACGTTATGTCTGTGCTCGCGGTCCGCATAATATTATTCGCGCTGCCTGTGAGTTTGCGCTCGAGGAGTTGCGTGGTTGCGATGTCTATCTTGGTTCTCCGTCTGAGATTGCCGCGACCCTTTATGCTCAGGCGTCAAGTCGGCTCGATACGTCTCGTCTCCTGTTTATTGATGATGAGAGCGAGCTTCCGGTTGTCGATCGTTTAGGCCTTGCCTCTGATGCCGAGGACTTTATTCGTATTTGTTCGGGTTTGGGTCTTGAGATGTCCGAGCGCACGGCCCATCGCATTTTGGCAGGGCAGATTAAGCCCGTTCGCGGTGTGACTGCGCGTCTGCTGCGCGAGCGTGACTCATCCTCGCATGCGCCGGCTCCTGTCGATCTCGCGAAGGATCGTCGTGGGCTGCGTATTGCCAAGGATGACATGGCACAGTTTTCGCGTGCTGTGGAGCGCGACTTTAATGACCTTGCCGCCCGGTACTATCTCAATCTTTGCGGCGACCCAAAGATCCGTGTTTCGCGTGATCGAATCACCGTGACCTTCGATCTTGCCAAAGAGGAATAGTGCCTTTACCGAGTCCACTCGGTACGATAAAGTTATTGCAGTTAAAACGTACTTTTAAACGCAGGAGTTTCTTCATGGATTGCCTGAAGGTATCAAGCAAATCATCGCCCGCGTCCGTTGCCGGCGCCATCGCCGGCATGGTCAAGGATGGTGTACCCGTCAACATCCAGTGTGTCGGTGCCGGTGCTGTCAACCAGGCCATTAAGGCCGTTGCTATCGCGCGCGGTTTTTTGATTCCAACCGGTTTTGATATTTCCTGCGCGCCTGTGTTCTCCGACATCCTCATTAACGGGGAGTCGCGCACGGCCATCCGCCTTTCTATCTACGTTCACCAGATCAATCGAGCTGCTATGGATAACGTCGTCATGGATGATGTTAAGCCTGTGGCATAGCTTCTGCTTGCCTCGTTTCGCTCCCCATCGTTAGGACTTATGCACATGGACCAGCGTTCCGTACGCGATATTCTTGCCGGTAAAACCTACTTTATCCGCACCTTTGGCTGTCAGATGAATCAGCACGACTCCGAGCGTGTGAGCGGTCTGCTTGATTCGTATGGCTGCCTCATGGCGCTCGATCCCGAGCATGCCGATATCGTTGTCTTCATGACATGCTGTGTGCGTGAGGCCGCCGATACTCGCCTGTACGGTCAGTGCAATTCCTGCAAAAGCCTGCCGCCTTCGCCTTCGGGCAAGCGTGTGGTTGCCGTGGGCGGCTGCATCGCGCAGCGTGATGGAGAGGGCCTGCTCACCAACGTCGATAACGTCAATGTCATCTTTGGCACGCATTCCATCGCACATGTGGCCGAGCTCATTGCCGAGGCGTTCCTTGATGGTAAGCGTCATATCCGCACCAATGAGCATGAGGATACGGATGCCATGAGCATGCCGTGGCATCGCGAGACCCAGTATCACGCCTGGGTGCCCATCATGACAGGCTGCAATAATTTCTGCACCTATTGCATCGTGCCGTACGTGCGCGGTCGCGAAAAAAGTCGCCCCTTCGAGGAGATTGTCGACGAGGTGACCGGTTTGGTGCGCCAGGGCGTGCGTGAGATTACGCTGCTGGGCCAAAACGTTAACTCATATGGTCGCGATCTGTTTGGCAAGCCGCGTTTTGCCGATCTGCTGCGTGCCGTGGGCGATACGGGTGTGGAGCGCATCTTCTTTACGTCTTCGCATCCCAAGGATCTGCTCCCCGAGACCATCGACGCCATGGCCGAGACGCCTGCCGTTATGCCGCAGTTGCACCTGGCCGTCCAGTCAGGTTCGACACGGATCCTCAAAGAGATGAATCGCCGTTATACACGCGAGGACTATCTGGGCCTGGTCGATCGCATTCGCAACCGCATGCCCGATATCGCGCTCTCGACCGACATTATCGTTGGCTTCCCGGGCGAGACTGAAGAAGACTTTGAGCAGACGCTCTCACTTGCCGAGACGGTCCGCTATGCTCAGGCCTATACCTTCATCTATTCCAAGCGCGCCGGTACCCCGGCCGCCGAGATTGACGATCCTACGCCGCACGAGGTTATTCTCGAGCGTTTCAACCGCCTGGTTAAGGTTATCGAGACCACGGCGCACGAGTACAACCAGGGTGAGCTTCATACTGTGGTGCCGGCGCTCATTGAGGGAACGAGTAAAAAGAACGACGCGGTCCTGCTGGGCAAGAGTCCCAAGAATCAGACCGTGCATGCGCCTATCCCCGAGGGTTACAGCATCGATCAGCTTGTTGGCAAGATCGTTGATGTTGACGTTGACGTTGCCAAGACCTGGTATTTGTCCGGCTCCGTTGTGGCCGAGCCGCGCTAATGGTTTCTCCCGGGGCAGGTCTTTCCGCCGTTGCGATCGTCGGTCCGACGGCGGTTGGTAAGAGTGGTGTTGCCGACCGTTTGGCGGCTCGTCTTTCGTCCGAAGTGCTGTCGTGCGATGCGATGCAAATCTATCGCGGCATGGACATCGGTACCGCAAAGATGGCGCCCGATGAGTGTACGGCGCCGCTGCGTCTCGTCGACATTGTAGAGCCGGGTGTGGCGTACTCTGCGGCGCTTTATCAGGCTGACGCTCGCGCGCATGTTGAGCGTTTGCTTGGCGAGGGCCGCCTACCGGTGTTTTGCGGGGGCACAGGCTTGTATCTCAAGGCCGCCCTGGATGAGATGGATTTTCCCTCGGGCGAGCTTGAGGACGATCGTCGCGCGGGGTATCAGGAGCTTGCCGAGCGTATTGGCGAGGAAGAACTGCATGCCCTGCTTGCCGAGCGCGATCCAGAATCAGCTGCTGTTATTCATCCGCATAACGTGCGGCGTGTGATTCGCGCGCTCGAAATGCACGATGATGGCGTTTCCTATGCGCAACAAAAGTCGCAGTTTAGTGTTCCGCGCGAGCATTATCATGCGTTATGGTTTGGCCTGACGCGAAATCGCGAGGTGCTCTATGAACGCATTAACCTACGTGTCGATGTGATGTTTGAGCAGGGTCTTGTTGATGAGGTTCGCGGTCTTATGGACCAGGGGCTGGGAGATGCCCTGACTTCGATGCAGGCAATTGGCTATAAAGAGATCATCGATGCTTTCAATGGCGTGACGAGCATGGATGAGGCTCGCGAACTCATTAAGATGCGTTCGCGTCGCTATGCCAAACGTCAGCTTTCGTGGTTTAAGCGCGATGACCGTATCGCGTGGTTTGATATGGATGAATGTACGATCGATGAGGTCGTTGCTGATATCCTGCATCGTATTGAGGCTGCCTAATGGCTCGTTTCCCCCTTGTTCCCACGGCACCCGAGCCCGAGCGTGCCATTTTGGTTGGTGTTGAGTGGCGCGACAATGCATGGCCACTCGATCGATCGCTCGATGAGCTGGAGCGCCTTGCCCACACGGCTGGTGCCCAGTGTGTGGCTCGCTTGTCTCAGCGTTTGGTTAAGCCGTATCCCAAATCATTTATCGGTTCCGGTAAGGTAGAGGAGCTGTGCGGTCTGGTACATCGCATGGATGCCGATGTCGTTATTTTTGACGACGACCTGACGCCCTCGCAGCAATCCTATTTGGAGAAAGCCGTGGGCGAGCCGGTAAAGATTATCGATCGTACGGCACTGATCTTGGATATCTTTGGCCTGCATGCTCAGACGCGTGAGGGACGCCTACAGGTACAGCTGGCGCAGCTTCAATATCTGTTGCCTCGTCTGCGCGGCATGTGGAGCCATCTCGCCAAGGAACAGACGCGCGGCGGCATCGGCTCACGCTTTGGTCAGGGCGAAAGTCAGCTCGAGGTCGACCGTCGCCTCATTCGTAATAAGATCGCTGCGCTTCGTCGTGAGATCAAGCAGGTTGAACAGCGTCGTGATGTTCAATCCAAGAGTCGTATTGAGTCACCGGCGTTTCGCGTCGCGTTAGCCGGTTATACCAATGCCGGTAAATCGACGTTGCTCAATCGCCTGACAGGCTCTACGGTACTTTCGCAGGACAAGCTGTTTGCTACGCTCGACCCGACGACGCGTTCGTATCGCCTGCCCGGCGGTCGCGGAATGACGATTACCGATACCGTCGGCTTTATTCAAAAGCTGCCGCATGGTCTTGTCGATGCCTTTAAATCGACGCTGTCCGAGGTGTTGGGTGCCGATCTAATTCTCAAAGTCGTAGATGCGTCTGACGAGGACTATGAGCGACAGCTGGAGGCTGTCGACCGCGTGCTTGATGAGATCGGCGCCGGAGAGCGCCTAACGCTGACCGTATTCAATAAAATCGATCTTCTCGATAGCGTTGATCGATTAAGTTTCCGTCGTCGTTTTCCGGAAGCCGTTCTGTTCTCGGCCCAAACGGGCGAGGGGCTCGACGATCTCGTCGATCGCATTGCTCGCGAGGCAGCTGCCACCGATGTACTGCTTTCAGCCGACATTCCATATCGTGAAGGTGCGCTCATTACACTCGTGCATAAGCAGGGGACCCTTTTGCATGAGGAATATCTTGAGGATGGCGTTCGTATTGTGGCGAAACTGCCGGCTCGTGTCGCACCGCGGCTCGAGCGTTATCGCACCGAGTAGGCGAGCTCCAAAATGCCCAGTATAATGGGCTGATGCAGCAGATAAAAGGGTAGTGCATAACGTCCAAGGCTGGCGAGCGCCGGCAGGGAGTTGGCGTAGGCCCAGCTAGGGACGGTCTTATCGATTCCCTGCGCTATATGTGCGGCGAAGTATCCTGCAAGATACATAAAGATAAACGGGATGATGGGGTAGTAATCACCTGAGACAAACCCAGGGCTCGGAAATCCCAGCCACGCCAGGTAGGGGACAGGGTAGATTGTTTTGGGGATGCTCCAGGTGAGGGCGAACATCACAAGGCATAGGGACATGCCCCATCTCGCTCATATGACCCAATCCGCTGTCAAGAGCCACAATGGCCCCGCCGACCGCTTGCAATCGGTCGGCGGGGCCTGCCGTTAACCCGTCCCGGTCCGCC
>CABUXL010000039.1 GCA_902495525.1 uncultured Collinsella sp.
GAGCGAGCACCTGCTGATACAGCGCCACGTCGATATTGCTCTTATAGATATAGTTGCCGCGATAGATGACGCAGGCTCCGTTGTCGGGACAAAAGGCGAGGCGGTTCTTGATGCCCTCGAACATCTCTTCGAGCTTGGGGGCTGGACGTCCGCTGGCGGGGCAGAATACGATGCCGGCGTCGGCGAGCTTGTCCAAGCGCTCATCAAGACCCTGCGGCAACACGCGCTCGTCGGTCAGCAGCGTTTTGTCCATGTCGACGGCGATGAGCTTAATGTTTCCGATATTGGCGTCCGATTCGTAAGTTTGCATAAAAGCGAGCCTTTCGTTTCGAAATTGTTTCAGATGTTATAACCATCAACTCGTAGTCAGGCGTATTTTCGCAGGAACGGAGCGTATTTGCACCACGCTTCACAAAGTAATGAAAAAACTTTTCAGAAATTTGAATTTGTCGCTTGTGCTGCGGGCACTTTAGCGTAATATAGCGACCATCGAAAACGGAGACGGCAAAAGAGCCGCTTACCGAGAAAAAGGTACCGTTTACGATATTTGAATTGCGCCCGGCGATAGGTGAAAGGAGAGGCAGATGCAGTTCGTAAAGATCATCACTACTGCAGACAATGCCATCCGACGCCAGCGCGCAATTTCCCGACGACGATAACAATCGTCTCTGTCCGCATGGGGCGAATTGCCTCAACAGAGTCATTTTGAGGTCGTTGGGTTTTAGCACGACATTGCTGCATGTTTCTAGGGCATGTATGTGCTGATTTTTGCTATTTAACCTGATATTGCACGGTATGTGACCTTGAAATGACTTGCAACTGACCGATGTTCTAACTAGCTACCAAGGGCGAAAGGAAACAGCCATGAGCAAGGAAAAAGTCGTTCTCGCATATTCCGGTGGTCTTGATACATCCGTATGTGTCAAGTGGCTCCAGGACGAGAAGAATCTCGATGTCGTTTGTGTCTGCGGCAACGTGGGCCAGGAGGAGACCGGACTGGATGCCAAGAAGCAGAAGGCGCTTGACCTGGGCGTTCTCGATTGCCAGGTGCTCGACCTGCGCGACGAGTTCTCCGATGAGTTCCTGACCAAGGCCATCGCCGCAAACTCCATGTACGAGAACAAGTACCCGCTGCTTTCCGCCCTGTCTCGCCCGCTGCTCGCCAAGAAGCTTGTCGAGGTCGCTCACGAGTTTGGCGCGACCTACGTCGCACACGGCTGCACCGGCAAGGGTAACGACCAGGTCCGTTTTGAGGCTGCCGTCAAGGCCCTCGACCCCGAGCTTAAGGTCATCGCCCCGGTTCGCGAGTGGGACCTGAAGTGCCGTCCCGACGAGGTTGCCTATGCCCACGCCCACAACGTGCCGGTTCCCGAGGGTGCCAACGACAACCCCTATTCCATCGACGACAACCTGTGGGGTCGTGCCATTGAGTGCGGCCACCTGGAGGATCCCTGGAACGAGCCGCTCGACGACGCTTGGGTTATGACCAAGAATCCCGAGGACACGCCCGACACCCCGACGTATACCGAGATTGAGTTTGAGGCCGGCAAGCCCGTCGCCGTCGACGGCAAGAAGATGAAGCTCTCCGAGATCGTCATCGCCCTCAACAAGATTTCGGGCGACAACGGCTTTGGCCGTCTCGACCTGGTTGAGGACCGTCTGGTGGGCCTCAAGAGCCGCGAGTGCTATGAGGTTCCCGGCGCCCTGACGCTCATCACCGCCCACAAGGCGCTCGAGGACATTTGCGTCGAGGGCGACTTGCTCAAGACCAAGATCAAGCTCGAGCAGGATTGGGCCACCGCCGTGTATAACGGCCAGTGGTACAGCCCGCTCAAGAACGCGCTCGATGCCTTTATGGCCGACACCCAGAAGTTCGTGACCGGCACCGTCCGCCTGAAGTTCTTTAAGGGCAACTGCCATGTCGTCGGCCGCAAGAGCCCCTTCAGCCTCTATGACTACGGTCTGGCTACCTACGACCGCGACACCACGTTTGACGAGAAGGCTAGCGCCGGCTTTATCGAGATCGATACGCTGTCGCTCAAGACGTGGGCTAAGGTCCAGGGCCCCAGCTCTGCTGCCGCCCAGGCCTAGCGCCTCCTTCCTTTGGTATCCGCGCGGCCCATCCGCGTGATACATAACGGGCGCATGGGGTCCCTACCTTTCGTTATGCTTGCTGACACTTCTTAACATCGGTGGCCCCTACGTTCCGCCCGCATATATGATGCCGCGACTGCGGCTGAGTCCGAGCCCCGCCGGGGTTGTCCGGCGGGGCTCCTTCTATCAATTTGGCGGCTCTGCGCCTATATATATGAGGAGTATCCATTATGTTCAATGCTTTCGCGCATGCTTTGCTTGCCCTCGCGCCCGAGTTCGATGCTGTAAAGGTCGAGGACGTCCCTATGAGCCTGAAGGCCTGGATCGATGGTTCGCAGGGCAACATCCGGAGGGAGACGTTGGGCGCCAAGTGCATGGTGCGTCACTTCTTTGCAAATTAGCTACATGGCCTCGCGCACGGTGGGGAATATGTAAAACTAGCGGTTGAAAAATCGCTTTAGCGATATGGCGCATTGCTTTGGGCGCTTGTTTTGGGATTTGATGAAAGGGGACGGTTCCATGGCTCTTTGGGGCGGTCGTTTTGAGGCGGGCGTGGCTGAGGTCACGCAGGAGTTTGGCGCGTCGCTGCCGGTCGACAAACATCTCTATAAGCAGGATATCGCCGGCTCTAAGGCACATGCCAAGATGCTGGCCGCCCAAGGCATCATCAGTGCCGAGGACGAGCAGGCGATTGCCGAGGGCCTGACCGGAATCGAACAGGATATCGATGCCGGCGACTTCACCTTCGATATCAACGACGAGGACATTCATATGTCCATCGAGAGCGAGCTGACGCGCCGCATCGGAGAGGCCGGTAAGCGCTTGCATACTGGGCGTTCGCGCAACGACCAGGTGGCGACCGATACACGCCTGGGCGTCAAGGCGCTGGCCAAGGAGCTCATGGAGGCCAATCTTGAGCTGCGTCATGTGCTGGTGGATGCGGCCAAGAAGTACGACAAGGTGATTCTTCCGGGTTACACGCACATGCAGCATGCTCAGCCCGTGCTGCTGTCGCATCATCTGCTGGCGTATTCCTGGATGTTCGCGCGCGACTTTACACGCTTGAAGGCCGCCTTTGATGCCGCCGACAACTGCCCGCTGGGCGCTGCCGCGCTTGCCGGTACGAGCTATCCGCTCGATCGCCAGATGACGGCTGCTGAACTTGGCTTTGCGGGTGTGATTCCCAACTCGCTCGATGCGGTTTCCGACCGTGATTTCCTGCTCGACCTGCATTACGCCGGCTCCGTCATGGCGATGCACCTGTCGCGTCTTTCCGAGGAGATAGTGCTGTGGTCGAGCTCCGAATTTGGCTTTATCACGCTTTCCGACTCGTACTCCACCGGCTCGTCTATCATGCCGCAGAAGAAGAACCCCGACTTTGCCGAGCTTATCCGCGGCAAGAGTGGCCGAGTCTATGGCAACCTGGTGCAGCTGCTCGTGACCATGAAGGGCCTGCCGCTTGCTTATAACAAGGACTTGCAGGAGGACAAGGAGGGCGCGCTCGATACCGCTCACACGCTCATGCAGTGCCTGTCCGTTATGGCCGGTATGATTTCGACTTGGACCGTCAACGAGGATGCCATGGCGCGCGAGTGCGGCGTGGGGCACCTTGCCGCCACCGATGTTGCCGATTACCTGGCCAAGCGTGGCCTGCCGTTCCGCGAGGCGCATGCCGTGGTGGGCCATCTTGTCCTGATGTGCGAGAAGCGCGGCTGCAATCTTGAGGACCTGCCATTTGAGGTGTTCCAGGAGGCAAGCCCGCTCTTTGAGCGCGACATTACCGAGGCGCTCGACATCCCGTCGATTGTCGCCGCGCGCACGACCGAGGGCGGTACCGCCCCTGCCGCCGTTGCCGTTCAGCTGCAGCGTGCCGAGGCGCAGCTCGTGGCCGATGAAGGCGTGTTTGGATCGCTAACCAAGGTCGTCGAGATGGGTCACGGGGCAAAGTAAGGGTTTGGCTGAAGCGGTTTTGGCCATTTATTGATAAATCGTTTTCGCTTTACGGGCGTCTGCTGTTGCGGGCGCCCGTATTTTGTTGCTATGGGGGAGGGGCTTGTCGAGAACTTCTGTAGGACCTTTGGGCAGGTTGTGAAGGGGGTGCGTTCACGGGCGACAACCGACCGTCCGCTCGGTTCGATGCGGTTGATGGGCGGTCGGATGGTACTCTAATCGGGCTTCGAAACAGAAGTGACACATATGGAGCGTTTTAATAAATTGCAGCGTTTCAATAAACAGCTTTTTGTTTAACTGCAGCTAAAACTCTGTTACGATGCAGTCCAGGCGGGTGCCGGAATGGGACTTGGGCACGCGCGAACCTACTTGAAAGGCTACCTTATGGCTATCGAGAAGACTTTCATCATGATTAAGCCCGACGCCGTGCGCGACCGCAAGATCGGCGAGATCGTTGCTCGCATTGAGCGCAGCGGCCTTGTCATCGAGCGCATGGAGATGACCACGCTCGAGCGCGCTACCGTCGAGGAGCACTACGCCCATCTGGCCGACAAGCCCTTCTTTGGCGGTCTCTGCGACTTTATGACGAGCGGTCCGGTCGTCAAGATGGTCGTTTCCGGTCTCTCCGCTGTCTCCAAGATGCGCACCCTTATGGGCGCTACCAACCCGCTTGATGCTGCCCCCGGCACCATTCGCGGCGACTTCGCTGTCGATGTCAACGCTAACGTGATTCACGGCTCCGACTGCTTGGAGAACGCCGAGATCGAGATTAAGCGCTTCTTTGGCTAAACCAGCTTTGACTCCTTAAAGCTGTTAGCGTGTGGCTTGGGCGCCGCGGAACTCCATCCGCGGCGCCCTTTTTATTCCAGTAGATTTTTGGTAAACGCCTAGAAATCTACTAAAGAGCCCCCGCCCAGATGTTTCTTCCGGGCGGGGGCTGGCGTTAGCGTATGGCTTTGTGGGTCTTTAAGCCTCGTCGACGACCTTGAGTCCACGGGTCTGGTCGATCTCGTTGAGGAGATTGACGCGACGCTCGTGGCGGCCGCCCTCAAACTCGGCGTCGAGCCACTCGTCGACGATCATCTTGGCGAGCTCGGAGCCCACGACGCGAGCACCAAAGGCGAGCACGTTGGTGTTGTTGTGCATACGGGAGAGCTTGGCGCTGAAGGGCTCGGAGCACACGACGGCGCGTACGCCCTCGACCTTGTTGGCAGCCAGGCTGATCCCGACGCCGGTGCCGCAGATCAGGATGCCCAGGTCAACATCGCCGTTGGCAACGGCCTTACCCACCTTGTAGCCGGCGATGGGGTAGTCAAAGCTCTCGGAGGTGTCGGTGCCAAAGTTCACGACCTCGCAGCCGCGCTCCTTCAGGTGCTCGGAGATGATGTTCTTGAGCTCGACGGCGGCGTGATCGTTACCGATACCGATCTTCATAGATGGTTCCTCTCTGTTCTGTGCGGCGCAAATGCTAAAGGTGTTTACCGCTTTCGATTGCATGATAGCGCGACTTTTGCGTAAACGCTCGGGCGTTTTTTGGTCAAACGCTTTAGCATGCACCAAGACCGGCTTCTCATGAATGAATGCCGCCAGTTTGCGCCTGAACGCCGTCTACCGGAACCATGGTTGCGGTTTTTGATGCATTGTTATCAAATAAAAGAGCTAACTATTATTGAGAGCCTAGCCGTTATACAAGTAGGAGATACCTATGCCTACCGATTCCCTTCGCGATGCCGCGTTTTGCGATGTTTTGAACCGCGAGCTTGTCTGCGCACTCGGCTGCACCGAGCCCATCGCCGTTGCCTATGCAGCGGCGTTGGCGAGCCAGACGCTCGGTTGCGAACCCGATCATATGGACGTTGCCTGCTCGGGCAACATCATCAAGAACGTTAAGAGCGTGACCGTGCCCAACTCGGGCGGCATGCACGGTATTGAAGCCGCGGCCGTGCTGGGTGCCGTGGGCGGCGACGCCAAGAGCGCGCTCGAGGTGCTTGAGAGCGTTAACGATGAAGACCGTGCACGTGTGGCCGAGCTCCTCGCCGACGCCGACTACTGCGATGTATCGCTTGTCGAGGGTGTGCCCAACCTCTACATCAAGGTGACTGCGACGGCCGGGGGCCATACCGCGGTCGTCGAGATTACCGACCACCACACCAACGTCACGTGCCATACGCTCGACGGTATTCCGGTATGCGGCAAGTCGGCGGGGGAGTGTGCCGCCTGCGCCGAGCGTGTGGTGGCCGAGCGAGCGGCGGATAAGGCCGACACGCCCATGTCGATTGAGTCCATCATTGACTTTATCGAGGACGGCGACATTGAGGACGCCCGCGCTGCCGTTGAGCGTCAGATTGAGCTGAATGGCGCGATCAGTGCCGAGGGCCTTGCGCACGCTTGGGGCGCCGAGGTGGGTCGTACGCTGCTGGGTGCTCGTGCCGATGACGTCGCCTGCCGTGCCCGTGCCCGTGCGGCCGCCGGGTCCGACGCCCGCATGAACGGCTGCGCGCTGCCGGTCGCCATTGTGTGCGGCTCGGGCAATCAAGGCATTACCTGCGCATTGCCCGTCATGGAGTATGCCGAGTACCTGCGCTGCGACCACGAGCGCCTGGTGCGCGCCGTGATGCTGTCCGATCTTATCGCCGTGCATATCAAGAGCTATATTGGTGCGCTCTCGGCGTTTTGCGGTGCTATTTGCGCCGCGTGCGGTGCCGGCGCTGCGATTACCTGGCTGTGCGGTGGCACGCGCGAGCAGATTGGCGCGACGGTCTCGAATACGCTTGGCAACGTGGGCGGCATCGTGTGCGACGGCGCCAAGGCGAGCTGTGCCGCCAAGATCTCGGCTGCCGTTGATGCGGCGATTCTGGGCCACGATATGGCCATGCAGGGCCGCGGCTTCCGTGCCGGCGAGGGCCTGATCCAGGATACCGTCGAGCAGACGATTGCCAGCATGGGCTACGTAGGCCGCGTGGGCATGAAAGATACCGACGTCGAGATCCTCAACATCATGATCGGCAAAACGCAGGTGTGCTAGTTACGCGGTTTTACCAAACCGCGTAACCAGTCGACGCTGCAAACGCCCCTAAGCGGCAATCTGCCTTTCAATCGTCGGGCATGGCCAGAAGGCCTATGCCCTCCTCTTTCAAGGCACATTGCTCGCTTAGGGGCATTTTCGCTGACTTGTGCTCAACCTGCGGCGCCATTTTGTTTGGAGCGAGGGGTCCTATGACAGTTCGTCGGCTACTTGGTGTTCGTAGAAGGCTTCTACTACGGCGTTAAAGTCGCGGGCGAAGTCTTCCATGGTTCCGCGCCAGGTGGCTCGGCTGGGCTTGCCCTGGCCTACATAGGCAGTCTGAATGCCGCAGGCGGGGCTGGGGAAGTCGCGCTTGGGATCGTTGCCCACCATGAGGACCTCGTGCGGCTCGAGCCCCATCACCTGAAGCTGCTCTAGATAGTAGGTGGCATCGGGCTTGCAGCGGGTGGCGTTTCCCATGTGCGTGACGAGCTCAAAGGGAGCGTCGGCCAGGTCGCCCCAACCCATGCGGCACTCGATGGCCCCCTGCGGAAAGCTGGGGTTGGTGAAGAGCGCGCAGCGCAGTCCTGCGTCCTGTACGGCCTGAAGCGCGGCGTGTGCGCCCGGCATGGCGTGGGCGTTGATGACATCGTCGTTCTTGTACGGAAGAACTTCGCGATCGTAGTAGGTAAACGCCTCGTAGATGAGTGGGTCCGAGAGGCAAATGCCGCACCGGCGCTCAACCTCTTCTTGGTAGAACTCAAGATTGGTGCGATTATCCGTGCCGCTTCGGCGATTGGCGTTGAGGTCGACCAAGATGGTGCCGAGGCGTGCCATCGTGCCACCGTGGCTGCGGCGACCGATATCCGCGAGCATCGACGAGACATCCTTAAAATAGCGAAGGATGAACGCGTTGAGGTTGATGCTAAGAAGCGTTTCGTCCATATCGAAAACGACTGCTTTGAGCACGCGGGCACCTTTCTCGAAAAATCGTTCCAGAATCGTTGGCTCCGGATACTTTACCTCAAAGGCGTATGGGCAAACTGCTTATCGTCAAGTTGTGGAGGCGGCTGTCCATAAGATTACGAAAAAGTCTCCACACGAGTAAAAAATCGCAGTTCACGCTTGAAATCGAACTCATTTCCCCGTAACCTATACGAACGTGATTGCATAAGCGTCACATTAGTATCTGTCGGCTCCCGAGTGTTCCTAAACGTTGTGTGCTTGTCGCACCCTTCTGTAGGTCCTAGCAATCGGGGCCCCGTAGTTCGAAAGGGGTCCACCTTTGAGTGAGATTCAGAACTCGTCCATTTTCTCTCTTGACGATGTCAATGAGGAGGAGATGAACAACCTCATCGACGGTACGATTACCGACTTTGATGAGGGCGATCTCGTTAACGGCACTGTCGTTAAGATCGAGCATGACGAGGTGCTCGTTGACATCGGATTCAAGTCCGAGGGCGTTATCCCGGTCCGCGAGCTGTCCATCCGCAAGGACGCTAACCCTGCAGACATCGTTGCACTCGGTGATCCCATCGAGGCTCTGGTTCTCCAGAAGGAGGACAAGGACGGTCGTCTGGTCCTGTCCAAGAAGCGTGCCGAGTACGAGCGTGCTTGGAACCGCATCGAGGAGAAGTTCAACTCCGGCGAGAACGTCGAGGGCGAGGTTATCGAGGTTGTCAAGGGCGGCCTGATCCTCGACATCGGCCTGCGTGGCTTCCTGCCCGCTTCCCTCGTCGACCTCCGTCGCGTCAAGGACCTCACCTCTTACATGGGCACCCGCATCGAGGCCCGCGTCATCGAGATGGACCGCAACCGCAACAACGTCGTCCTCTCCCGTCGCGTCGTGCTCGAGGAGTCCCGTAAGGCCGAGCGCTCCGAGATTCTGTCCAAGCTCAAGTCTGGTATGCGTCTCCAGGGCACCGTTTCCTCCATCGTCGACTTCGGCGCCTTCGTCGACCTCGGCGGTATCGACGGCCTCATCCACATCTCCGAGCTCTCCTGGAACCACGTCAACCATCCTTCCGAGGTTGTCAAGGTCGGCCAGGAGGTCGAGGTCGAGGTTCTCGACGTCGATCTCAACCGCGAGCGCATCTCCCTGGGTCTCAAGCAGACCACCGAGGATCCGTGGCGCGCACTGGTCAAGAAGTACCCCGTCGGCGCTATCGTCGAGGGCACTGTGACCAAGCTTGTCCCGTTCGGCGCTTTCGTCGACCTGGGCGAGGGCATCGAGGGCCTGGTCCACATCTCCGAGATGGCCAACAAGCACGTCGATCAGCCTTCTCAGGTCACCCACGTGGGCGACAAGGTTCAGGTCAAGGTCATGGAGATCGACCTCGACCGTCGTCGTATCTCCCTGTCCATGAAGTCTGCTGCTGAGACTCTGGGCGTCGAGATCGAGGTTACCCCGCTGCCTTCCGAGAAGAAGGACGAGGAGACCGACGCCGAGTAAATCGGTTTGACGATCACTTGTTTTAGGGGATCCGTCCGCAATGGACGGGTCCCTTTTTGCATTTCCTGCCGAGATGCGCGATGCTGCCCGTGTGCAATGCCGCCTAGGCTGTTCACGGGCTATTGGGTTGTTGGTGCATGAAAAATGCCGACATCCTGCCTCGGGGAGGAGGCGGGAACGCACCGAGTAGACGGAGGGGTGCGGAGCGCGGTCGCGTCTCGACTGACGACGTTGCCCATCGACGATACTATTGTACTGCATGGCGTGGTTCTTGGTTTATCGTGTCGAACGCTTGTGTTGTGCCATTGCCTGTGACAACGGTGTGCTACACTCTTGCACTGCTGAGTGGGCCAGACGGTCGCGCGATGTGCTGCTTGCGGCACGCGTGAGGAAAGTCCGGGCTCCAGAGGGCGGGATGCCGGCTAACGGCCGGGCGGAGTGATCCGACGGAAAGCGCCGCAGAAAAGAAGACTCCCACCTGCGCCGCAAGGCGTAAAGGGAAAAGCTGAAACGGTGGTGTAAGAGACCACCAGCGTCGTGGCAACACGGCGGCTTGGCAAGCCCCATCCGGAGCAAGCGCGAATAGGAACGCTATGGGCCGGCCCGGTCCGCGTTCGGGTAGCGTGCGTGGAGCTGCACGGTAACGTGCAGACAAGATAAATGACCGTTCACGACAGAACCCGGCTTATAGGCCCACTCAGCACTTTGTTGACGCTGCGAACCCGTCAGCGCGGCAATCTGCCTTTCAAGCCTTCGGGCATGACCATAAGGTCAATGCCCTCGTCTTTCAAGGCACCTTGCTCGCGCTGACGGGTTCTCGCTGTTGGTGACGGTATCATTGGCGTTTCCGTTCTTGTTAGAGGGCAACGGTGCTGTCTTTGCCGTATTATTGAGGCTGTTTGTTGCTTTGCTTGTTGTTGAGGGGCTTTGTTGGACAGCTATTTTACTCTGCAATCGAATATTGAGGCTTCGGGCGAGTTTGTGGACCGCAAGAGCCGGTTTATTGCTCAGCTGGTCCATATTGAGTCCGAGGACGAGGCGAATGCCTTTATCGAGATGGTTCGCAAGCGTCATTACGACGCTCGACACAATGTTCCCGCGTGGATTTTAGTCGATGGACGTGAGCGCCAGAGCGATGATGGTGAGCCGAGCCGCACGAGCGGTATGCCGACGCTCGAGGTGCTGCGCGGTGCGGGGCTCAAAAATGTTTGCTGCGTGGTAACGCGCTATTTTGGTGGCACGCTGTTGGGGCCTGGTGGCTTGGTGCGCGCCTATACCGCGGCGACGCAGGCGGCGGTGGCCGCGGCTCAGGAGGCCGGGC
Organism: uncultured Collinsella sp.; assembly: GCA_902495525.1. Lineage (GTDB taxonomy): Bacteria > Actinomycetota > Coriobacteriia > Coriobacteriales > Coriobacteriaceae > Collinsella. Next base: position 10,822 of record CABUXL010000039.1, read on the forward strand.
AGATTGTCGAGATGACGAGTGTCGTGCCTGTTGACGTGCATGTGGCCTATCCGCAGTACGAACAGGTGGTTCGTTTGGCGCAGGATTCGGGTGCCAAGGTTTCGGATACTGATTACGCGGATGCCGTGACGATTCATTTAGTGTTTAAAGCGGGGGAGCAGGAGCCGTTTTGCGCTAAGATGCGCGAGCTTATGGCGGGGCGTGAGGAGATTGAGGTCGGCGCTCCCGAATTTGCAGAGTTCTAACGGCGACGGCCGGCGTGCTTTTGGATGGATCCCAAGCGCGCCGGCCGTCGTTTTTCTGTTGCTGCCGTTTACTCGGCGAGCTGCTTTAGCACATCGCAGGCGATCTCGACGGCATCGTCGATACAGCCGGGGCAGCTGCGGAGCGGACCCTTGTCCGATCCGATGCCCTTGAGCGTGCCGCAGACGGTCGTCGTGTTCTTCTCGCCAAAACGCTTGGCGATTTCGCGCGACAGCTTGTAGGTCTGGCCCTTGGTCTTGGGGTTTTCCATGCCGTCGCTCATCACAAAGCCCATGATGGCCACGGCGCCCGAGATGGCGCCGCAAGTTTCGGTCATGCCGCCCATGCCGGCGCCAAAGCCCTCGGTGAGGGTAAAGGCGGTCTGGGGGTCGAGCCCGACGGCAGGTGCGAGCGTGCAGGCGACGGCCTGGGCGCAGTTAAAGCCGCGGGCGTGGTATTCGGCAGCCTGAGCTTGGCAGGCGGCGGTGTCGAGCTGGGTGGTATCGATCTGCTTCATCGTTGTCTCCTTGGTCACGGTGTACCCGCCTATGGTACCCGTGACGGTGCGTGTAATCATCGAGAGCTTCATGGATGCCTCATTTTATCTATCGAGCAAATGCCCAAGGCTTGAGATAAATACCCCTGATCAATTAGTCACATAACCTACCTTGGGGATGGGTTGAGAGGGGTGCGGGGTAGCGGTATCGTGAACCGAATAAAACGTAACCCAGGCAAGGGAGCTAGATATGAGCGAGCAGACCATCGGTACGACATGTGTTCAGGGCGGCTATCACCCGGGAGATGCCGAGCCGCGTCAGGTGCCCATCTACCAGTCCACCACGTGGAAGTACGACACGTCCGAGCACATGGGCAAGCTTTTTGACCTGGAGGAGTCGGGCTACTTCTATAGCCGTCTGCAGAACCCCACGTGCGATCTGGTTGCCGCCAAGATCTGCGAGATGGAGGGCGGCACTGCCGCGATGCTCACGAGCTCGGGCATGGCCGCGAATTTCCTTGCGATCTTTAACGTGGCCGGTGCCGGCGATCACGTAGTCGCGAGCTCTGCCATCTATGGCGGCACGTACAACTTGCTCGCCCACACCATGGGCCGTATGGGGCTGACCTGCACGTTCGTTGCCCCCGACTGCACCGATGAGGAGTTGGAGGCAGCCTTCCAACCCAACACCAAGCTCGTCTTTGGCGAGACCATCGCCAACCCCGCCCTTGCCGTGCTCGATATTGAGCGCTTTGCCAAGGCCGCACATGACCACGGCGTGCCGCTGATGGTCGACAACACCTTCCCGACGCCCGTGATGTGCCGTCCCTTTGAGTGGGGCGCCGACATCGTTACGCACTCCACCACCAAGTACATGGATGGACATGCTGCCTACCTGGGCGGCGTGATCGTCGACCACGGCCAGTTTGACTGGATGGCCCATGCGGACAAGTTCCCGGGTCTCACCACGCCTGACGAGAGCTACCATGGCGTGACCTATGCCGAGAAGTTCGGTCGCGAGGGCGCCTTCATTACCAAGGCCACCGCGCAGCTCATGCGCGATCTTGGCCCCATGCAGAACCCGCAGGCGGCGTTCTTCTTGAACAGCTCGCTCGAGAGCCTGCATGTGCGCATGCCGCGTCATTGCGAGAACGGCCTGGCCGTTGCCAAGTTCCTGCAGAGCCATCCCAAGGTGCGCTTCGTGAGCTATCCAGGCCTGGAGGGCGACAAGTACTATGACCTCGCTCAGAAGTACATGCCAAACGGTACCTGCGGCGTTGTGAGCTTTGGCTTTAACGGTGGTCGCGCGGCGGCCGAGACCTTTATGAAGAGCCTCAAGCTCGCCCAGATCGCCACGCATGTGGCCGACGCCCGCACCTGCTGCCTGCATCCCGCTAACGCTACGCACCGTCAGATGAACGATGAGGAGCTCATCGCCTGCGGTATCTCCGCCGACATGGTGCGCCTGTCGTGCGGCCTCGAGGACACGGCCGATCTGATTGCCGACCTTGAGCAGGCGCTCGAGCAGTGCTAGGCTAGCGTTCGCACAAGGCGCCGATGCTGGCAGAAAGCTTCGGTGGCCTTTCGTTCCGATTCCGTAGGCGGGACCCCAATTGCGACTGTTTACAGGCGATTGGGGCCCCGTTTTTGCGTTGCGCCACTCGAAAGGATGGATATGGAGAAAACTGCAGAGCAGCTGCGCCGCGAGCATATTGCCCTAGAGGGCGACACCCATGGCAAGAACAAATGGGCGATTCTATTTACCGTGCTCATCATGACGTTTATGGTGTGTTTGGATTCGACCGTCGTGACCGTGGCGCTGCCCGTGATGCAAAAGGAGCTGGGCGTGGGCCTCGATCGCATTCAGCTGGTGAGCTCGGTGTACCTGCTTGCGACATGCGTGGCTATGTTGCCGTTTGGCCGTCTGGGTGACGTGCGCGGCAAGGTGAATGTGTTCCAGCTGGGTGTCATTGTCTTTTCGGTCGGTTCGCTGCTGTGCGGCCTTTCGGCCTCGCTTGAGGTTCTTATCCTGGCACGCATTGTTCAGGGCGTCGGTTGCGCGGCGGCCATGGCTAACAACATGGGTATCATCACCGAGTCGTTTCCGGCGCGCGAACGAGGCCGTGCCATGGGTATTCTCGCGACCTTTGTGGCCCTCGGCATGATGTGTGGCCCCGTGCTCGGCGGCATGCTGGTGGCAAGCTTTCCCTGGGAGAGCATCTTCCTCATCAACCTGCCCATTGGCGTGATCTCGTTTATCGTGGGGCTCTACACGCTGCCGCATGTTAGGCCAGAGGCCGGCGAACGTCCCATGCCCCTTGCCGAGGCCGCCCGTCGCTGCTTTGCAAATTCGGCCTTCACCATCAACCTTGCCTGCATGCTCATCGTGTTCGTTGGTATTGGCGCATCCGAGTTTATTCTGCCGTTCTATTTTCAGGACGCCCACGGCTTTGGTTCTGATATCTCTGGACTACTCTTTTTGGCGCTGCCGATGGTGAATGCCTTTATCGGCCCGCTTTCGGGTACGGTTTCGGACCGTGTTGGCTGCGAGGGTCCTACGGCGGTTGGCCTGGGCGTGTACGTGTGCGGTCTCTTTGCGGTAAGCACGCTCA
>CABUXL010000040.1 GCA_902495525.1 uncultured Collinsella sp.
CGCCCTGCGCGATGTCGAGCTCAAGCGTAACGACCGCCATGTGCCCGATGAGTCCGTTGAGCCGATCCTTTCGGTCCGTGATTTCTGCATCCAGTTTGAGCACCACGGTGATATCAACGTCGTCGATCATGTCAACTTTGATGTCCGTCCTGGCCAGACCATGGGCCTGGTCGGTGAGTCCGGCTGCGGTAAGTCCATCACCACGCTGGCCATCATGGGCCTGACCGACGATGACGAGCATCTTTCCGGTGAGGTTCTCTGGGAGGGCCGCGACCTGCTCAAGATGAGCAAGAAGGAGTGGTTCGGCCTGCGTGGTACCGATATCGCTATGGTCTATCAGGACGCCCTGTCCTCGCTCAACCCCTCCATGCTCATCTCTGCCCAGATGAAGCAGCTCACCAAGCGCGGCGGAACCCGCAGCGCCGAGGAGCTCCTGGAGCTCGTCGGCCTCGATCCCAAGCGCACGCTCGAGAGCTATCCGCACGAGCTTTCCGGCGGCCAGCGTCAGCGTGTCCTGATCGCTATGGCCCTTACCCGCGACCCCAAGCTGGTCATCTGCGACGAGCCCACGACCGCTCTGGACGTTACCGTCCAGAAGCAGGTCATCAAGCTGCTCAACGATCTTCAGGCCAAGCTCGGCTTTGCCATGATCTTCGTTTCGCATGACCTGGCTCTGGTCGCCGAGGTCGCCCATAACATCACGGTTATGTACGCTGGCCAGGTTATCGAGCAGGCGCCCACCAAGGAGCTGCTCACTAACCCGATCCACGAGTACACCCGCGGTCTTCTGGGTTCCGTTCTGTCCATCGAGAGCGGTTCGGGCCGCCTGCACCAGGTGCCCGGTGCCGTTCCGAGCCCGCGCGATTTCCCCAAGGGCGATCGCTTCGCGCCCCGCTCGAGCCACCCGCGTATTGGCCTGGACACCCGTCCGGTCTTCAAGCGCGTGCCCGGCACCGAGCACTTCTATTCCGAGCTCCCCGACGAGGTGCTCAAGGCAAATGGTTTGACCCCTCACGCGGAGGTGATGTAGATGAGCGAGACCGCAGTAAACGGCGTCGAGCCGATCATCTTCCTTGATGACGTCCACGTCACCTTTAGGACCCGTACCGGCTCGATTCTGCACCCCAACCTGGTTCACGCCGTCCAGGGTGTAACGATTAAGCTCATGCCCGGTCAGACGATCGGCATCGTCGGCGAGTCCGGTTGCGGTAAGTCCACCACCGCTAACGTCATGTGCGGCCTGCAGGCCCCCACGAGCGGCAAGGTCTACTTTAAGGGCAAGGACGTTACCAAACGTACCGCCGAGGACCGTCGCCACATGGGTCGCGTCATCTCGGTCGTGTTCCAGAACCCGGCCACGGCGCTCAACCCCCGCATGGTCGTTCGCGAGCAGCTGCTCGACCCCATGCGCGTCCACAACCTGGGTACCGAGGCCGAGCAGGAGAAGCGCGTCAAGGAACTCTTGGAGCTCACCGGTCTGCCCAGCTCCGCTGCCGAGGTTCTTCCCGGCCAGCTTTCGGGCGGCCAGCGTCAGCGCGTCGCAATTGCCCGTGCCCTGTCGCTGAACCCCGATGCCATCATCGCCGACGAGCCCACCTCGGCTCTGGACGTTTCGGTCCGCGCACAGATTCTGAACCTGTTGACCGACCTTAAGAAGGAGCTCGGCCTGGCCATGGTGTTCATCAGCCATGACATCCAGACGGTCCGCTATATCTCTGACGACATCATCGTTATGAATGGCGGCAGGATCGTCGAGCAGGGCGAGGCCAAGCAGGTCTTCCGGCACCCCCAGGACCCCTACACCAAGATGCTGCTCGGCGCTGCGCCGTCGCTGCTGCATCCCAAGCTCGGCGAGTAGCCTCGCTTTCCCTCCCGTGCGCCCGGTTCCCTTGCCGGGCGCACCTCCGTTGCGATTTCGAAAGGTTGGGTTCACGAGCCATGCCAAGTGCTCAGGAGCTACAACATCAATTTGGTGAATACCGAGGCGCCATGCCCCGTCCATCAGATTTCGATCTCTTTTGGAAGGATCGCATGGCCGAGGCCGACGCCGTCGGGCTTGACTATGCGATCGAGACGGCATCGGTCGCCGATGCCGCGACCTGCCAGCTTTTCGACCTCTGGTATACCGGCATGTGTGGCGCGCGCCTGCATGCCAAGTACCTTAAACCCGTCTCGGACGAGCCCGTGCCATTGGTGCTTCAGTTCCATGGGTATCCGGGTGCAAGCCGCAGCTGGTTTGAGCAGGCGTCGTTTGCGGGCATGGGCATGGCACTCATCGCCCTCGACTGCCCCGGCCAAGGAGGTCCCTCCGAGGACATTGGTGGATTTGAGGGCACAACGGTCGCGGGCCATATCGTCGCCGGTATCGACGGCGACCCGGCCAACCTCTACTATGTCCGCTTGCACCAAGATATTCGCATCCTGTGCCGCATCGTTCGCGAGCTCGAGGGCATCGATCTTGCCCGTGTGTTTGTGAACGGCGCGTCTCAGGGCGGCGGTTTGGGCATTGCGACCTGTGCACTTAACAGCGAGCTTATCAATCGCGCCGCCATCCTCTATCCCTTCCTGTCAGATTTTCGCCTGGTCTGGGATTTGGATGCCGATGACATTGCCTACGAGGGCCTGCGCTATTGGTCTCGCTGGTTTGACGAGGACTCGACTCGTATTGACGAAGCCTATGCCAAGCTGGCGTACTTCGATTCCAAGAACTTTGCCCCTATGGTCAAATGCCCCGTGCTGTTTGGCACCGGCACAGCCGATATCGTCTGTCCGCCAGCGACGCAGTTTGCGGTCTATAACAACCTGACCTGCGAAAAGCGTCATGAGTTCTTTGAAGGCTTTGGCCACGAGGAGATTCAGGATTTTGACGATTTGATCATTCCGTTTTTCTGCAAGGGAGGGGAGGCTCATGTCTAAGTGCGAGAGCAATGTTGACGAGCTGATTGTCCCCGGGCTTGTGGGAATTCCTGGAACGGTTTCGTCAAGGCTCGCAGAATATCGGGACTGGCGCGGTGATGTCCAAGCAGATGTTTCTGATTTAGAGACATGCGCTTCGAATCTTGAGATTCAAGGCCTGGCCATTACGGCGATTGACTTTGTTAACCCCTGCGCCCGTTACTCGGAGGTCTCCTTTGAGCTCGGTGACGATGCGATTCACGCTCGTTTGATCGAGCCTGTCGGTCGTGCCCGAGTATCTGAGCGCGTGCCGCTGTGCCTGATGTTCCACGACATCGATCGGCCTGTGCGCGGCTGGCATCACATGACGAGATTTGCCGCCATGGGGTATGCCGTCCTCGCGCTGGATGACGATGTTGCTGGTGCGGACGACCTGCAGCGGGGGATTTCTTCGCCCGCTTTTGTCGAGCGCGTCCGTTGGGGCTGCGCGCTGGCGAAGGTGGCGCGCAATCTTGATGGCATGGACCCCGACCGCATCTTTGCATGGGGCGAGGGTCTTGGCGGCGGAGTCGCGCTGGCGGTTTCTGCTCTGGACGAGCGGGGCCTCGCCTGCACGGCGGTTGCCAATCCGCTTCCTGGCGGCCTCGAGGCGCTGTCGTCTCGGGTGCGCGGATCGGTGCTCATGGGCACATCGCTTATGGATACCGTGAGCGATCCCAAGGATCAGTTTGCCGTATTCAACGGTCTTGAGTGTGACCGGAGGCATATCATCTATGCCAAATACGCTCACGAGCGCATCAATGCGTTCGAAAACGAAGTCGTCGACTTCTTGAACCAAACGTTCTACTCGTGTTCTTTGGCCTAGACGGCCTGGACACTGCCAACAAGAGTGGGCGGCATAGGGCTGCCCACCAGACAACTAAGGAGATTCTCGTGGCAACTCAGAAATTCACCGGCGTTATCCCTCCCGTCGTTGTTCCCGATACCGAAGATCACCAGCTCGATGTTGTCTCCTTTGAGCGCAGCATCAACCGCATGATCGACGCCGGCGTCGATGGCCTGTTCTTCTTGGGATCCTCGGGCGAGGTCGTCTTCTCCACCGACGAGCGCCGTCGCCAGATTATCGCCGAGGCCGTCCGTATCGTCGACCACCGTGTGCCTGTTCTGGTCGGCATCATCGATACCGAGACCGAGCGCATGATCGAGCACGGCAAGGTCGCCCAGGAGCTGGGCGCCGACGCCCTCGTCGCCACCTGCCCGTTCTATGCCCTGCAGGGCATGACCGAGGTTGAGGAGCACTTCCGCATCCTGCATGAGGAACTCGACCTGCCCATCTTCGCCTACGACATCCCCGTGTGCGTCCACACCAAGCTCCCCTGGAAGCTCCTTGCCAAGCTCGGCGCCGAGGGCGTTCTGGCCGGCGTCAAGGATTCCTCGGGTGATGACATCTCGTTCCGCTACCTCGTTCAGGAGAACGAGAAGAACGGCCATCCGATGAGCATCCTCACCGGTCACGAGGTTGTTGTCGACGGCGCTTACCTCGGTGGCGCCGACGGTTCCGTCCCGGGTCTCGCCAACGTTGAGCCCGAGGGCTACGTGCGTCAGTGGAAGGCCGCTCAGGCTGGTGACTGGGCTACCGTCAAGGCCGAGCAGGATCGCCTCAATGAGATTTCGCACATCTGGGATGTCACCTCGGGCGTCCAGGGCTATGCCGGTGGCGTCGGCGCCTTCAAGACCGCTATGAACCTCATGGGCATCTTCGACAGCCCGACCATGCCGCGCCCGGTGAAGGCCATGACCGGCGAGAACGTCGAGGCGATTAAGAAGGTCCTCCAGGACAACGGTCTCCTGTAAAGCTTCCCCGGGCACCCGATCTTGGGGCTCAAGCGGTCGAGCGTGACCCATTGGGTCAACGCCCGACCGCTTTCACCCCAACCTCGGGCACCCGGGAAACCTTTACCAAGCTGCGGCGATAACGCAGCCTTCATTTCCTGTAGTTGTTTTTTATCTCCTAAGGAGAGCGACATGGAGAACAAGTACATTTGCTCCGTTGATATCGGCGGCACCAAGATTGCGACCGCCATTATGGAGTACCCGGCTGACGGTAGCGTGCCTCATCCCGTTTTTGAGGCCGAGGTTCCCACCGAGGCCCAAGAGGGCGGCGAGGCCGTCTTCCAGCGTATCGAGGCGTCCATCAAGGCTGCTCTCGAGGCGAATCCCGATGTCGAGGTCCTTGGCGTCGGTATCGGTGCCGCCGGCGTCGTCGATCCCAAGACGGGCGCCATCGCGTATGCCAACGAGATCATGCCCGGCTGGTCCGGCGTTCAGTTGGGGCCGCGTCTGCGCGAGGACCTCGGTCTTCCCGTTGCCGTTGTAGGCGACGTGCAGGCTCATGCTCTGGGCGAGGCCCACTGGGGCGTCGGCAAGGGCAAGTTCTCCGTCTTGTGTCTTGGCATCGGTACGGGCATCGGCGGCGCATATGTCGAGAACGGCCGCGTGATGCAGGGCTTCCATGGTGCTGCCGGCCATATGGGCCACATCGAGTGCTCGGCTGCCGCCGGCATTCCCTGCGCCTGCGGGCGTTCCGGCCATCTGGAGTCGGTTGCTTCGGGCACTTCCATTGGTCGAATGTACGATGAGCGTTTTGGCCGCGTCGACCCCAGCCGTCCTTCGGTCGGTCGCGATGTGAACGACCTGTGCCGTGCGGGCGACGCAAAGGCGACCGAGGTCATCCATGACGCCGGCTTTGCGCTGGGTGCCAGCTTGGGCTCGCTCGCTAACATCCTGGACCCCGAGGTCATCGTGCTTTCGGGCGGCGTGATTCACCAAGGTCCCGATTGGCGTTCACAGACGTGGAAGGATTCGGTGCACGAAGGCTATGCCAGCCAGGCGCTCGATCCGCTTCAGGACACGCCGATCCTCATCGGTTCTCTTGAGGGCGATGCTCCGCTCATCGGTGCCGCCGAACACCTTCTTGCGTCGTTGAAATAAACATAGCTACCAAGTGCGCCTTCTGAGGTGCCGCAGATTGACGTGAAAGAGGAGCGAAGCGTACTTCGGTACGCGAGCGACGGTTTGAACGTCAAGGTGCGGTGTCTCAGAAGGCTGTTTTTGAGAAAGGTTGAGTCGAACATGACCGTTGATCCTTTGATCCAGTCCCTGAAGGGCAAGCTCGTCGTGAGCGTTCAGGCGTATATGGGCGAGCCGCTTCGTACGCCCGAGACCATGGCTCAAATGTCTCGTGCTTGCGAGCTCGGCGGCGCCGCCGCCATTCGCTGCCAGGGCCTTGCCGACATTGCCGCCATTAAGGGTCGCTGTGAGGTCCCCGTTATCGGCCTGTGGAAGGATGGGCACGAGGGCGTTTACATCACGCCGACGCTGCGTCACGCTCGCGCCTGCGTTGCTGCGGGTGCCGATATCGTGGCGATCGACGCCACCGATCGTCCGCGTCCCGACGGCAAGTCGGTCGAGGATACCTTCCGCCCGCTGCACGAGGAGGGTGTGCTCCTGATGGCGGATTGTGCCACCATCGAGGACATTCGCCGTGCGGTTGATATGGGCTTCGACCTTGTATCTACCACGCTTTCTCACGGTGTCGCTGCCATCGACTGCACCATGGCCGATGGCCCCGATCTGCCGCTCCTGCGTCAGGCGACCGAGGAATTCCCCGGTCTTCCCATCATCTGCGAGGGCCGCGTGCACACGCCCGAGGAGGCTCGCGCCGCGATCGATGCTGGCGCCTGGGCCGTTGTCGTCGGCACCGCCATCACGCACCCCACGAGTATTACAAGTTGGTTCAAGGCTGCGCTTGAGGCGTAAGACAGGCCTCGTATCCGCTCGGGGCGGTATACTCAATAAAGGCAATTGATCGCGCGGGATCCGCTGGCCGGGTCCCGCGCTTGTTTTAGGAGGCGCACATGCAAAAGGGAGATGCCATGGATGCGGCGGAGCGCTCGGAGCGCATCCCCGATATCGTCATCATCACCGGAATGTCTGGATCGGGCCGAACGCAGGCCATGCATGTGTTCGAGGACATGGGCTACTTTTGCATCGACAACTTGCCTCCGCGTCTGATCGCCCAGCTTGCCGAACTCGTCGGCATCAATACGGGCGTGGGCAGGCATCTTGCCGTCACCTGCGACCTGCGCAGCCAGGGCTTGTTCGATGAGCTGCTCGATGCCGTTGCCGCACTCGAGGAGCGCGAGATGAGCTGTGACATCGTGTTTCTCGAGGCCTCTGACGAGGTACTGATCCGTCGTTATAGCGAAAACCGCCGCCGCCATCCCATTGCCAAGCCGGGAGAGACTACGGCCGATGCGATTCAGCGCGAGCGCCTGCAGCTGCAGGGCGTTCGCGACCGAGCCGATATGATTATCGACACGAGCCGTCTGCGCACCTCTGCGCTGCGCAACAAGCTGCGTATGGCATTTTCCGAGTTGTCCGACCAGCAGCTCATGGACGTTCACGTGTTCTCGTTTGGCTTTAAGCACGGTATGCCCGTCGAGGCGGACATTATGATCGACGTCCGCTTCCTGCCCAATCCGTTCTACGATCCCGAGATGCGCACCATGACCGGCCTCGATAAGAAAGTCTCCGACTTTGTTCTGGACCATCCCAAGACCCAGGAGTTCTGGAAGGCCTGGACGCAGCTGCTCGATACGGTCATGCCCGGCTATATCGCGGAGGGCAAGCCGCAGCTTTCTATCGCCATCGGTTGCACGGGCGGTCAACACCGCAGCGTTGCCATCGCCGAGGCCACGGCACGTTATTTGGAAGGTGCCCAATATCACGTGAGCATTTCCCACCGCGACCTGTCGCGCGCCAACACGAAAGCATAGGCCTGCATGTCGTTTACCGCCGAGGTGCGTGACGAGCTCGCGCGCTGCGAACCCGAATGTGAATACTGCGACTTGTCGACGCTTGCCGCCCTGACGCGTGTGAGCGGTACACTTTCGCTGGCCGGCTCCGGGCGGTATCGTTTGACGGTCGCGGCCGAGACGGGCGCTGTCGCGCGCACGATGATCACACTGACGCATCGCATCCTTAAGCTCAAAACGGAATTCACCGTTCGTAAATCGGTCTTGCATAAGGTCCGTAACTATCTCATTACCCTGCCCGATCAGCCCGACCTGGACAAGGCTCTGGTGCTGCTGGGCATTCTCGACCGCAGGGGAGGGCTCGTCGCTGGTGTTCCCCGGCACATCGTTGCCCGTCCCTGCTGCAGGCTTGCCTACATTCGCGGCGCGCTCATCGCCGGCGGTTTCGTGGCCGATCCCCGCGGCGACTTTCATTTGGAGATCGCGGTGCAGGGCGAGCAGTATGCACGGGGCCTTTGCGATCTATTGGAGCAGATTGGGGTCCATGCGCGCGTTAACGCGCGGCGCGGGTCCTTTGCTGTCTACATTAAGAGTGCCGAGGAGATTGAGCATCTTTTAAAGCTGATTGGTGCCAAGCGCAGCGTTGCCGAGATCGAGGAGGCGCGCGCGGTCAAGTTGGTTAAGAACGATGTGAACCGTCGCGTGAATGCCGAGCTGGCCAATCAGACCAGAAGTGCGGGTGCCGCCCAGCATCAGCTTGCGTTGATCGATGAGCTCGAACAGCGAGGTTTGCGCGACACGCTTCCGGACGCCTTGGCGGTCTTTTGCGACCTGCGCGAGCGCTATCCCGATCTGTCGCTGCGCGATCTGGGCGAGATGGCCGACCCTCCCTTGTCGAAGTCGGCCCTCTACCATCGTGTTTTGAGGCTTGAAAAGCTCATTGAAGCAAACAGGTAGTTGAGCGAAACTGCTACTATACGGATTTAAATGCTGTTTTACTCTTTAAAACGTTTTAACGTAAATTTGATTTTCAATTTCGAGCATTCTCGTGAAATTCAAGTCAAAAAAAAGGTATATTAGGCGAGTGGTTAGTTTGTGGGCCTCAACGGCGGGCGCTGTAGCTCGCGGGGGCCTTACGAAAGGAGACACAATGGCAGTAAAGGTTGCTATTAACGGCTTCGGTCGCATCGGTCGTCTGGCTTTCCGTCAGATGTTCGGTCATGAGGGCTCCGAGATCGTCGCTATCAACGACCTCACCTCTCCCGATATGCTCGCTTACCTGCTGAAGTACGACTCCACGCAGGGCAACTACGCTCGCGATCACGAGGTCGTTGCTGGCGAGGATTCCATCACCGTTGACGGCAAGGAGATCAAGATCTACAAGGAGGCCGACGCTAACAACCTGCCTTGGGGCGACCTTGACGTCGACGTCGTTCTCGAGTGCACCGGCTTCTACACCAGCAAGGCTAAGGCTCAGGCCCACATCAACGCTGGCGCCAAGAAGGTCGTCATCTCCGCTCCGGCCGGCAGCGATCTGCCCACCATCGTGTACAACGTCAACCATGAGACGCTGACCGCTGAGGACAACATCATCTCCGCTGCTTCCTGCACCACCAACTGCCTCGCCCCGATGGCCAAGGGTCTGAACGACTTCGCTCCCATCGTGTCCGGCATCATGACCACCATCCACGCCTTCACCGGCGACCAGATGCCGCTCGACGGCCCGCAGCGCAAGGGCAACTTCCGTCGCTCCCGCGCCTGCTCCGAGAACATCGTCCCGAACACCACGGGCGCTGCCAAGGCCATCGGCCTGGTTCTCCCCGAGCTCAACGGCAAGCTCATCGGTGCCGCCCAGCGCGTCCCGACGCCGACCGGCTCGCTGACCAACCTCTACGCCGTCGTTGACAAGAAGGTCACCGTCGACGAGGTCAACGCTGCCATGAAGGCCTACGCCGAGACCATCCCCGAGACCTTCGCCTACAACGAGGACCAGATCGTCTCCCGCGACATCGTCGGCGAGACCCACGGCTCCATCTTCGACGCCACTCAGACCATGTGCTCTGACCTCGGCAACGGCCAGACCCTCGTTCAGGTCACCTCTTGGTACGACAACGAGAACTCCTACACCTCTCAGATGGTCCGCACCATCAAGTACTTCGAGAAGTTCGTTGCTTAATTTAGCTTTTAGCGAATAGCTCGTTGAGCGTCTAAAGAAGGGCGCGGCCTTATAGGGCTTACACCCTAGGGTCGCGCCCTTTTTATAAGAAATCGTCTGCCGTAATGGGAGGCAGACACGTACGAAAGGTAGAAGCAAACATGGCCTTTACCAAGAAGACCGTCCGCGACATCGATGTCGACGGAAAGCGCGTTCTCGTCCGCGTTGACTTTAACGTGCCTATCAAGGATGGCGTCGTTGGCGACACCACCCGTATCAAGGCTGCCCTGCCCACCATCAACTACCTCGTTGAGCACAACGCTCGCGTCATCCTCATGAGCCACCTCGGCCGTCCCGAGGGCACCGGCTTCCAGCCCGAGCTGTCCCTCGAGCCCGTCGCCAAGAAGCTCGCTGAGCTCTCTGGCCTTGACGTTGCTTTTGTTGCCGACACGTATGGCGAGAAGGCCGCCGAGGCTGTCGCCGCCGTCGAGCCGGGCAAGGTCCTCGTTCTCGAGAACGTCCGTTTTGACAAGCGTGAGAAGAAGAACGATCCCGAGATCGCCAAGAAGCTCGCTTCCTATGGTGACGTCTTCGTTCTCGATGCCTTCGGCACCGCTCACCGCGCCCAGGGTTCCGTCGTGGGCCCCGCCGCTTACCTGCCTGCCGTCGCCGGCTTCCTGCTCGAGAAGGAGGTCGACACGCTGACCGGCATCTTCGCCGAGCCCGAGCGCCCCTTCGTCGCCATCGTCGGCGGTTCCAAGGTTTCCTCCAAGATCGGCGTTCTCGATCACCTCATCGACTCCGCTGATACCCTGATCATCGGTGGCGGCATGGCCTACACTTTCTTCCTGGCTCAGGGCCTGTCCGTCGGTCAGTCCCTCAAGGAAGAGGACTGGGTCGAGCGCGCCGGTGAGATGCTCAAGAAGGCCGAGGAGAAGGGCGTCAAGATCCTGCTCCCCATCGACAACCGCGTTGCCGATCACTTTGGCGAGGACGCTGTCCCCGAGGTTGTCGCTTCCGACGCTATCCCCGACGACCGCGAGGGTATGGACATCGGCCCCAAGACCGAGGAGCTTTACGCCGAGGCCGTCAAGGGCGCCAAGACCGTGTTCTGGAACGGCCCCATGGGCGTCTTCGAGTTCGACAACTTCGCTCACGGCACCCAGGCTATCGCCGAGGCTGTCGCCGAGGCCGACTGCACCTCGATCATCGGCGGTGGCGACTCTGTCGCGGCTGTCAACAAGTTCAACCTGGCCGACAAGATGAGCTGGATCTCCACCGGTGGTGGCGCTTCCATGGAGCTCGTCGAGGGTAAGGCCCTGCCCGGAGTGGAGGCGCTTCTCGATGCCTAATCGCACCCTTCTCATCGCTGGTAACTGGAAGATGAACAACGACGTCGCCGAGGCCGCCAAACTCGCCGACGAGCTGGCTCAGGCTCTGCCCGAGGTTCCGGCTGGCGTCGAGGTGCTCGTCTGCCCTCCGACCATCGACATCACCACGGTTCATGACCGCATTCAGGCTGCCCCCATCGCCCTCGGTGCACAGAACGTGTACTGGGAGGCCAAGGGTGCCTTCACCGGTGAGTCCTCTTGCGACATGCTCAAGTCCGCTGGCTGCACCTACTGCATCATTGGCCACTCCGAGCGTCGTGACTACTTCCACGAGACCGACGAGGACCAGAACAAGAAGGCCAAGGCTCTCGTTGCCGCCGGTCTTGTTCCCGTCTTCTGCTGCGGCGAGTCCCTCGAGGTCCGCGAGGCTGGCACCTATGTCGAGCACGTCGTGAACCAGGTCAAGGCTGGCCTTGCTGGTCTTGAGATCACCTGCCCCAAGCAGGTCGTCGTCGCCTACGAGCCCATCTGGGCCATTGGCACCGGCAAGACCGCTACCGCCGAGGACGCTCAGGAGGTCTGCGGCGCTATCCGTGAGACCCTCAAGGAGATGTTCGGCGAGGAGCTCGCTAACGGCATCCGCGTTCTCTATGGTGGCTCTGCCAAGCCTGGCAACATCGCTGAGCTCGTCGCCAAGCCCGACGTTGACGGCGCCCTCGTGGGCGGCGCTTCGCTCAAGGCTGCCGACTTCGCCTCTATGGTCGTCAAGGCAGGCGAGTAGGACATATGGCACAGCGTCATCTTCCTGCACTCCTGATTATCATGGATGGCTGCGGCCTTGCTCCAGCCGATGGTGAGAACGCCGTCGCCGCTGCCAAGACGCCCTTCCTTGATAGCCTGTACGAGAAGTACCCCCACACCACGCTCGGCGCTTCGGGCGAGGACGTGGGCCTTCCCGACGGCCAGATGGGCAACTCCGAGGTAGGCCACCTCAATATCGGTGCCGGCCGCATCGTGTTCCAGGAGCTTTCGCGCATCAACAATGCCATCAAGGACGGCTCCATCGCCAAGAACGAGGTTTTCGTCAAGGCTATGGACGACGTCAAGGCTGACGGCAAGACTCTCCACCTCATGGGCCTTATGAGCCCTGGCGGTGTCCATTCTCACATGAACCACGTCGAGGCTCTGGTCAAGATGGCTGCCGAGCACGGTGTCAAGACCGTTCGCGTCCACGCCTTCATGGATGGCCGCGACGTTGACCCGCAGTCCGGTGCCGGCTACATGAGCGAGTTCTGCGCCTTCCTGGCGAAGATCTCCGAGGAGACCGGTTGCGACGCTCGCGTCGCCACCGTTTCTGGCCGCTATTGGGCCATGGACCGCGACAACCGTTGGGAGCGCATCCAGCGTGCCTACGACGTCATGGTCAATGCGTCCGATGCCGATGTCGACCCCGTTGCCGGCATCAAGGCCTACTACGAGAAGGACCCGCGCGGCGACGAGTTCGTCGAGCCCTTCGCTGCCCACAACGAGGGCATCCACGAGGGCGACGCGGCCATCTTCTTCAACTTCCGTCCCGACCGCGCCCGTCAGATGACCCGCGTGTTCACGGACAAGGAGTTCGACGGCTTTGAGCGCAAGCAGATCAAGCTTTCGCACTTTGTGACGATGACCGAGTACGATCCGACGTTTGATGTCGAGGTCGCCTTCCCCAAGACGTTCCCCGAGAACGTCCTGGCCGACGTTATCGCCGCCAATGGCCTGAAGCAGCTGCACACCGCCGAGACCGAGAAGTACGCCCACGTGACGTTCTTCCTCAACGGCGGCATCGAGGAGCCCAAGGAGGGCGAGGAGCGCGTGCTCGTCGCTTCCCCCAAGGTCTCTACCTACGATCTGCAGCCTGAGATGAGCGCTCCCGAGGTTACCGAGAAGCTCGTCGCTGCCATCAACGAGGATCGCGCTGATTTCTACATCGTGAACTTCGCAAACTGCGACATGGTTGGTCACACCGGTGTCTTCGACGCCGCCGTTAAGGCCGTCGAGGCTGTTGACGATGCCCTGTCCAAGGTTGTCCCGGCGATTCTCGCCAAGGGCGGCTTTGCGCTGATTACCGCCGACCACGGCAACGCCGATCACATGTTTGACGTTGCTTCTGACGGTTCCAAGCATCCGTTCACGGCTCACACCACCAACCGTGTGCCGTTCATCATCGTTGATGAGAAGGCGCAGCTCACCGGTATCGAGGACGGTCGTCTTTCCGATATCGCTCCGACCATGCTCACCATGGCTGGTATTGAGCCTTCCGCCGAGATGACGGGTCGCGTGCTCGCCACCGAGGCCTAAGAGAAAACTCCAAGCGTTTTCTTGCAGGGGGTTGCCCATATTCGGGCAACCCCCTTTTTGGTATTTCTGCCATTTCCGCACCGTCCCCGAGTGGCAGGTAGGGGAGAGCGGGGGATTGTGGTACAGTACTGGAGTTTGAATTGTTCTATTAAGGAGCTTATCTATGGGTCCGTTCCAGATTCTTCTGTTTGTCGTTTGGGCTGTTTCTGCCGTGGCGCTGACGATTCTCGTCCTGATGCATTCCGGTAAGGGTACCGGCGTTTCGGATATGATCGCTAGCTCGCTGTATAACTCCAGCTCTGCCACAGGTGTTATGGAGCAGAACCTCGACCGCCTGACCGTCATCATGGGTGTCGTGTTTGCCGTGTGCGTCGTGCTGTGCATGTTCTTCTTCCCGCAGGGCATCGTGGGCTACTAATCACGAGCCGCATAAGTACTTGTAAAGGGTTCCGCAAGTGCGGGACCCTTTTTTGTTTCAAGACTTTAGTCTGCTGGCCGCGCAGCGGCCAGCTTTAAACCACCCGCTACGCGGGTGGAGACAAACGGCTTTACAAAGCCACCCCTCCGACCGATATTGACGATTGTTCAGGCCG
>CABUXL010000041.1 GCA_902495525.1 uncultured Collinsella sp.
CGAAGCGAGCGACATCCGCGGCGCTCGCGCGACCGGTCACAATGTCAAACGCCAGCTCCTCGGCCTGCGCATGCGTCTTGCCGACGGCTTCGGCGGCGGCGACAATCGCCAGCACGCGCTCGTACTCGGTCGGAATGACCTTCACAAAGTGCTTGTTCATCGAGTCGAAGCTGTAGAGCAGCTTAATGCCGCGCGGGCTCTGCGTCGCGTCCACGTGCTCCTGAATGAGCTCGCGAATCTGCGCCAGCTCGCCGGCCGTCGGGGCTTTAAGCTCAACGCTCTCGTGGTTAACACGGGCATCGAGCGTGCCGTACTGGTCAAAGACATAGGCCACGCCACCCGTCATGCCGGCGGCGAAGTTCTGCCCAACCTCGCCCAGGATGAGCGCCAGACCACCCGTCATGTACTCGCAGCCATGGTTGCCGCAGCCCTCGACCACCACCGTGGCACCGGAGTTGCGTACGCCAAAGCGCTGGCCTGCCAGGCCGTTAATGAAGCCGCGGCCGCTCGTAGCGCCAAAGAACGCAACGTTGCCCACAATGATGTTCTCGTCGAACTTGTAGGTCGCATGCGGGTTGGGGCGCACCGACACCTCGCCGCCCGAAAGGCCCTTGCCAAAGTAGTCGTTGGCGTCGCCGCACACGTTGAGCGTAATGCCGCGCGGCAGGAAAGCGCCAAAGCTCTGACCGGCCGAACCATCGCAATCGATGGTGATGGAGCCGGCGGGCAGGCCCTCGGGATGCGCCTTGGTCACCGCGTTGCCCAAGATGGTGCCCACGCAGCGGTTGACGTTGGCGATATCGGCGCGGAAGCGAATCGGACGCAGGTGCGCACGGGCATCGGCCGTATAGGGCACAAACAACGTGGAGTCGAGCGTCTTGTCGAGCTCGCTGTCCGCAGCCATCTGGGGCAGGAAGTGACGGCCGTCGGCACCCGGGATGTGGGCACCAAACTCACAGGTCGCGCTCGCCAGCACGGGCGACAGATCGAGCAGGTTAGCCTTGCGGTTGCCCGGGACCTCAATCTGGCGCAAGCACTCGGGATGGCCGACCATCTCGTCGACGGTGCGGAAGCCCAGGCTCGCCATGACCTCGCGCAGTTGCTCGGCAACAAAGAGCATAAAGTGCTCAACGTGCTCGGGCTTGCCGCGGAAGCCGCGACGCAGGCGGCAGTTTTGCGTAGCGATGCCGGCGGGGCAGGTATCCTGCTGGCAGTCGCGCTGCATGAGGCAGCCCATCGAGATGAGCGGCATGGTCGCAAAGCCAAACTCCTCGGCACCCAGCAGGCAGGCGACGGCAACATCGGTGCCGTCCATGAGCTTGCCGTCGGCCTCGAGCACCACGCGCGAGCGCAGGCCGTTTTGCAGCAGCGTCTGCTGGGCCTCGGCAAGACCGAGCTCCAGCGGCAGACCGGCGTGCCAAATGGAATCGCGAGCAGCGGCACCCGAGCCGCCGTTGTGGCCGCTGATCAAAATCTTGTCGGCAGCGCCCTTGGCAACGCCGGTGGCGATGGTACCGACGCCGGCCTCGCTGACCAGCTTGACCGACACGCGCGCGCCGGGGTTGGCGTTCTTAAGGTCAAAGATCAGCTCGGCCAGGTCCTCGATGGAGTAGATGTCGTGGTGCGGCGGAGGCGAGATCAGGCCGATGCCGGGCGTGGACTGACGGACCTCGGCGATCCAGGGGTAGACCTTCTTGCCGGGCAGGTGACCGCCCTCGCCGGGCTTGGCGCCCTGGGCCATCTTGATCTGAATCTCGAAGGCGCTGCACAGGTAGCGGCTCGTCACGCCAAAGCGCGCGCTTGCCACCTGCTTGATCGCGGAGTTCTTGGAGTCGCCGTTGGCCAGCGGGGTCTCGCGACGCGGATCCTCACCGCCCTCGCCGGAGTTGGAACGGCCGTGCAGGCGGTTCATGGCGATGGCCATGCACTCGTGGGCTTCCTTGCTGATGGAGCCGTACGACATGGCGCCGGTGTTAAAGCGGCGGACGATGTTGAGCGCGGGCTCGACCTCGTCGAGTGCCACCGGGGTGCGGCCGCCGGCATCAAAGTCGAGCAGGTCGCGCAGGCGCACGGCACGGCCGGTGCGGTGCAGGCGGGCGCTGTACTCCTTAAAGGTGTCGTAGCTGTCCTCGCGGCAGGCGGTCTGCAGCAGGTAGACGGTCTGCGGATCGATGAGGTGATCCTCGCCACCGAGCGGGCGCCACTTGGTCAGGCCCAACGTGGGCAGCTGATCGGGAGCCGGGCTCTTAAGGATGGCAAGCGCGGCGTCATAGCGCTCATTCTGCTCGCGCTCGACGTCCTCGACGCCCATACCGCCCACACGGCTCACCGTGCCGGCGAAGTACGCGTTGACGAACTCCGGCGTAAAGCCCACGGCCTCGAAGATCTGCGCAGAGTGGTAGCTCTGCACCGTGGAGATGCCCATCTTGGACATGATGGAGACGATGCCCGCCGTCGCGGCCTTGTTGTAATTGGCGATGCCCTGCTCGGCCGTCACGTCCAGGTCGCCGCGTGCCGCCAGATTGCGGATGCACGCATGCGCGTTGTACGGGTAGATGCCGCTTGCGGAGTAGCCCACCAGCGCCGCAAAGTCGTGCGGAGACACGGCATCGCCGCACTCCACCACGATATCGGCAAAGGTGCGCACGCCGGCACGGATCAGGTGGTTGTGCACGCAGCCCACGGCGAGCAGCGACGGCACGGGCACCTCGCCCGCAGCGGCACGGTCGCTCAGCACCACGATGTTCACGCCATCGCGAACCGCAGCCTCGACGTCTTCGGCAAGCTGCTTGAGCGCAGCCTGCAGCGCGCCCTCGCCGGCATCGCGGCGGTAGACGGCACGGAAACGGCGGGTCTTAAAGCCAACACGGTCAATCGCGCAAATGCGGTCGAACTCCTCCTCGCTCAGCAGCGGGCGCTCCAGGCGCACCAGCTGGCAGGCCGTACGGGAGTCCTCGAGCAGGTTGCCGTGGTTGCCCAGGTAGAGCGTGGTCGAGGTGACCATGTGCTCGCGCAGGGCATCGATCGGCGGATTCGTGACCTGGGCGAACAACTGATAGAAGTAGTCAAAGAACGAGCGCGTCTTCTTGGACAGGCAGGCCAGCGGCGCATCGATGCCCATCGAGGCGAGCGGAGCCTTGCCCTGCTGGGCCATGGGACGCACGACCTCGTCGACGTCATCCCAGTGGTAGCCGAGCTTGGCCATACGCACAGCGGCGGGCACCTCGGCGTCCTCGGCGGGCGTTGCCGCAACGGGCTCATCGAGCGCGTCAACGGTTAGCGTCTCCTCGGCAATCCAATCACGGTAGGGCTTTTCCTTGGCGTAACGGGCACGCAGCTCATCGTTGTAGATGACGCGCCCGCGGGCAAAGTCGACCTCGAGCATCTGGCCCGGTCCCAGGCAGCCGCTCGTCAGGATGTTCTCGGGGCTCACCTCGATGGTGCCCACCTCGCTCGCCAGCATAAAGCGACCGTCGCGCGTCACATAGTAGCGGGCGGGACGCAGGCCGTTACGGTCGAGGGCGGCACCCAGCGTGCGACCGTCGGTAAAGGCGATGGCCGCCGGGCCATCCCACGGCTCCATGAGCATGGACTGGTAAGCGTCGTAGGCGCGGCGCTCCTCACTCAGGCTGTCGTTGTGGTCCCACGGCTCGGGCAGCAGCATGGATGCGGCACGCGTAAGCGGGCGACCGTTCATGACCAAAAACTCAAGCACATTGTCCAGAATCGCGGAGTCGGAACCCTCGCGGTTGATGATGGGCATCACGCGCTCAAGATCGTGCTGCAGCACGGGGCTGTACAGGTTGGGCTCGCGGGCGCGGATCCAGTTGACGTTGCCCTTGAGGGTGTTGATCTCGCCGTTGTGGATGATAAAGCGGTTGGGGTGCGCGCGTTCCCAGCTGGGCGTGGTGTTGGTGGAGTAGCGCGAGTGGACGAGCGCTACGGCCGTCTTGACGGCGGCGTCGTTGAGGTCGATGAAGAAGCGACGCATCTGCGTGGCCACAAGCATGCCCTTGTACACGATGGTGCGCGAGCTCATGGAACACACGTAGAAGATCTTGTCGCGCAGGGCAAACTCGGCGTCAGCCTTCTTCTCGATGGTGCGGCGGCACACGTACAGGCGGCGCTCGAAGGCGTCACCTGCCGGCGTATCGTCCGGACGGCCCAGGAAGGCCTGCAGGATGGTAGGCATGCAGGCGCGGGCCGTCTCGCCCAGGTCGTGCGGGTCGACCGGCACCTCGCGCCAAAAGAGCAGCGGCACGCCAGCCTCGGCGCAGCCCTCCTCAAACACGCGGCGGGCATCCTCTACGCCCTTGTCGTCCTGCGGGAAGAACAGCATGGCTACGCCATAGTCGCCCTCTGCCGGCAGAATCTGGCCGCACTTTTGAGCCTCTTTACGGAAAAAGTGATGCGGAACCTGGAACAGGATACCAGCGCCGTCGCCGGTGTTCTTCTCGAGTCCCGTACCACCGCGGTGCTCCAAGTTAACCAGAATGGACAGTGCGTCGTCCAGGATCTGGTGATGGCGCTCGCCGTTGATATCGGCAAGCGCGCCGATGCCACACGCATCGTGGTCGAATTCGGGGCGATAAAGGCCCTGCTGCTGAGCGGAATCTGCCTGCATCGCGATCCTCCCCTAGATATTTAGACAGTCAGTTGAATAGGCATACTAGGAGCATCGCCGGCCCGTTGTGTTTCTCACCCGTTTCGAAACAATCGCGTAACGCACGCCCTACGAGTGGACACCGCCGACCTCAAGGGCGACAACATAGGCCCCAAGTTCGGCCTGCAAACTCACCTCTTCAAACATCTCAATCTGTAACAGTAAGACCCAATTTCCATCCCTAGTTGTTACAGATCAAGACATTTCAGCAATCCCCTTTCACCATCCTATTCAAATACAACAATTTTGTTAGTCTTGGTTAACTTTTTAGCCTAAAACGGGTATCCTTTGCGGCGTCAAACAAACGACACGCATGCCGTGCCACATTAAGGAGGCCCCTATGGCAAACCAGACAGACCGGCAGACGATCCAACTCGTCCTTATCCGCCACGGAGAGTCGGAGTGGAACAAACTCAACCTGTTCACCGGCTGGACCGACGTAGAGCTCACCGACACGGGCCGCGAAGAAGCCGCCGCAGGCGGTCGAGCCCTCAAAGAAGCCGGTTTCGACTTTGACGTCTGCTACACTTCGCGCCTCAAGCGCGCGATCCACACCCTCAACATCGTGCTCGGCCAAATGGATCGCGAGTGGCTGCCCGTCATCAAATCCTGGAAGCTCAACGAGCGCCACTACGGCGCGTTGCAGGGTCTCAACAAGGCCGATGCCGCGGCGGAGCACGGCGACGAACAGGTGCTCATCTGGCGCCGCTCCTTCGATATCTGCCCGCCGGCACTCGAGCCGAACGACGCGCGCGATCCCCACACCCAGGAGCAATACCGTGATGTCGCACCCGACCAGCTGCCCTACACCGAGTGCCTCAAGGACACGATAGCCCGTGCCTGGCCTTATTTCGAAGACGAGATTCGCCCCCAGATGCTCGCCGGCAAGCGCGTACTCATCGCCGCACACGGCAACTCCCTGCGCTCTCTCGTCATGAAGTTCGAGCACCTCACGCCCGAGGAGATCCTCAAGGTCAACATCCCCACCGGCGTGCCACTCGTCTACACCTTCGATGCCGATTTCAACGTCCTCGACAAGCGCTACATCGGCGACCCGGCGACCATCGCCGCCAAGATCGACGCCGTGGCCAACCAAGGCAAGGCGCGCAGGTAACCCCAACCCAAACCCGACGCGTGGCGCCGCACGACCCAGATGCGACGCCACGCCGTCCATACACAGGAGCGCACCATGCTCAACCATCTCAAACAACACTTTGGCTCCCGACGCACCGGTGGTCACGGAGGCCTAGACATTGCGCGGCACATCGGCCCCGGGCTGCTCGTGACCGTCGGCTTTATCGACCCGGGCAACTGGGCCTCCAATATGGCCGCGGGCTCGCAGTTTGGCTACGCGCTGTTGTGGATCGTCACGCTGTCCACGATTATGCTCATTGTGCTACAGCACAACGCGGCACACCTGGGTATCGCCACGGGCGCCTGTCTTGCCGAGGCCACGACACGTTACCTCCCCCGCTTCGTTGGGCGCACGGTGCTCGCCAGTGCCTATCTCGCGACCATCGCCACCGCCATGGCCGAAGTCCTGGGCGGCGCGATTGCCCTTCAAATGCTCTTTGGGCTACCCGTGCGTGCGGGCTGTGTCATCGTGGCGGCAGTATCGATGGCGATGCTCATGACGAACTCCTACAAGCGTGCCGAACGCTGGATCATCGCCTTCGTAGGCGTGGTAGGACTCTCGTTTTTGGCCGAGCTTGCACTAGTCAAGGTCGACTGGCCGCAAGCCGCCGCAAGCTGGATCACGCCCAGTATGCCCACTGGCTCTGCCGCGATTATCGTGAGTGTCCTGGGTGCGGTCGTTATGCCCCACAACCTCTTTCTGCACTCCGAGGTCATCCAATCCATGCACTTCGAAGGCCAAGGCGAGCAGGTTATCGAAGAGCGTCTGCGCTATGAGCTCTTCGACACGCTCTTTTCGATGGGCGTGGGCTGGGCAATCAACTCGGCCATGGTCATCCTGGCCGCAACGACCTTCTTTGCGCACGGCATTGTCGTAGACGACCTCGCCGTCGCAGCGGACACGCTCTCCCCCATTCTGGGCCCAGCAAGCTCGACAATCTTTGCGGTGGCGCTGCTGTTTGCGGGCCTCTCGAGTAGTGTGACGGCAGGCATGGCGGCAGGCACCATCACCGCAGGCATGTTCGACGAGGAATACGACATCCACGACCGACATTCCTCGATCGGGGTGGTGGCCTGTTTCGCCGGCGCAGTGGCGGCGTGCCTGGTCGTCCCAAATCCTTTTGAAGGTCTCATCTGGAGCCAGGCGCTGCTGTCGCTTCAGCTGCCGATCACGGTATTCGTGCTTATACGGCTCACCAGCTCACGCCGCGTCATGGGCAAATACGCCAACTCGCGCCCGCTCAACGCGTTGCTCGTAGGAATCGGCGTCATCGTAACGGTTCTCGACATCGTGCTGCTAACGGGGATGTAATTGGGATGGCGTGACTGTCCAGATATAACGTCTCAATCTGTAACACGTAAGGCCGTTTTAAACCGTCAGATAAATCAAAAGGGCCCCGGCCGAGAATTCGACCGGGGCCCTTGGACAGAACTCTGTATGGCTAATCGCCGTGTGTCTACGAGTTACTCCTCGACGAGCTCAAACTCATCGGGGCCGACGCCGCAGACCGGGCATACGTAATCCTCGGGCAGCTCGGGCGTGTCGACCTCAACCTCGTAACCGCAAACGGTGCACACGAACTTATACGTCTTCTTCTCCTCAGCCATGATGTTCTCCTCTCGAACGCGACTGGTGATGTACTTCGTTTATTAGTATAGATTCTCAATAATATAATGCAAGTATTTTTAGAACATTTCTAGCCTTGATACGACGAAGCCTTGGGCGGCGTCTTGCCCTTCAAGACCTTGTGATAGTAGTCATAGGTCAGCGGGGCCTCGCCGCTCAAGCGCTCGGCGTCCTCCACCTCGCCGATAAAGAGCAGGTGCGTGCCCACATCCACGGTATCAATTAGACGGCAGCTAAACAGCGCCGCCGCGTGCTCGGGCACATAGGGCATGCCCAGCGCGGTCTCGTGGGTCTCGTACTTGGCAAACTTGTCGTAGCCACTGCTGGTGCGGAAGCCAAAGTTACCGATATAGAGCATGTCGGCCGTCTGATCGATCACGGTCAGCGCAAAGGCCTTAGCCGATGCGATTACGCCGGACGTGACATTTTCCTTGTTCACGGCAATTGAGATGCGCGGCGGGGCGGATGTCACCTGCACCGCTGTGTTGATAACGCAGCCGGCACGCAGCCCGTCCGCCGCAGCGCTCACCACGTACAGGCCACTCGGCATGGTAAAGAACGCAGTTTTGTCCATAACGATCACTCCCCTAACCCAGGATTGAACCTCATGGATGTATGTACCCACAAAAAAGGCGGCACCCATAACGGACGCCGCCTTTGAGACATATGTGTCAGAACAGTAAGAAAGATGAGACACCCGCAGTTGCGGTGAAATAGGGACTGAATAGTCCCTCAAACAGGCAAAACAGTCCGTATTCCACCGCAACTTATACAGAGTGCCTAGCGGTTGCGCTCCTTAAGGGCGCGGTCGATCTCGCGTTGGACATCACGCTTAGCCATGTCCTCGCGCTTGTCATAGAGCTTCTTGCCGCGACCCAGACCCAGCAGCAGCTTTACGCGGCCGTCGGTATTAAAGTAGAGCTCCAACGGAACCAGCGCATAACCACGGTTGCGAAGTTTGCCGTCAAGAAAGTCGATCTCCTTGCGGTGCAGCAGCAGACGACGCCGACGGTCGGGATCGCGATTCCACACGCCACCATGGCTATAAGGGTGGATATGCAGGCCGACGAGCCAGCACTCCCCACCGCGAATCAGCGCGAAGGTATCGGTGATCTGGCAGGCGCGCTCGCGAATCGACTTGACCTCGGTGCCACTCAGTTCAATACCGCATTCGAACGTCTCATCGATAAAGTACTCGTGATGCGCCGAGCGATTCTTAGAAATGAGCTTGCGTTCACGCTTACTGGGCATCGCCGGCCTCCTTGGCGCCATCGGAACCCTTGCCCGTAGCTTCGCGCTTAGCCTTGCGCTCGGCATTGAGCTCAGCATCGCTCTCACGCACCAGTTTGATAATCGCCGCGCAGGCTTCCTCGCCCACCAAGTCGCGAGCACGCACCGTCAGGCGCGTCGCCTCCCGCTTGTCGCCGTCGCTTGCAGCATCGGTCGCGCACATAATCAGGCAGATGGCAATCTCGGCCGAAGGTGAGGTCGGCACGCCTTGCAGGGCCAGTTCACCCATCACGTGGTCGTCGCTCTCATCAGCGGCATCCGGATAGGTGGTATGGATCTTGTTGAGCAGGCGCGTCGTATGCGCATCGTTGGGCGCCAGGCGCAGCGCCAGACGCGCGCAGCCCACGGCAGCCGAAACGTTCTCGGTCTCGGGCCCCAAGAAGTACTGACCTAGATTGGCGTAAGCGCGGGCGGCGCACTTGCCATCGCTTGCACGCTCCAGCACCGAGAACGAGAGCGATGCCCATTCCTGCTTGTCCTCGAGTGCGCGGAACAGCTCGGCCAAATCCAAGCGATAGTTGCAGTTCATGGGGTCCCAACGCACAGCCTGCATCAGGGCATTACGAGCGCTCACATAATCCTGCTGGCGAATGTAGGCAAACGCCATGTCAGAGTACAGGCGGTCAAACGGCACCTCGACCTGCACGAGCTCGCGCGGATCCTTCTCCACGCGGCGATAGGCCAAGCGCTCAAACTTGCTATCGAAGCTAAAGTATTGACGCTTCTCCTCCGTCTTGCACTCAGCATCAATATACTCCTCGGCGAGCTCCACCAGACGCTCCAGCAGCGGCGTCGCCGTAGCCAAGTCGCCCTGCGCCAGATAGTTCTCGGCATACGTGATGTCTTGCAAGCTGATGGGCAGATCCATGGCTACTCCTCGATCTGAGCGAAACACGGCAGGCGCCGTATATACGGTCAATACACAAAACCCGGGTCTCTTACGAGGCCCGGGCGTTCAATTTTGGTAGCCCGTACCAGATTCGAACTGGTGATCTCCGCCTTGAGAGGGCGGCGTCCTAAACCGCTAGACGAACGGGCCATATGTAGCAAATGCAATGGCTGGGATGGAGGGAGTCGAACCCCCATTGACGGAACCAGAATCCGCTGTCCTGCCATTAGACGACATCCCAATGACTGCATCGCTGCGCTCGGCTGTGCCTTTGCGCAAGAAAGAAATATACGGGAAGTCTCGCCGTGACGCAAGCCCCAATTTTGACTTTTTTGAAATTCAGTCAAATTGGCCTAATTTAGTCCAACCCGTGAAGGACCTGTGAAGCCAACCGCTGTACGCGAAGGGCAAAACGCCGCGAGCGGTAGCCGTCAACCGTTGGCAGATTCTACCGTGAAAACGATAGCGCCAGGCAACACAATCGAAGTATCAATGATCGCGTAGATATGAGGCGCCATGGACGAAGAGCTTGATTACCTATGGGAGACCCTGGGCCTCGAGATCACTGCCGACCTTTGGCCCGAACGGGACAAAATCCATCCCACACTGCGCCCCGCCATTACTGTGGTGCAGGCAAAATACCGCCGTGCATCCTTTTTGATCATGCGGATGTCATGGCACGCGGGACTCCCCGACCTTAAGCGAATCCAGGCAAGCCTCGTCGAGCTGTCCGGCATGCCGACCGTCATATCCGAGGCGCATCTGGAGCAGCGCCAGCGCGAGCGACTGCAACAGCAGCGGATTCCCTTTATCTGCCCCGGCGTTCAGGCATATCTGCCCTTTATGGACGAGGAGTACTGGAGCGGCAAGCCCAACAAGCACGTAAAGGTCTACGATCCGCACGAATGGGCGCAGCTTGAGGATTAGCGCATATGCCCGCCAGCCGGGATAGTGCGCATGCCCGCCAACCGGAAAGCTCATCCCGGAATTTACGTCCAGAACGGGACGCGCTTTCCCCTAGAGGCCCCAAACGGAAACCGTATCCCAGATTTCGCGCTCAAACTGGGATACGATTTCCGCTAGCCCCTTCAACCGGAAACTGCGTCCCGGAATCCGAGCTCAAAACGGGACGCACTTTCCGCAACCACTACAGCAGCACCTCGGTCCAGGTCGCTTCCTTAAACCCAGGAATCGCAAAGTCGTCGCCCACCAGCAGCGGACGCTTGACCAGCATGCCGTCGGTCGCCAGCAGCTCGCAGCACTCCTGATCCGTCATGCCCGCATCCAGACGCGCCTTCAGGCCCAGCTCTCGATATTTCATGCCCGACGAATTAAAGAAGCGCCGCACCGGCAGCCCCGAACGAGCAATCCAGGTCGCAAGCTCATCAGCCGTGGGATTGTCCAAAACGATATCGCGATCGATATACTCTACCCCATGTTCGTCCAGCCATGCCTTGGCCTTCTTACAGGTCGAGCACTTGGGATATTCAACAAACAGTACAGTCATGGGAATCCTCCGAATATAGATCGGCCAACGCAGGCACACGCCACACGAGGCGCCTTCGTATGATGGGCCAATTGTAGCCCGCGGGTCACACGTTAAACGAACCGTACCCCGAATCCGCGCTTGATAAACGGCAGCAGTTCCATTGCCTCGGGCGTGATATGGCCCGCAACGTTCATGCGCTCGTCACCGGGAAGATCGACCCGCGCAATCTCAAGCTCGCCTTCGTAGCGCCCATATCCGCTATTGCTCACAGCGATCGACCCCGCCTTTCGCGGCAGGCCGGCTCCGGCATCCGTCGGCACGGAATCCGGCTTAAGCTTCGTACGTGACTCCTGAGACCTAAAGATGAGGACACTCGAGTCGGGCCGGTCGTGATGAATCTGCCCGCGCACATAGGCATAACCGGGCTCAAGCTCGCATTGCAGGTCCACGTATCCGGCGGAAACTTGAGCAAACTGCGCCCAGCCCGCATCGGAAAGATCGGGGTCGCCGACCAACACAATGTCGCAATCGGCGCCATGTGCAAGCTCAAGCATATTGAGGGCAACCTTTGACGCGCGACCGCGCTGCGCCTCGACCGTCGGCAGTCCCTCGAATACCGGCCCGCGAACGTTAGCATCACCCGGCACAAAAGCCATGATTTCGAATCCAAGCGCCGCAAGACGAAGATTCGTCCGAGCAACATCTTCAAGAGCTAAACCGGTATAAGGCTTGGGGTAAAAATTGTGGCAGGCGGCAAAACGAGTCACATCGGCACCGGCCTCACGCCACGATGCGATTTCATCAGAACTCACCGTCGATGCATTGACCACAATGCGAAATACACCGGACAGCTCCGCGACCCGTTGGGCGCTAAAGCCATAGTCCAAACGAAGGTATTCCAACCCCAGATCGCGCAGGTCCTCGATGCGCTCAAGCCCAAGCAAATCGCACGTGCGAGGCCCCACATCGGCAATGAGCGCAATGCCACGGGCGGAAAGCAGCGACAGCACATGACGGACCTTATCGGCATACGCCGCTCCCCCATCCTCGGGAATATGCAGCGAGGTGAACGCGTAGCGCGCACCCGCCGCGGCACCACGCTCAATCGTCCGCTCAATATCCTGCAAAGGGCTGGAAAGATAAATCGAAATACCCGTTTTCACGCTTCAACGCTCCTTTAAAAAAGGCCGGCGGAGCAGTTAGCCCCGCCGGCACAACCATAGCATCAAGAAATCTGCCGCGCGCCGCGAACCCCGAGCAACACGGCTCGCGATATCAAACTACTCGCCAAAGAACTCATTGATCTTCTGCTCGTCGACGCCAAAGAACCACGTCAGGACAAAGCCGGCGGCATAGGCAAGCAGCATAGCGGCAACGTAGCCGAGCTGCTGGCCAGGAACGACGATCAGCAGGCCAAACAGACCGGAAACGCCCTGAGAAACCGTGCCGATGTGAAGCAGCGCCGCGAGCGCGCCGCCAAATCCGGCACCCAGGCAAGCCGTCACAAACGGACGAACGAGCGGCAGCGTAACAGCATACATCAGAGGCTCGCCCACACCCAGGATTCCAACGGGAATGGACTCTGCGACGTACTTCTTGAGCTTGGCGTTCTTGGTCTTAAAGTACAGTGCCAAACCGGCACCGACCTGGCCGCCACCAGCCATCATAAGGATGGGAAGCAGGTAATTGATACCCTTGGTAGCACCGTCGGGATCGTTGAGCATAGCGTGGATCGGCGTGAGCGCCTGATGCAGGCCGACGGACACCAGCGGCAAGAAGCCTGCCGACAGGATATAGCCACCCAGGACGCCCAGCTTCTCGAAGATAAAGGTCAAAACGCTAAAGATGGCAGTCGTCAGCCATGCGCCTACCGGCTGGATGACGAGCATCAGAGCAAAGGCGCCGATGATGAGCACCAGCAGCGGGGACAAGAACGTGTCGAGTGCGTTGGGCATAACCTTGCGAATCTGACGCTCCATCCAGGCAAAAAATGCGCCAGCGATGAGAGCCGCGATCATGCCGCCCGCTGCGGGGTTGTACTGCGCATTGGTGAGCGGCAGCAGAATGGCAGTGGCAGGATCAGCCGCGCCAGGCGC
Organism: uncultured Collinsella sp.; assembly: GCA_902495525.1. Classification (GTDB taxonomy): domain Bacteria; phylum Actinomycetota; class Coriobacteriia; order Coriobacteriales; family Coriobacteriaceae; genus Collinsella. Next base: position 13,189 of record CABUXL010000041.1, read on the forward strand.
AAGCAGGGGCATGGCACTGTTGGCGATACACATCATGCCGGCGATGCCGCCCAGTGCAGCGGAGCCACCAAACTCACGTGCCGCGTTATAGCCCACCAAGATGGGCAGATAGGCAAACAGGGCCCAGCCCATGGAACGAATGCCCTGGTACCACCACTCGCCTGCAAGCGCTCCTGCCGTCGAGACGTTAATGACGTTGCAGATACCGTTGATGAGGCCAGCCGCAATGATGCCGGGAAGCAGGGCGACGAAGACATTGGAAATCTTCTTGAGGAAGGCCTGAACCGGCTTGGACTCGTACTTGGCCTTCTGCGCGGCCTTGTTTGTGGCCGCAGCGTCAACCACGCTCTCGTCAGCAACGCCTTTCGCAAGGCCGGTGAGCTTGGAGAACTCCTCGAGCACCTTATTCACCTTGCCCGGACCCAGCACGATCTGCATCGTGTCGTCG
>CABUXL010000042.1 GCA_902495525.1 uncultured Collinsella sp.
AGCCCTGTGGGCGCCAGCGGAATGTGGGGTCACCGCGCGGTCCGCATCTGATGGTGTCGACGTCAATGGTATACGGGTGCATCATCGACGTCTTCAATACAGAAGATATCAGTGCGGAAAGTTTTCAGAGCTTTACCCTGTAGGGTCCCTGCCGCTACGTTGCAATCAGGGCATCTGGAGTGGACGGCGGCTTGGCTACGAGCTGGGTCTGAAAATCTGAACGGATGGGTGTCGTTGCTGAAAGTGCAGACGTTGCTGGTGGCGATCACTTTGGGACTCGGATTTCCACTTGCTAGCAAAAAGGCCTCCGGAGCTGTTGCTCTGGAGGCCTTTCGTTTACTTGCAAATGCGCGCGTTAGTTGTTCTTGGTCAGACGCTCGACGTCGTGGGCGATCATGTATTCCTCGTCGGTGGGGATGACCATGACCGTGACGGCGGAACCGGCGGCACTGATGACCTGTGGGCCGTTGCCCACGGCCTCGCGGTTCTTATTGTTGTCGATGCGTACGCCCAGCCACTCAAAGCAGTCGCAGAAGGCCTTGCGGATCGACCAGTCGTTCTCGCCGATGCCGGCGGTAAAGGTGATGGTGTCCACGCCCGCCATGGAAGCGATCATGGAGCCAGCCTGCTGCATGGCCTTGTAGGCGAACATATCGAAGGCAAGCAGGCAGCGCTCGTCGCCCTCGGAGGCGCGCGTGCGGATGTCGCGGGCGTCGTTGGAGATACCCGAAATGGCAAGCAGGCCGGACTGCTTGTTCATCATGTCGTCGACTTCCTGGTAGCTGTAACCGCCCTCGCGCTGCAGGTAGCATACGGTAGCCGGGTCAATGGAACCGCAGCGGGTACCCATCATCAGGCCGTCGAGCGGCGTGAGGCCCATCGTGGTGTCCCGGCACACGCCGTCCTCGATAGCAGCGAGCGAAGCACCGTTACCCAAATGGCACGAAAGCAGACGGTGGCAGCGCGAACCCAGGATCTCCTTGGCCATCATCCACTCATAGCGGTGGCTCGTGCCGTGGGCGCCGTACTTGCGCACGTGGTACTTGTCGCACACGTCCTTGGGCAGCGCGTAGGTATAGGCGACCTCGGGCATGGTCATGTGGAACGAGGTGTCGAAGACCGCCACGTTGGGCAGCTCCGGATACTTCTCACGGCAATACTCAATCGCCGCGGCCTCGCCGTAGTTGTGCAGCGGGGCGAGCGGGGCCACCTCGAGAATCTTGGCCATAACCTCGTCGTCGACAACTGCGGAATCATCGAAGTGCCAGCCGCCCTGAACGATACGATGACCAATGCCATCAATCGTAAAGTCGGTCTTCTCGAGCTCCTCGAGCACACGAGCGATAGCAGAGCGATGATCGGGGAAAGGGACCTCCTCGGTCTGCTTGGCGCCACCGTTCTCGGAGTGGCCAAAGATGCCCATGTCCGAACCGATACGTTCGCAGTTGCCCTTGGCGAAAACCTCGCGGGTATCGGTATCCAAAAGCTGATATTTAAGGCTTGAGCTGCCGGCGTTGACAACAAGTACGTTCATGAGACTCCTTTGCAGTGCAATACGGTCGACGCAGACCCCTTAAGGCGGCCGCATTTTAATAAGAAGTTATCACAACTTGATAAATAGCTATCAAGCATATCGCCCAACGAGCACAAAAGAGGGGCCGAACGGCGCTCGGTCGTCCAGCCCCTCCCCTCTTGCAATTACTTGCCGTTGACGATGCGCTCGACGTCGGAAGCGATCATGAACTCCTCGTCCGTGGGGATGACGAAAATCTTGACCTTGGAATCCTTGGCGGACAGGCACCAAGCGCCGTCGCCGCGCAGGGCGTTGCGGGCATGGTCCATCTTGACGCCCATAAAGGCCAGACGGTCGGCCACGCCAGCGCGGACAGCCGGAGCGTGCTCGCCGATGCCGGCGGTAAAGACCAGGGTGTCCATGCCGCACATGGAAGTAGCCATCTCGGCAGCCTTGGCGGCAATCTTGTAGACAAACATGTCGAAAGCGAGCTGAGCCTCGGGGTCACCAGCGGCGGCGAGCTCCTCGACGTTGCGGCAGTCATTGGTCTTGCCACCGGTCGCAGCCAAAAGGCCGGACTTCTTGTTCATCATCTCATCGACCTCGTCGAAGGTGTAGCCGCCCTCGCGCTGCAGGTAACACACGGTAGCCGGGTCGATGGAGCCGCAGCGGGTGCCCATCATGACGCCGTCGAGCGGCGTCAAGCCCATGGTGGTGTCCATGCACTTGCCGTCCTCGATAGCGCACAGGGAAGCGCCGGAGCCGATATGGCACACGACGACCTTGCGGGCCTCGCCGTTGGTCATCTCGGCGACCTTTTTGGAGATGTAACGGTAGCTGGTGCCGTGGGCGCCGTACTTACGGATGTGCAGCTTGTCGCAAACGTCCTTGGGCAGAGCGTAAGTCTTGGCGACCTCGGGCATGTTGAAGTGGAAAGCGGTGTCATAGACCGTGACGTTGGGCAGGTCGGGATACTGCTCCAGGCAGAACTCGATAACGTTGGCCTCGGGGTTGTTGTGGAGCGGCGCCAGCGGGGCGACCTCGCGGATCTTGGCGAGAACGTCCTCGTCGACGAGGGAGGAATCGCCAAAGTACCAACCGCCCTGAACGATGCGATGGCCGATGCCCTCGATCTTGACGCCGTTGGCCTCGAGGTCCTTCAGGACGACCTCGATGGCGACCTTGTGGTCGGGGAACTCGATGTTCTCGGTCACCTTCTTGGAACCGTTAGCAGCGTGGGTGAAGGTACCGCCGGTAAAGCAGACGCGCTCGCAGGAGCCCTTTGCGGACACCTTGTGGGACTTGGTGTCGATGACCTGATACTTAAGGGTCGAAGATCCCGCGTTGACGACCAGAACGTTCATGTGTCTCCCTACTAACAGGCGGTGTGGCGCCGCCAGGTTACATACGCTTCAATAATAAACCCAAACGCCCTCGCGCTCGGGTTTATTGCGTTGATATATAAGTTATCGGTGCCTAAATACTCATGGCCTTTGACTTGTAAGACGAAATAGCGCGGGGATATACACCAGGGAAGAAATCCCGAGCGCAACAAGCAATACGACTCGAATGCCCGCAACGCTACTCAGCACAGCGTTGAGCAGATAGAAAAGAACGGCACCCACCGCCACCATCTGACTTTGAACCGAAATCAGTGAACAGCGCATCGATGAGTCGGCAGCATTTTGGAAAACTGAGTATTTGATTGGGGCAAACAACGAGTACGCAACCGTCTGCAGCACATAGAACACGGGCAGCAAATTAGCCGGAGTAAGGGGGATCAAAAACAAAGCTGTCAATACTAAGCGAATGATGCCGCAAATACGCGCAAAACGGCCCTTGTCGACATGAGCAATCACACTGGGCACAATAAACCCCATGAAGGCCGAGGCAAGGAGCTGGACCGCAATGGTCACGCCCGAAGCGACGGCATTCATTCCGCGGCCCGCAAGCAGCAGTGAGAAAAAGTCTTCCAGGGCGACAAAAGCAAATGCCTGAGAACAGTCCATGATGAACGCTGAACGAAGAATGCCATTACGCGCAATAGCAGCACCGATCATCTTCGGGCTAATTCCACGCTCAGGTGCCCCCGCAGTGCCCCCTCTTCGCATCTCAGGAATGCAGACAACGACAACCAACGTCAACACCATTGCGATGATATCTGCCGAAAGACCAATGAGATATGCACCGACAGACGAAGTGAAACCACCCACGCAAGCGGAGATGGCATAAGAGGCATAGAAAACAAATCGCTCAACGACATTGAGTCTTACGAGCTGGTCCCGAGAGACGCTGTCAATGCAAATCGCTTCTATGGATCCGCTCAGACATGCAACGGCAAAACCTTTGAGAGCGAACGCACCGATTAAAAGCAGAGGAGATCGGACGAGAAGCAGGGCGGCGTAGTATCCAAGCATTCCCACGACGCCAACGAGACCGCTTGTCTTTCGTCCAAACCTATCAGCAATATAGCCAGTGGGAACTTCGAGGATGAACTTGCTCACTTGATATGCAATCATCATGCTAGAAATCGCCACTATCGAGAATCCGACGAATTCAAGGTAAACCGTCAGAAAATACAAAATAGTGCTGAAGTTCGACAGAAAAACGAACGTTATATAAAGCAAAACCGTACGATTTTTCATGCTCCGCCCTCCAAGAGTCAGCAATCTAAATCGGAATCTTGGAAAAGCATGAGGGCAAAGCTGTCAGCTATGTGTTGCAAGGCGTCAATAATCACTTGACGCCTCGAAGCCAATTAATCTCACGAAGCAAGATGACGCAATAGGTGCAGAAAAACCGTCTGGTGTCGATCGGTCCAGGCATTTTGTCGATAGCAAAAGTAGATGGGCAAGGCTACGTCATGCGAGCCTTCAATAGAGCACTCGCTCACTTCCAATCCATCTGATGCGAGAGAAGAGCCAGAAAAACTCAATATCAATCCCCCGGCTTGAAGAAACTCAGCCTGCGCCCTGCTTCCGTATTCGACATCGCGAAAGCGGAAATTAACCAGCTGAGCTTCGGGACATTGATTGATTGCATTGAGACAGGGTGACAAATTAATGGGAACAGCGGGCCTGCCGCCCAGTAACTCACGAATGGTCATAGCGTCAACAGATTGATGACCAGCTGGGCATGAAAGAACCCTGAGCTCCTTTTCACCCATATATTTTGAAGAAAGGACGCTGTCCCGTGGTTCCTCAAACGAGATAGCCGCGTCCGAAATTCCAAGTATAAGTGATTCAAAGCATGTTGCCGTTGGCTGATGCCACACATCAAGATGAATCTGAGGGTGCGAGCTTTCAAACGAGTCGTACCAGTTTTCGGAAAAAAGGCGCCCCCGCCCATGAAGGCAGGGGGCGTAAAGACGGAAATGGCCGTCGGGCGAAACGCCGCCGTTCCCCGATCGAGCGTACTTTTTGAGATCGTCGACTTGCGCCAGGATCACGCGTGCACGACGCGCAAATTCTCTGCCCGCCGGAGACAAAACAGCCTCCCCCGCCGATCGGTCGAGCAAAACAATCTGATACTCAGATTCCAACTTTTTTATTGCCGACGAAACGGCCTGCGGACTCACGTGAACGGCGCGAGCTGCTTTGCGCACGCCGCCATAGTTCGCTACAGCTTGAAGGTATTCGAGTTGAGAAAGCTGCATAGATTACTCCAAAGGCAGCCAAGTCGACGGCCTACGCGCCCTCAGATGAGGTTCTCGCCCAGGTTCTTGCCGCCGAGAACGTGCATGTGGAAGTGCATGACGGTCTGGCCGGCGTTGACGCCCTTATTGGAGATGACGCGGAAACCGTCCTCCAGGCCCTTGGCCTTAGCGACCTCCTGGATGGCGTGAGCCATGGCGCCCATGGTCTCGGCCGGTACGTTGTCGGCGATGTCGCTGTAGTGCTTCTTGGGAATCACGAGCGTGTGGACCGGCGCCTGGGGATTGAGGTCGTCGAACGCGATGACCTGGTCGTCCTCATAGACAACGGTCGAGGGGATCTCGTGGTTGGCGATTTTGCAGAAGATGCAATCACACATGGTTGGTTCCTTTCTCACAGACCAAGGTAATTATATTTGGTCAGGATGGTTAGAACGAGAGGTTGTCGTCGGTGTTGGCGGCTTCGCCGTCGGCGAGCACGTCGTTGCCGTCGACGTCCTTAAGGAGCACCGAGACCTTCTGCTCGGCATCGGACAGGCGGGTGCGCAGGCTCTTGAGGAGCTCGACGCCGCGGGTATAGCTCTCGAGCGACTCCTCGAGCTCCATATCGCCCGACTCCAGGCTGCGGATGATGAGCTCCAGCTCCTGCGAGGCCTGCTTGTACGTAAGCTGCTCGACCGGGGTCTTCTCTGCCATATCTGTTTCCTTTCCTAAAGGTTTATCGCTATGAAACGCGGCTTACTCGACCGTATCGACCGTTGCCGCCACGTTGCCGTCTGCCATGCGCACACGAATGGCGTCGCCGGGCTTAAAGGTCTTGGCACTCGTAGCCACGCCATCATCGCTATATGCAATGGAATAGCCGCGGGCAAGAACCTTGAGCGGCGACAGGGCATCGAGCGAGGCTGCCGCACGGCCCAGTTCGGACGCGGGTTTGCTAAGCATCGTACGTCCCTGATGCTCCAGACGGGAACTCGCAAGCGTGAGCGCATGACGCTTGCCATCGAGCCCCGAGGTGCTTGCGACCAAGCGCTCGGGCAGACGCTCGAAGTTGGAGCGGAATGTCCCGACCGAGCGCGCTATGGCGCCGGACAGACGATCGGCCGTCAGGGCAAGCTCAGACTCGCGACGCTCGACCATAAACGTCGGATCGTTGAGGCACGGGCGGCATGCGGCCGCATCGAGCGCGTCGCCCAGACGAGCCGTATAGGTATCCCAGGCACGACGACCGCGCTGGTCGAGCATTTCCAGATCGACCTGATCCGACCCGATCATCGAAGCCATCGCGACGCCCAGACGCTGATGGCGCGTCTCGAGCACGTCGGCCAACTCCGTCATAGCCGGCGCCACCGATTCTGCCGCTGCCGTTGGCGTGGAGGCGCGACGGTCGCTCACCATGTCGCAAATCGAGGTATCGGGCTCATGGCCAATGCCGGTCACCACGGGCACGGGGCAAGCCGCCACCGCACGGGCAAGCTCCTCGTCGTTAAAGGTCATGAGGTCCTCGAAGGAGCCGCCGCCACGGACAAGCAAAATGCAATCGGGCGCCGGCGTAATGGCAGCGGCGCGGCGCAAGCCTTCAATAAGCTCTGCCGGCGCGCCCTCGCCCTGGACCTTTGCGCCCACGCAGACAAGCTCGACGAGCGGGTTGCGACGGCGCAGCGTACGCTTGACGTCGTCGATCACGGCGCCCGAAAGCGAGGTGACGACCGCCACGCGTGAGCAGAACACCGGGATGCGGCGTTTACGGGACTCGTCCATCAGCCCCTCGCGGCGTAGCTTTTCGGCCAACTGCGCCACCTGTTGACGCAGCAGGCCCTCCCCCGCCAGCGAGAATGAGCGAGCGACAAAGCTCATACGACCCGTGGGCTTATAGAGGTTGAAGCTGCCCTTAAAGCTCACCTGCATGCCGTCACGCAGATCGAAAGTGCGCTTGAGATAGGCGCCCTTCCAGATGATGCAGTCGACGGCCGCCGAATCGTCCTTGATTTGGAAGTAGCAGTGGCCGCTTCGGGCATTGGGACCACGAAAACCCGTGACCTCGCCCAGAACGCTCAGCTGCGGAATCGCATCGAGCGCGCCAGCGGCAATCTCCACCGCCTGGCTCACGCTGAGCTCTTTACGCTCTTGCTCGTCCGATCCGTCGAACTCGGCGGAAACGGCATTGCCGGTCAGATTCCAGCCTGCCACGCAGCCCCCTTTCGTCATCGTGCACATGGGCTCCGGCCCCGTGCAAATTTAAGTCCAACACATAGTACAGCGCCGCGGGGACACGAATCCCCGCGGCGCCCAGCGACCCAATTTGTTATCGGTTGGAGTTTCTGTTGTAGCGAGCCATAAGATAGAGCAGCTGAATAATCGAGGTGAGCGCAGCGGCAACATAGGTAAGCGCGGCGGCCGTCAGTACCTTCTTGGCACCGTTGACCTGCTTGGAACTCATACCCGACTGCTCGATGTACGCCACGGCGCGTCGGCTGGCGTCAATCTCGACAGGCAGCGTAACGAGTTGGAACAGTACACTAAACGAGAAGAAGATCAACGCGAGGGATGTGAGCCCGGCAATGTTCATAAACAGGCCCAAGAGCAACACGATGGTCCAGGTGTTCTGGGTAAAGTTGACGACCGGCACGAGGGCGGTACGTACTTTCATCATGGCATAGCCGCTTTGACGCTGGGCGGCATGGCCTGCCTCGTGGCAGGCGACGGCAACGCTTGCGACCGAACCGCCCGAACGGTTGGCATCCGACAGATACAGGTTGTTATCCTGCGGGTTGTAATGGTCGGTGAGCTCACCGGCGACACCCTTGATACCCACGGCATTGCAACCGTTGGCGTCAAGCATGCGGCGAGCAACCGTGGCGCCCGTGTCGCCGTCCGAGCGAACCTTGGACCAGGTCTTGTACGTCGAATTGATATAGCTCTGCGCAGCAAGGCCAAGCACTGTACAAACAAGAACAACCAGCAGGTACAGCGGGTCGATGCCAAAGCCGTAACCATAGTAATAAGGCATGCGAATTCCTCCGAATCGAATTACACGTTGGAGGCATTCTACCCACTCAACCGGCTAGGCTTCCCTACAGGAGCTCGATTTTGCCGTCCTTCACCGTCAACCCCATATTGCCCGAGAGCAAATCGTCCAGGCGTGAGCCCACGAGCTCGAAGCGCCAGCCTTCGCGCAGGGGGCTCTGCTCGGGGTGCTCAATATAGTCGGCCAGGTCATCGCGCGAGGCAATGACCGAGGTCGCCACGCCCGAGCGCTCGGCAACTAGGCGAATGAGCGCATACATCAGGTCCGTCACGCTCTCCAACTCCGGAGAGATCTGACGATGCCCGCGCACCATGAGCGGCAGGCGATCGTGCGGGCAGCTCGCGCCGCGCTTGATGGCCATGAGCGCACCGTCCACGTCGCGCTCCCCCAACTGATCGGTACCGCGAATGCTACGGAACTCCTCAACGCGCACGGGATTGCGCTTAACGAGCGCAAGCAGCGTGTCGTCGGACATGACCCACTTGCGCGGGATGTTACGGCGCTCGGCGCGATCCTCGCGCCAGGCGGCGAGCTCGCGCGCGATGCCCAACTGGTGACGGCTGCACGAATTGATGCGCTTGACCTTACGGAACGCCTCGTGGCGATCGGCACGGTAGTGCGACTCATCGACCAGAGGACGCAACTCGTCGAGCACCCAGTCCACGCGGCCCAGCTCGCGCAGGCGGCTCATCATCTCGGTATAGGCGACGATCAGGTATTTGACGTCATCGATCGCGTACTCAATCTGCTTATCGGTCAGCGGGCGACGCGACCAGTCGGTCAGCGACTCGGTCTTGGGCAGCGAGACGCCGCAAAACGTCTGCACGAGCGCGCCGTAGGAAATCTGCTGGCGCTCGCCCAAAAAAGCGGCGGCGACCTGCGTATCGAAAATCGGTCGTGGCAGCACGCCCACGGTATGGAGCATGACCTCCATATCCTGCGAGCAGGCGTGGAAGACCTTGGTCACGCTCTCGTCGGCCATAAGCTCGGCCAGCGGCGAGAGGTCGTCGATTACCAGGGGATCGACCGCGACGCTCTCGGCAGGGGTGGCAATCTGAACCAAGCACAGACGCGGATGGAACGTGCGCTCGCGCAAAAACTCGGTATCGACGGCAATCGCGTCGAACTTACGGGCGCGCTGGCAAAAGTCGAGTAGAGCCTGATGTGTGGAAATGTACATATCAACCCATCGAATAAGGTTAGGCCCGAAAAACACGGGTAGGATATCGGCATTGCCTTACAACTATACTCGGTTAGTCACAGAACGGGAACGTAAGTATGCGCTGCCTTATCATCCACAACCCGGCATCGGGCCCCAGCTCAGATGAAATCTACGCATTTACGCACGCCCTCGCGCAGGGCGGCGACGAGGTCGTGATGCGCTTTATCGGCGATGGCATGGAGCCCGAGGACGCCGTGGCAGACGTGCGCGAATTCGATCGCGTGGTGGTCTCGGGCGGCGACGGCACCGTCTCCAACGTGCTCGACCAGATGCGCGGATGCGGTGTCCCCACGCTCGTCTTCCCCTCCGGTACGGCCTGCCTGTTCTTCAACAACATCGGTAATGCCCCCGAGGCGGCGGCGCTTGCCAAGGCTTGCCGCGCCGGTCGCACGGTCAAAGTGGACATGGGCGAGCTCTTTTGGCTCGACGAGAACGGCAACGAGAAGCGCCACGGCTTCATCATCATCGCCGGCTCGGGCTTCGACGCCGAGATCATGATGAAGGCCGCCCCCACCAAAAACGACATCGGCGAGATCGCCTACTTCCTCTCCGCGCTCGCCACGCCCAATCCCACGGTGGCGCACTTTACGATTGAGCATGACGGCATTGTCGAGGAGCTCGACGGCATCTGCTGCATGGCCGGCAACACCTCGGTCATCCAAAACGACATCAACCTGTTCCCCGACTGCCGTATGAACGATGGCATGGTCGACATTGCGGTCATCGAACCCGTAAAAACTGTGCAGCTTCTACCGACTGTGATCACCGCCGCACTCGACCCCGCCGGCAAGGTACTCGGCCGCCCGCAGTTCAAGATCATCCAGACCAAGGAAGCCAAGATCACCTGCACCCCGTCGCTGGGCATGCAGTTCGATGGCGAGATTATCTCCAGCAATTCGGGCGTCTTTGGAGCCCGCGCGCTTCCGCAATGCCTCGACCTCATCGTCGACGAATTCTCCCCGCTCGGAAAATAGGAGGACCCTATGAACGACAATCCCCTGCTCGGCTTTATCATCATCGTTTTGGCCATGCTCGTCGGCTATGCGATCAACGTGATCCACCGCCGGAAGAAGTAATTCCACATTGGTATGATATTCATCCAATTATCGTCTCCCCTGCTGTTTATGCATTTGCCAAACAGCAGGGGATTTTCATTTCAGGCATTCCCAGCTACTTTATTCGGCTACAGTAATTACAGGGCGTCTTTATTAAAGTAAAGCTACAAACTGAGTACAATTAACCGCTCGTCGCATATTTCATCACGCTTATCGAGTAAGTGTCTTTCATAGATGAATATTGTTTCCAGTTCGTTACGCTAATGGGGTGTCTTTATTGGCTGAAGCCCTCTGGCGACAGAGGGCTTTCGCACGCTGGGAGGGAAAATGAGGAAAACTCACCCCGTCAACGCGCTCAAGAAGCTAGGCATAGGCCTCGCCTTTGGAGCTGCAACCATCATGTCCATGCCGACATCTGCGCTCGCCTGCACGCAGATGTACATGGGCAAAAACTATACGGCCGACGGCAATACGTACTACGGCCGCGCCGAGGACTTTGGCAAGCGCTATCTTAAGCACTACGGCATCGAACCTGCCCACGAACCTGGCTTTAAGTACAGCTCGATTGAATCTGCTTTTGAATACACTTCGAACAAGCCTACCTATCGTTACAGCTATGTACGCGACCACCCCTCCAACTGGATGGGTCGCACCGACGCCTATTCCGAGGCCGGAATCAACGAGAAGGGCGTCTCCTGCTCTGCCACGCTAAGCACTTCCTATAACGAGGAGGCCGATGCAGCTGACCACATCGATGAGAAAGTGGGTCTGGGCGAGTACAGTTACGGCAGCATCATCCTGGGCGAGAGCGCCACGGCCCGCGAGGGCGTCGAGCTTCTCGGCAGACTGATCGATGATCAAGGCGTCTGCACCAACGACCAGATCATCATCGCCGACAACAACGAGACCTGGCTGTTCGCCACACTTTCCGCCCATCAGTGGATCGCCATGAAGCTCGCTGACGACGTCGCGTCGCTCAACCCTAATATCGGGAGCCTCAACTACGATGTCGACCTTGATGACCCCGAGAACTGCCTACACTCCGAGGGCATCGAGTCCATGCCCGTGGAGAAGGGCTTCGCCAAATACTCCGCTGACGGCAAATTCGATGTCGCCCAAACGTATGGCGAAAGCCTCGCCGATTCCGGCGTAAACCAGTGGTCCCGCTATGTGCAAGGCCGCGATTATTTTGGTAGTCAGCTGACCGAAGGCACAGATTACGACATTATCACAGTAAAGAAGGATGGAAAACCTGACCAAAAGGGAGCCATGGTCAGCGAAATCCAGCCCCTGTTCTTCAGGCCTGGCAAGTCTGGCTGGAGCACCTTTGAGCTGATTCGTGCCTTTGGCAACCGCGGCGAGAACGTCCCTGGCCTCAACGCGAACACTGATGGTGTTTATTGCATCGGCAGCGAGCGCAACACCGAGATCAACCTCTTCCAGATTCGTCGCGGGTATGACCCCGAAGTCGCTACCATCCAGTGGGAAATGCTCTCCCGCGCCGCGTACTCCGTCGCCATCCCGTTGTACTCCGCTCTGATAACTGAGGTCAGCCCGTACTTCAGCGATCAGACCGTCTCCTTCGATCACTGCAACCAGACTGACGTCGTGTACAACGAGGAGCCCGAGAACTCAATCAACTACGTCCTTATGGACATCAGCTCGCTCTGCTTCGAGAACCCTGACACCCTTGGTGTCAGCGTCCGTGCCTACCTCGATGCGCTCCAGAACGAGCTTATCGAGCAGAACAAGGAAGTTGACGCCGCCATGCTGGCCGAGACGACCACCGAGGGCCGCACTGCCCTGGCCAACAAGGCCGGCAAGGCTGCTACCGAGAACACCTACAAGAAGTGCAAGGCACTGCTCCAGGAGATGCGCGCCTATCAGAAGGCCGAAAACTTCGACCAGCCCTTTACCCCAAGCGACCTGAACACCGAGACCAACGGCCTCAAGGTGTCCATCACCTACGCCAAGGATGCTCTTGCCACCGATCCGGTCACCCCGGATCAGCCCGGCACTCCTGAGCAGCCTGGCACTCCCGAGCAGCCCGCTAAGCCCGAGCAGCCGGCCGCCAAGCCTGAGAAGCCTGGCAAGTCCGACACCACGACCACGGTAACCACTAACAAGACGAACACCAAGGGCGGCCTGCCCACCACTGGCGATCGTTTTGATGGCCGCATGGTGGCCGCATTCGCCATCGCTGGCGTTGCCGTCATCTCCGCGGGCGGTTACTTCCTCTACCGTCGCAATAAGGAGTAACGTCTTAGCTGAGCGGGCAAGGCAGCAATGGCAGCCTCTCGCCCGCTCAGCCCACTCTTTTGACCGGCGGGAAACCCGCCTGAAATCTTTTCAAAAAAGATTTCCCCGCACACACTTTGCTGTGCTATAGTGCAGCGCAACAGCAACTAGGTGCGACCGCGCCATGGCATCACGAAAGGAGCCACCGACATGAAGAACACGATGAAGTCTCTTAACAACTGGTGGTGGCGTGATGCGAATACGATCGGTCGACAGTGAGTCCCTCACGCCTGTTTTTGCGCTCTAGGTGATTGGAAGGCCTCCGGTTTCGACCGGGGGCCTTTTTCTATCTCGAGCCCGATCGCATTCGCATCACGCGCCTCCGCTTTTCTCTTGCACTCCCCTTCCGAAAGGATTTTCACCATGTCTCAGAACACCGCCGCCACCCAGCCCCGCACCGTCCAGACCGCCGACCGCGGCAAACTCGATGTCCGCGCCCTCGTCCTGCTTGCCATCCTGCTCGCCGCCGGCTTCATCCTCAACTTCACCGTCGGCAAGGCCATCTCGGGCATCTCGGGCGGCATGATCAGCCCCGAGTTCATCATCTCGGCCTTCTGCCTCACCATCCTGGTCGTTCGCCCCAACATCGGCCAGGCGCTCGTTATTGGCCTCATCTCGGCTGCCGTGATCCAGATCACCACCACTTCGCCGTTCATCGATTTTGCCGCCGAGGGCATCGCCGCCATGCTCATGGCCGGCATCGTCAACGCCGCTGGCAAGAACGGTCAGGTCAAGCCCGCCATCGCCATTGTCGCAACCTTCCTGACCACCTTTGTCTCCGGCGTCATCTTCATGATCATCAAGATGGCCATGCTCGGCGTGGTCGGCGAGCTCGCCGCCGCCATGCTGCCCGTCGTCGCC
>CABUXL010000043.1 GCA_902495525.1 uncultured Collinsella sp.
ATGCCATTGTTGAGGCTGGGCGGATTGCTCCTTCTGCTTGTAATAATCATCCAACCCGTGTGATGGTGTTGGATACGCCTGAGCTTCTGGAGAAGGCAGCTGCTTGTCAGCCTCGGTTTGCTCGTGATGGGTCTATCTTTGGCGCTCCGCTTATCTTCCTTATTTGCAGCGTTACCGATGATGCCTGGGTGCGCCCGTATGATCAGATGAACTCGAGTGCCATCGATACTTCGATCGTCTGCGATCAGATGATGATGGAGGCCACCGAGCAGGGCCTGGGAACGTGCTGGGTATGCCATTTTAAGCCTGGGGTGGCACAGGAGCAGTTCAATCTGCCCAAGGGCGTCTATCCCTATCACATGCTCGTCTGTGGATATCCTGCCGACCACATCGCCGATCCCGAGCATCGCGAGGCCCGTACCATTCCCCTCTCCGACTTCCTCCTCAAGTAGGTTTTGGGACATGCCTTAAAACCTACCCTTGACCGCTCACCCGTTCGCCGAGTTCTGCGCCATTATGTGCAGGGCTCGGTTTTTTATGTTACGCACTCCGGCACAGTCATAAAAAAGGACCCGCAAGCTGCGGGTCCTTTCTAGGCACTAAATTGTAGGCCGAATGTTAGTCCAGGTCGTCGGCAGCAAAGTTGTCGATCGGGGCGAAGGGATCGGCCACGGGGACAACCGGGTCAGCGACGGGCAGCGGCTCGGCGGGAACAGTCACTGCAGGAGAAGCGGCAGAACCGACCGGCGTGGAAGCCATCAGATCGGCCGGGAAGGAATTCTGGGCATCGTCCATGAAGTGCTGGATGAGCTTGAGATACTCTGCCTTGAACTCCTCACGGGAAGCCTTGAGACGATCGATCTCCTCGAGCTCGGCCTGCTTCTCGGTCAGAGCCTGGCGGATAACCTCGCGGGCCTTGGCGTCAGCCTCGTTGCGGATACGCTCAGCGTTCTCGTTGGCATCGTTGACGATGGTCTCAGCGGTCTGCTGGGCAGCGATCAGGGCAGCGGAAATCTGGCGCTCCTGAGCGGAGAAGTCAGGGGCGGGAGCAGCCACGGGGGCGGCAGGAACGGCCTGGGCGGTGGCATCCTGAGCCTGGGCAAGCTGAGCCTGCGCATCGGCAAGCTGCTGCTCGGTAGCAGTCAGACGACCCTTAAGGTCGACGATCTTAGCGAGCATAGCGTCAACCTCGGAGGACAGCGTCTCCAAGAAGACGTCGACCTCAGCAGGATCGTAGCCACGCTTGGCCTCAGAGAAAGTCTGAGCCTGGATGTCTGCAGGGGTAATAGCCATAACAAGTCTCCTTTTTCATCGCCTCGGCGCTACACGCCCGACGTAAGTTACTAAGTCAGTTCTACACGAGTATACCTATAAGAAGCTGCAGAACCAGCCTCTGCACCAACTGCAACGCAATAATCGCAACGACCGGCGAAAAATCGATACCGCCCATCGGCGGGATGAAACGACGGAACAGGTTGAGCCACGGACCGCACACGCTATCAAGCACCGCGGCAATATCCTGAAGCAAACCACCCTGCTTCATGGGAATCCACGTCATAAAGCAGTAGACGACAATGAGCGTGGAATAGAAGTTGAACAGCGTGTTGACCAGCTGGACGATAGTGTAGATGTTGATGGGAATCTCCTCGTCTTGTCTTTACTTAAGGTAGCCGTCGGCACGAAGCTTCTTGAGATCGGAATCTTTGACCTCGCAACCGGCGGGCAGCACCATGAACACGCGGTCGCCCACCTCCTTGACCGTGGCACCCAGACCGCAGGCAAAGCCGTAAGAGAAGTCCAAGACGCGCTTGGCAACTTCGGTGCGTACGCCCACAAAAATCAGTGCGACAGGCTGCTTGGTGCGAACGCGGCGCACCACGGTCTCCACGTCGTCATAGCTCTCGGGGCGCAGGACATAGGCCGGCAGCTGCGGCGTGGCGTTGATGATATTGCTCGCATAGGCCGAGGCATCGCTCGGTGCAGGCGCGGGTGCAGCGGCGGCACGGGCGCGGGTATTCTCGGCGTAGCTCGACGGCGTGTCATAGGCACCAGGACGATAACCGCTCGCAACACTGTCCTGCGAGCGCGAAGGCGGGTTATACGTCGTGGCATGGCGGGAGTCATCGCCGACCAGCTGACCGGAGCGCGTATACACGGCAACCGACTCAGCTTCACCGCGGCGCGTCTGGCCAAGCAGGCCGTTGCTCGGCTCGTCTTGGGTGTAGAAGCCCTCGCCCGAAGCACCACTGTAGCCGTTGCCCTGATAGCCATCGTCGTAGCCGTCATCGTAGCCGTAGTCGTCGTCCTGGCCATAACCCTGGTCGTAACCCTGCTGGCCGCCCAGGTGCATCTTATTTTTAATCTCGTCAAGGAAGCCCATGGTTGTGTCCTCTCGCGGTTTAGTGCAGGCGCCCCGATAATCAGTGCGCACTTCAGAGCCTTATTTTACTGCAAACTCCGGGCTAAATACTACCCTGCCCAGGCGAACGAGCGTAGAGCCCTCCTCAAGGGCAGACTCAAAGTCCTCGCTCATACCGCAGGAAAGCTCAGGCAGGTTCAAATCGGGATGCGCCGCCTCCAGCTCATCCCTCAGCTCACGAAGCCCCGCAAAGGTGCGGCGTGCCACATCCTTATTCCCCCGGGGCGCCATAGTCATAAGCCCCTGTACGCAAATTCCCTCAAGTTCTGCAAGCTCACCCGCGGCGGCGCGAATCCCATCGGGTGAAAAGCCTCCCTTCGACTCCTCACCACTCACATTGACCTCAATGAGCACACGCTGGGGGCCGACGAGCTCGCCTGCCTCAATCTTGCGAACAGCACGGCTCGAGATCGCCTGCGCCAGATGCAGCGAACCCACCGAGTGAATCAGCTCGGCTGAGCCCAGCACCGCATTGATCTTATTGGTCTGCAGGTTGCCGATCATATCGAAGCGCACCTCGGGCAGCTCCGGATGCTCCGCCAGACCCGTGAGCTTGCGAACCAGCTCCTGCGGGCGGTTCTCGGCAAAATGGCGATACCCCGCCTGGATGGCGGCAACGGTCTCATCGACACCAACGGTCTTGGACACGGCAATGAGGCTCGCGGCGTCGTGGGGACGGCCCGCGCGATCGAGCGCCGCATAAAAACGTTCCAGAATCTGCTCGCGGCGAGCGCGCATCAAGTCCAAATAGTTATCCATTGCCAATCGCCTCCGCTGACAGCCAAACAAGTAGTCCCATGCTAACGCAAGAGCGCGGCCCCGCATGTGCAAGGCCGCGCTCACTTAGGTATTTACAATCTTTCGACGAACGGGGTTACTTACTCCTCGTCGTCCTCGCCATCGTCCTCATCCTCAAGATGATCGAGCAGGTAGCGAAGACCCTCGCTGACCTCGTTAACGGGCACCTTGGCAACGTAGCGTGCATCGACGGCGGGCCTCATGATAACACCCTCGCCCGAAGGCACGCGCATGCTCTCGAGCTCATCCTCATCAGTGCAGGCGATATCACCGGCAGTCATACGCTGTCCGGTCAACAGGAAGGTCAGACGGCAGGCGGCATCGATGGAAATCGAGGCGATGCGATCGAGATAGCGCGATACCATGATGGCGCGGCGCAGGTCGTCATAGTTGCTGTCGTCGTCCATAAAATCGCCCGTGTCCATGCGGTTAAAGGTGCGGAAGAACTTCTCGTAGGCGGCGTGCACTGGCTCGTCCTCGACGGCCAAGTTGCAGATGATGGACATGTCGTTGGTGACGAGCGCAGAAAGCGAAGAGCCCAGTACCTGGTAGACGGCCTCAGCCTCGGCCTCGACCGTGCCGACAAGCTCCTTGGGCAGCGAGATGTCGGCCTTGATCATATGACGCGTGGCGCGGCAAATCTGGCGAACCTTATCGGTCATGCGCTGCAGGTTAAAGTCGACGTAGATGATCGTCTGCAGCAAGCGGAAGTCGGAGGCGACCGGTGACTGCGTGGCAATCAGGTTGTAGCAGACGGCCTCCAGGTTGGCGCAGCGTGCGTCAATCGAAAGCGTGCGCTTCTTGGTCTTGGTGGCGAGCTTGCGGTCGTCGGTCACATAGGCCTTCACGGCATCGTGGAGGGCCAGATCGACGGCCTCGTAGATGCTCAGCATCTCGTGACGGGCCTCGATGAGCTGACGGGAAAACAGTTTGCGCATGGTTCACTCCAATCAGTTGGGTGCGGTCATGCCGCCCGCACAGTGAATACGCACCGGACCAGATCCGATCGGCTTGGGACTAGTCGCACCGATCAGCCAAAGCGGCCGGTGATATAGTCTTCCGTCCGCGAGTCCACCGGGCTGGTGAAGATCGCGTCGGTTTGACCATACTCGATGAGCGTAGCGGGCTCGCCGGCAACTTCCTGCAAGAAGAATGCGGTGTAGTCGCTAATGCGAGCTGCCTGCTGCATTGAATGCGTGACGATGATGATCGTCATCTCGGGCGCCAGCTCGGCCATCAGATCCTCGACCTTAGAGACGGACGTGGGGTCGATGGCGGAGCAGGGCTCGTCCATCAGAAGGACATCGGGTTGCACCGCAAGCACGCGCGCGATGCACAGACGCTGCTGCTGACCGCCCGAGAGCGCCAAACCATCCTTGTTGAGCTGATTGGATACCTCTTTCCAGAGGTTGGCGCGCTTGAGCGATTCTTCCACGATGTCATCGAGGTCACTTTTGCTAGTCACGCCCTGCAGACGAGGGCCAAAGGCGACATTCTCGTAGATGGATTTAGGAAACGGGTTGGGCTGCTGAAAGATCATGCCCACGCGACGACGGAGATCGACCGGGTCGACACCCTCGGCATAGATATCGTTGCCGTCGAGCGTCATGGTGCCCTCGACGCGCGTGCCCTCGATCAGGTCATTCATGCGGTTGATGCAGCGCAAAAACGTCGACTTGCCGCAGCCCGAAGGGCCAATGAAGGAGGTGATGGCGTTTTTGGCGATGTTGAGGTCAAGCCCCGTCAGCGCATGAAAGTCACCGTACCAAAAGTTGAAATCCTTGGCCGTAATGGCCGCTTGCTCCAACGTGGGAGCGGACTGATAAACGGACATGGGACTCCTTAACTAGCGACGCTTGCGCGACAGGAAGCGCGCAAACAGGTTGAAGGCCAGAATGATCACCATCAGCAAGAGCGCGGTGCCGTAGGCTGCGTTCATGTTGATGCCGTCGTTGGCAAGCAGATACAGGTGAACCGTCATGGGGCGGCCGGAATCGAGCGGCGAAATAGGTAGATTGATGGCCTGCCCCATGGTATAGAGCACCACCGCGGTCTCGCCAATGGCACGGCCGATGGCGAGAACGATGCCCGTGGCAATACGGCCAAAGGCAGAAGGAAGCACGATCTTGGAGACAACCTGCCACTTGGTGGCGCCCAGGCCATATGCGCCCCAACGGATATAGCGCGGCACGGCGCGAATAGCCTCCTCGGTGGTGCGCATGACGATAGGCAGCATCAGAAGCGCCAGCGCCAGGGCAGCCGAGACCATCGAAAGGCCCAGGCCCATGGCCTCGACAAACAAGGCGTAGCCAAAGAGACCCATAACGATGGAGGGCACCGAGGCCAAAGCATCGGCAGCATAACGGATGAGCTCGACGACCTTGCCCTGCTTGGCGTACTCGGCCAGATAGACGGCTGCCAGCACAGCGACCGGCGTACAGATGAGCATGGCGAGCGCCGTCACGTAGATGGTCGAGACAATCGTAGGCCAAATGCCGCCCTCGGCGTTGACACCCTGGGGCCAACCGAAGATAAAGTCGAGCGAAATATGCGGTAAGCCATTAACAACCACGTAGGCAATGATAGCGACCAGCACAAGCGTGGTGATGTAGGCCGCGGCGCGGAACACGCCGAGCATGATCTTGTTTGACAGGTCCTTGTTGATACGGCCCTTCTTACTGTGGGAAAGGGCACGCTTGATGCGCTCGCGCGACGAGGTCGTATCGACCGTCGTGTCAACGGAATCGGACATAGCCTACCCCCTCTTCTTCTTGGAAATCAGACGGACGATGCCCACCAGCATGGCGGAGATGATAAACAGGACCACGCCCATGCCGAACAGAGCCGAGCGGTGCAGGCCCGAGGAATAGCTCATGTCGAGCGCGATCTGGCTCGTGAGCGTCGAGATGGGGCTCGCAATGCTGTCGGGAATAACCGGAGCGTTACCCACGACCATGAGCACGGCCATGGTCTCACCGATGGCACGGCCCATACCCAGCACGATGGCATCAACGATACCCAGTTTGGCGGCAGGTAGCACGACCTTATAGATGGTCTGCCACTTAGTAGCACCCATGGCATACGATGCCTCGCGAATGCCCATGGGAATGGAATTGAGGGCATCGATGGTAAGCGTCGTGATGGTAGGGACGATCATGATGGCGAGCACAAACCACGCCGTCAGCGCACCAAAACCAAGGCCGCCGGTCAGTTGTGCGATAAACGGGCGGATGATGATCATGCCAAAGAAGCCGTAGATGATGGAGGGTATGCCCGCCAGCAGGTCAACGGCGGGGCTGATGAGCTTGCGCACGCGCTTGCTGGCAATCTCAACCAGGTAAACGGCCGTACCCACGCCCAGCGGCACGCCCATGGCGAGCGCACCGACGGTCACCAGACCCGAGCCGGCAAGCAGCGACAAGATGCCGTAGTGGCCCTCGGAAGGCGCCCACGTAAAGCTAAAGAAGTCCGCCAGACCGATGTCAGTAAAGACGGGCAGCGCCGAGTACGTGGTAAAGACAAAAATCAGGATGACGGTAACGACCGCCAAGAACGCGCAGGCAAAGAAGATCCACTGCAGCGCCTTCTCCTTGATATAGGTACTGTGCGATACGAGCGCCAGCTCGCGCTTCTTGGGCGTCTGAACATTCTGCTCAGTCTGGGAGTTTTCCTGTGCTTCCATGCTACTCACTCCCCTTCTCGTCGTTGGTGACGGGAATAAAGCCCGCCTCGCGAATCTGCTTGTCCATCTTTTCGGACGTCACATAGTCGATGTAATCCTGCGCCTGCTGCGAAGGCGCACCCTTCACAAAGAAGTAAAGGTCGCGTGAGATGGGATAGCCGCCGCTCGCGACCGTCTTCTCGGACGCCTCAACATGATTGACCGAGACGGCCTTGACCGAGGTCTTGGCGTTGAGGCTATCGACGAAGCCCAGCGAAATGTAGCCAATGGCACCGCGCGAACGAGATACCACGTCGCGCACCTGGCCCGTGCCCGAAAGAACGGCCGAGCGGCGATCGAACGGGGTGCCGTCCATCACGATGGTGCGGAAGGCCTCACGCGTGCCGGACGCCTCATCTCGGTTGATAACCTGAATCCTCAGGTCCTCGCCACCGACCTCTTTCCAATTGGTAATCTTGCCGGCGTAGATATCGCGGAGCTGCTCGGTCGAGAGGTTATCGACGGGGTTATCGTCGTTCACGATGACCGCAATACCGTCGTGGGCAATGACGATGGGAGTCAGGCCCAGATCCAGTTCGTCGGCATTGAGTCCACGGGAGGAGCTGGCGATATCGGCCGTGCCGGCGCTGACGGCCTCGATGCCAGCGGAAGAACCCAAACCGGAAACGAGCACGTCGATGCCGGTCTCCTCCTTAAAGCCCTCGGCCGCAATCTCGGCGATAGGAAGGCAGGTCGTGGAGCCAGCGACGGTAATGGAAGAGGTAGAAGATCCCGAAGAACAGGCGCACAGCGTAAGCGTAAGCACAGCGGCGCTCAGGACCGATACGATCTTTCTCATAGCATCACGCCGATCGCAGCATGGCGCCCACAGGTGCCGTTCTCGTTACGGTAGGAATAAAAGCGGTCGTTCTGACGCACAGTCGAAAGCTGGGTATCCACGATATTATCCGCGTCGACACCGACATCTACCAGCGCCTCGCAAATGGCAGCGGAAAGATTGAGCATGCGAGAGGTGCTCGCATCGATGCACGAGAACTCGGCGGCAAAGCGATCCATGAGTTCCTGGGATACCTCATATTCGTCACCCAAGATATGGGGGCCGATATAGGCGGAAACGTCGCTCGCATCGCAGCCGGCAGCATCGCAAAGCGCCTGGCACGCCTTGGCGGAAATACGTGCAATCGTGCCCTTCCAACCGGAGTGCACCACGGCAAATCCGCCAGGGGCCACCAGCACCACGGGAACGCAGTCGGCAAAGCAGAGCAGCACGGGCACGTTATGCGCCGTACAGACGATGGCATCGCAGCCCTCGGCAATCTGCTCGCGGACGTCCTCAAGGTCATCGGCGCCGTTCGAGGTCACCGCAACGATATGGTCACCATGGACCTGATTGGGAACGAGCAGGTTGTGCTCGCACTCGGCGGCACCCATAGCCTCGAGCGCGCGACGACGATTTTCTTGAACAGCAAAGGGGTCATCGCCAACATGCGAGCCCAAGTTGAGTGAGGAGTACGCATCTTCGGAAACGCCACCGGCACGCTCGGTGAAGGCAAAGCGAACATCGGATGTCGCGCCTTCCACCAACGTAACTCCATCATGGTCGACACGCGAAACGTTGTCCGCACGTGCTGACATACTAAAGCCTCCTAATAACACAAGTACGCGGCGTCGCCGCTACAGCCCGCGTTTATACGGCTGTCATACTTCTTTAAAGGATACCTGCTGCACTGGAGGCAATCGTAAAGGGAACGTAAGGAGATTGGAGGTTCTAGTTTACAAAGTCGAAATAAAAAGGGCGCGTCCATACGGACACGCCCCTGTGCACAACAATGCAAAGAATGACTTAGAAGCTACCGCGCTTCAGGAAGTCGGGAAGCTCGAACTGATCGTTGCCGAAGTTAGGAAGCTCGGTGCCACCAACGTTGCGGGTCGGAGCGGCCTGAGCCGGACTGGTGGCCGGAGCGGTGCGTTGCGGCTCAGCGGAGGCAGCGGCCTTGCTCTGAGACTGCTGAGCAGCAAAGAGCTCGTCCTGGCGGTTGACGTTGGAGTCGGAGAAGCCCGTAGCGATGACGGTGATACGCACCTGGTCGCCCAGGGACTCGTCGACAACGGTACCGAAGATGATGTTGGCCTCGGGATCGACGGCATTGGCGACAACGTCGGCGGCGTCGCTGATCTCTTGGATGCCCAGGTCCTTGGAACCGGCGATGGAGAGCAGCACGCGCGTGGCACCATCGATGGAGCTCTCGAGCAGCGGGCTGGAGATGGCCTGCTGGGCAGCATCGACGGCACGGGTATCCCCAGAAGAGGTACCGATACCCATCATGGCGGTACCGGCCTGCTTCATGATGGTCTTAACATCGGCGAAGTCCAGGTTGATGATACCGGGGACGGTGATGAGGTCGGTGATGCCCTGGGTGCCCTGGGAAAGGACACCATCGGCAATCGCGAAGGCCTCGAGCATGGTGGTCTTCTTCTCGGCGATGTCGAGCAGCTTATCGTTAGGGATGACGATCATGGTGTCGACGCAATCGGAGAGGGTCTTAATGCCCTCCTCGGCGCTCTTCTTGCGCTTGCGGCCCTCGAAGGTGAAGGGCTTGGTCACGACGGCGACGGTCAGCGCACCGACCTCGTTCATCGCGATATCGGCAACGATGGGAGCAGCGCCGGTACCGGTGCCACCGCCCTCGCCGCAGGTGATGAACACCATGTCGGCGCCAGCGAGCGCCTCGGCAATGTCGTCGCGGGACTCATCGGCAGCCTTGCGGCCAACCTCGGGGTTGGCGCCGGCGCCCAGGCCGCGGGTAAGGTCGGTGCCGATGTGCACCTTGATATCGGCATCAGAGATCGCGAGTGCCTGAGCATCGGTGTTGATGGCAACAAACTCGACGCCGCGGATGCCCTCTTCGATCATTCGATTGACCGCGTTGGTACCGCCGCCGCCGACGCCGACCACCTTAATGACGGCAAGGTAGTTGTTGATCTCTGTCTCGTGCATGTCGGTCCTCCGAACAAAGGTTATAGCCATAGCATGGGTCGACCCCTGCGCACATTAACCTTCAGGTTGAAAGTAAATGCAAAGGTAAACCGTATTATGTTTGCACATTATGAACGTATCAGTCAAATAATTGACCGTGAAAACCAAACAAACCAGATAAACGGCGTGGTATGGCCCCTCAACAAAGCATCAACCTGCGCTACGAGGTCGGAGCGTTCCTAAATGTATAGTTACCCGGAGAGCGCACATTGATATACGTTACGCCCTCTACCTGCGAAAGCAGCTTGGTGACTACGCGCTCCTTCTTGACGATATCGTTCGAATCGCCCAGCGACACCTCAATGCCGTTATTGAGGTTTGCCGAGATGGCTTCGACCGAAGGCGTGGAAATATCCTTGACTTGTCCCAAGAACTCGCTCGAAAAACCACGCACATAATCCAAGCCAGCCTTAACGGCCTTGGAGCTCACCGCCTGGCCGGAAACCGGAGCGACATCCGCCGAGACATCAGTCAACAACACCGCGCCATAATGCTTGGCGAGCGCCAGCGCGGCATCGATTCCGGTCAAGGTATTTGAGCCCTGCCCTGTCGTGATGACGTTGCCCTGGTCGTCCACTTCGACCGACGTCGACAGCGGGGCGATCCAAGTGTCATCGTCTCCGATAGCCCAGGCAAGGTCGTCGGAGCTGATATACGCAATGGCGATAACTTTACGCTCCGTCGGCGTGATGATAAGCGTATGGGGAAACTGGCGCTGGACATCCACGCCCGAGACCCACGGGTTCTGCTTGAGATCCTCGATAATCTGGTCGGGATCGACGTTAAAAAGCGACGTTCCCTCGGGCAAGTCGATCAGCTGGATAGCATCGTGCTTCGTCACATGCTCGCTGCCTTGAATCTGAATATCAGTGGCAGTAAACAATCCAGAGTTGATCACCACGATGGCAACGACGACGAGCACGGCCAAGACGGCCAGAACGCCGCCCACGATTTTGCCTTTGCCGGTAACGACAGAAGCGGCGTCTGATGTTTTATTTGCCATCGCTCCAAGTGAAGATAACGGGTTGAAACCTTTTTTACTCGAAGGCTTCTTGGCGGTAGCCGGCACCGATGTCAGCGAGCGCGGTTTCGATGCGCCCAGCGTGCGACCTGGACGCGCCGCTTTAGTTCCCGTCGAGGGCTTGGGAGTTGCCATGGGACGGGCAGGCTTGGCGCCCATAACAGGCTTTGACGTCACCGAGGGACGCGAGGACTTTTTTGCGGCCGGACGATTACCGAGCTGCGAGCCGACGACCGGTCGACTGGTCTGTCGAGCATGCCCGACAGACTTAGAGTGCGCGACGGTATTGCGTTGAGGTTTGGCAGGCGCGCCGGAACGCCCTCCGGCGCGGCGGAAGGTGGGTTTCGATGCTCTAGAAGCCGAGGAATTTAACTTCCGGTCTGAGCTCGATGCCATACGCCTCCCTCACCTTTCCGTGCACATGTCTGATAACCGCGGCAACGTCATCGGCCGAGGCAGTTCCGTTATTAACGATAAAATTAGCGTGAACGGGCGAAACTTCCGCGCCGCCAATCGAAAAACCCTTTAATCCACAATCCTCGATAAGCTTGCCCACACTCGCATCGGGCGGATTGCGAAAGACCGACCCGCAGGATGCGCGACCCATGGGCTGTGTACGCTTGCGCCTCGTAAGGTACCGCTCCATGCGCTCGCGAATGTCGGCCTTGGGCGCCGGTTTAAGCTTGAACACGCACTCGAGGATGATCTCATTGCGGGGAAGGCTACATTCGCGGTAGCCCCAAGTGATCTCGGACCCCGCATAATGCTTGATACCGGATGCCGGGTCAAACGTTACGACATCCTCAACCAGCGAGCCAATCCACTCGGTCCGTGTGCCGGCATTCATAGATATCGCACCGCCGACCGAACCAGGGATGCCAACGGCAAACTCAAGGCCCGAAAGGCTACGCGACAGGGCATCGTTGACCAGGCGCGCAAACATCACGCCCGCACCGACCGTCAGCGTACAACCGTCATCGGCAACAACCGTGCGCTGAAACTCACGTCCGAGCGAAATGACGGCACCGCGATAACCGCCATCGGCAACCAGCAGATTGGAGCCCTTGCCGATGATGACCCACGGCACCTGCTCGCGATCGAGCACCGCCACGGCGCGACGGAGGGCATGATAGCTATGGCACGTCACAAAGAGGTCGGCCTTGCCGCCGATACGATAGCTCGTATGACGCGCAAGGCGCTCGTCCTCGATCACATCCGTGTCGATCATGCCCGAGAGCGCCATGACGGCGTTAAACAGACCCATTAGACTTAAGCGTCTTTCTTGGCAGTCAGATACTCAATGAACTCGGGGCCGACGGTCGTAACGTCGCCGGCACCCATGGTGAGCAGCAGGTCGCTCTCGCCCACCATCTGCTCGAGCTCCTGATTGAGCTCAAGACGGCTGGAGCAGTACACGACCTCCTTGCCAGGATGCTTGGCGCGCACGGTATCGGCGAGCATCTTAGAGGTGACACCCGGAATGGGCATTTCGCCAGCCGAGAACACATCAATCAGCAGCAGTTTATCGGCATTGGCAAATGCATCGGCAAAGTCGTCGCGCAGGGCCTGCAGGCGCGAATAGCGGTGCGGCTGGAACACGACGTCGACGTGCTTGTAACCCAGCGACGAAGCGGCAGCAAGCGTCGCCTTGATCTCGGTGGGGTGATGGCCGTAATCATCGACCACGGTGATGCCATCGATATCGCCCA
Organism: uncultured Collinsella sp.; assembly: GCA_902495525.1. GTDB lineage: Bacteria > Actinomycetota > Coriobacteriia > Coriobacteriales > Coriobacteriaceae > Collinsella. Next base: position 12,667 of record CABUXL010000043.1, read on the forward strand.
CGTGGGTAAAGCGACGGCGGACGCCTTCAAAGCTCGAGAGCGCCTTGGCGGCGGCGTCGATGTCAAGGCCCAGGACATGGGCGACGGTGAGCACGGCCGTGGCGTTGAGCATGTTGTGGCGACCGGGATTGCTCTTGATCTCCACAGCGTGCTCAGTGCCGTCCTCAAAGCGAACGATAAAGTCACTCTGGATGCCCTTGACATCCGGGTGCATGCAGACGATGTCGTTGCTCTCGGCAAAGCCGTAGGAAAGCACGTGACGGCCCGTCGACTTGGCGAGCTCGACCAGATGCGGGTCCTCACCGCAGACGATGACGGTGCCGTCCTCGCCCACCAGGCTCATGAATTTGGCGAAAGTTGCCTCGATCTCCTCGATACCCGAGTAGTGATCGAGGTGGTCGGCCTCGACGTTGGTCACAATGACTACGTTGGGGTTCAGGAACAGGAAGGAGCTGTCGGACTCGTCGGCCTCGGCGACAAAGTAGTCGCCCGAGCCGTTCTTGCCGTTCGTGTCATAGCCCTCGACGATGCCACCGATCAAGAAGCTCGGATCCAGACCCATGCGGTCGAGCATGGTGGCGCACATCGAAGACGTGGTGGTCTTGCCATGCGTGCCGGCAACAGCGACGGTGGTGTACCCGTGGCCCAATGCAGAGAGCATCTTGGCACGAGGCCACACGGGAATGCCCAGCTCGCGAGCGCGCACGAGCTCAGGGTTGGACTCCGGAATAGCGGTGGAGACAACAACCACGTCGGGCTTGACCTCGTCGATCGTGGCGGCCTCATGGCCCACATGCACCTTCACACCAGCGCGGGTAAGCTGGCGGATATAACGTGACGTCTTAAGGTCGGAGCCGGTAACGGCATAACCGCGCTCGTGCAGAACGAGGGCGATGCCGCTCATGCCGGCGCCC
>CABUXL010000044.1 GCA_902495525.1 uncultured Collinsella sp.
ACCTCGTTGCGGCGCGGCTGCGCCTATGGCACTTCAACATCATTGTCGCAGCCCCGACCCGCGGTCACGAGCGGGGGCTCCTATCTTTTTAGTGCCCTCGGATTGGGTCATAGTGTCTGATATCTTTTTAAGGACGGGATCGGTCAACGCCACGATGCCGGTACATGCGGCCATGCAGTAGATGATGCCAAAATTAACCGAATCATCGACTGAGACAAGTGTTGTTGCCAGCCAGACGACGAGTGCTGCTAAGGCGTATTTGGCGGCACGTTTGATATTGTTGCGCGAAAGAGTGCACATCCAACCCGCGATAAACAAGAATACCCAGCTGATGCTGGCGCGCCAGATGTCTTGAAAGACAGTCTGGGTAAACCAGGGCATATCCCAACCGTACAGGTAGGCGAGATCGTAGCAAGCGTGAAAACCTGCCATTGAAATCATCGTAAACCCGCGGACGGTATCAAAGATGGTGATGCGTTTTTGCATTACGAGAACCGGCGCATCAAGCCGACGACTTTGCCCAAAATAACGGGATTTGTTGCATAGATAGGCTCCATGGTGTCATTCTCAGGCTGTAGGCGTACGCGTCCCTGCTCCTTGTAGAACGTCTTGACGGTCGCTGAACCATCAATCATGGCCACGACGATTTCGCCGTTCATGGCACTCTTTTGTTCACGGACGATGATGTAATCGCCATTGAAGATGCCGACATTGATCATTGAGCTCCCATGCACCTCAAGGATAAAGGAACCCTGATCAGTGGCGATTTCGGTCGGGATAGTAAAAGTGTCTTCGATATTCTGCTCGGCCAGAATGGGAATCCCAGCCGCGACGCGACCAACGAGCGGTAGCGAGACCGTTCCGCGAGGTGCGGTGGGCTCGTCAGATTTAGAAATTGAGACAGAGGAGCCGTCCTCGTTAAAGAGTTCCAGGGCGCGCGGTTTGGTGGCATCGCGCTTGAGCAGCCCGCGCGCCTCCAAGGCAGATAAGTGGGCGTGCACGGTGCTGGGGGAGGAAAGGCCCAGGGCAGATGCCATCTCGCGCACACTGGGCGGATAACCCTTCTCCTGCTGATATTCCTTGATGAAGTCGTAAATTTGCTGCTGACGCTTGGTAATTTTGCGAGCCATCAGGGCATCCTCTCTACCCATGTCAAACAAATGTTCGAATTTTGCTTGACAGGAACAACTGTTCGAAGATAATAATAACCGAACATTCGTTCTCGCGCTAGACATTTTTGTCCGCGCGGCTTGATAAAACTGTTCTCAGCAAAACACGCGAGAGGAGAACATGATGAACGCAACGAATATGGTCCAGGGAAACCTTGCCCTTAAACTCGAGACGCCTGCAGAACCCACTTTTACGGTTGTTCAGGGTGGCCGCTCCGGCTTTCAGCCTTTGACCGTAAAGTCTGCTCGCAATCAGCAGGCTGTAGTTGCGCCGGCCCGCGTTGCCCTGAAGGTTCCGACGATTGTCGCCGTTGCCGTTGCGCTTACGCTCTTCGTTGTCCTCGCTACGTCGGTCTTTAGCGCTCGTCACGCCGCGTATGCCGAGTCCGTTTCCAACGTTACCTACGAGACTATTCGCGTTCAGCCTGGTGATTCTCTTTGGTCGCTTGCCGAGGAATATCCTATCGAAGGCCTTTCCACGCAAGAGACTTCCGACATGATCCGTAACGTCAATCATCTGGAGCATGGTTCGCTCGCCGCCGGTGCGCATCTTAAGGTTCCTGCTCGTTCGTAATCATTATCGCGCTGCGCATGGTACCCTTGTTATCGTTTAAGAGGAGGTACCATGCGCTGTCCCAAATGTGGCAAGGCACATACCCGCGTCGTTGATTCCCGTATGCAGGAGTCAAATAACACCATTAAGCGCCGTCGCGAATGTTGTTCGTGTAACTATCGCTTTACAACGTTTGAGCGATGCGAAGACCCAATCGAGGTCATTAAGTCAGACGGAACCAAGCAGCGGTTCGATCGCAATAAGCTGCTCGTCGGCTTGATGCGCGCCACCATCAAGCGTGATATCGATACTAAGAAGCTCAATGAGATTATCGACGACATCGAGGTCGAGCTGCGCTCTCGCACGCTGACGGCCGTCACGTCCCATGAGTTGGGTGACATGGTGCTCAAGCGCTTGGCCAAGATCGACAAGGTGGCCTACATCCGCTTTGCCTCGGTCTACCGCGATTTCAAAGACGTCGATGAGTTTCTGCAAGAGCTCGACAAGCTAAGGTGATTCCATGTCCAACATTACCGTCAACATAAAGCGTCTCGACCCCACCGTCGAGCTTCCCAAATACGCCCATCCCACCGATGCCGGCTTGGATTTGCGCTCCAACGAGGACTGCGTCCTGAAGCCCTTCGAACGTCGTCTGGTCTCTACTGGGCTGGCCATCGCCTTGCCCGATGGCTACGCCGGCTTCGTCCAGCCCCGCAGCGGCTTGGCCATCAAGCAGGGCCTGTCTATAGTTAACACGCCGGGCCTCATCGACGCCCACTACCGAGGAGAACTCAAGGTTATCCTCATCAACCTGGACCCCTCCAACAACATCCAAATCAACAAAGGCGACCGCATAGCCCAACTCGTCATCCAAGAAGTCCCCACGGTCAACCTCATAGAGGTAGACGAACTAGACAAAACCGACCGAGGCAACGGAGGCTTCGGCTCCAGCGGCGTCGCCTAGGGGTACTCGTATCCCTCCCGCCCGGGGCTTACCTATATCATTCCATGCTCAAACATTCTCGCGTCGCTTCGCTCGCTGCGAAACTGCGCGTGGAACGATATAGGTAAGCCCCGGGCGGGAGGCTACTCGCTTGAAACAATATTTACTTTTCTAGTAAGTCGATGCGATAAAGGGACGCCTCCTTTGTCGCATCGACTTACTGTATTTATATTTTCTGGTTCCCCTTTTCAGATTCTACTGGTGGGGAATCTGGTATAGCCGCTAGTACGTTAACGCAGCTTACCTGTGGGAGGCCCCTATATATCGTCCCACGCGCAGTTTCGCAGCGCAGCGAGAATGTTTGAGCATGGGATGATATATAGGGGCCTCCCACAGGTAAGCGGACAGTCCAATGCTAGCGGATATGCGCGGGTTTTCCGCCCCAGTAGAAGCGGCAGAAGGCTCGTTTGCGCTTTTGGGGTTTGCCTACGAGCTCCATGGTTGCGATGGCTATATCTTCGGCTGCGTGGGGGCGGCGTAGTACTTCGCCGTTGATGAGTAGGGCTTTGAGTGATTCGGGATGATCGTGCAGATGGCGCAGGGTTACGATGAGTTCTCGTGCGGTGGTGACATGCATGCTGGCGCCCATTCCGGTGAGCATGGTGGTGTTGGCCTTTTCTTGACCATATGATTTGCCCAGCAGGATCATCGGCAGATGCGCGCATAGGCATTCGGTGACGGTGAGTCCGCCCGATTTGAGGATTGCCAGGTCGCAGCCGTGCATGAGGGCTGCCATATCGTCCACGTAGTCCAGAACCGTGACGTTTTCGAGCTTCATGGCGTCGAAGAGCGTCTTGAGGCGGGTGGCGTATTCCTCATCCTTGCCCGGCAAAAAGACAAAGTGCATGTCCTCGAAGCTGCGCAGGAAGGGGAGTGTGCGGTCCATCTCCGCGCGAAAGCGAACGTACGGTTGAGGCAAACTGGCACCGGCCATCACCAACACAACGGTCTTGTCAGCGGGGAGATTGAACTTCTCGAGTTCTTCCTCGCGATTGTAGTCCGTATCAAACCCGGCGCGAATGGGGATGCCTGTAATGCGGATTTTGGTCTCGGGAACTTTACGGGGGCGAAGTGTCTCGGCCATAAATTCGTTGGCTACGCAGAACAGATCGGTGTCCTTGTGGGGCCAAAAGCCTTCGACTTCATAGTCTGTTGGTACGCAGATGACGGGATAATCGATACCCGTGATGACGCGGGCACCCACAGCGACGTTGGCCGCCGTGATGTGTGTTGCGACCACGGCTATGGGCCTGCGGGTGCGGACATATTCGTTGAAGGCAGGGAACATAATACGTGACCATGCCGTGCCTCCGCCCCAGAGCAGATGTCCCGTAAACGTGTATCGCCAGGTTAGGTCATATATGGGACGCGTGGCGCCGGTAAACGAAGCTGCTGTTTTATTACCATCGAACCTAATACGTCCAAAATCGAGGATATCCAGGACTTCGATCTCAACATCCTCAGGGATTCCCTTGGTGCCGCTGATAAGGTCAAATGCTTGTGCAATCGCGTTGGCGGCGGCTTTGTGGCCCGATCCAACCGATGCGTGCACGATGGTTACTAGGGGTTTTTGTGCAGGTGAAACGGTCATTTGCTCCGGTTGGGGAGTAGCTTGCATGGGCAGGGGAGCGCTATTGCTCGTCTGCATTTGATCCATCGATAACTCCCCTTCAGCTTTGTTACGCGATTTATCATTGTAGTGCATGAGTGTCATGTTCACGTAAATTTGGGTATGAGCGCAAAGAACGCCAATCTTTCGACAGGAGGTCTCTTCATGACTACCCATCAGCCGATCGATGTTGCTATTATCGGCGGCGGCCCTGCGGGCTATGCTGCAGCCATTTACGCGGCGCGCGCCAACCTAACGACGACCGTGATTGAGCAGGGCATGTCGGGAGGACAGATCGCCACAACCAATGAGGTCGAGAACTATCCGGGCATTCCGCTACTGAGCGGCGCTGAACTCGGTGAGCGATTCCAACAACATGCAGAAGGCCTAGGGGCTCAGGTTGAATGGAGCATGGTGACGGGTGTCGATTACGATGCCGGCTCCAAATTGTTTACCGTTCATCACGATGTTGGTGATACGACGGCTAGGAGTGTTATCGCTTGCATGGGTGCCACGCCGCGTCCGGCAGGTTTCGCTGGCGAGGATACGTATCGCGGTCGTGGCGTTTCGTATTGCGCGACGTGTGACGGCATGTTCTTCCGTGGCAAACAGGTCTTTGTAATCGGTGGTGGCAATTCGGCATGCGAGGAAGCTCTGTTCTTGTCAGAAATCGCCAGCAGCGTGACCATCGTTTTGCGCCGCGATCAGTTCCGTGCCCCCGATGGTGTGGTTCAAAAAGTTCTTGCAAAAGATAATATTTCAGTTAGGTACCAAACTAGTATTGTGGAGCTCTCGGGCGAAGCCATGCCAACGACGATTACCTTTAAGGACAATGCATCCGGTGAGACTCATACCGATTCATTTGAGCCCGGCTCGTTTGGTATCTTTGTCTTTACCGGGACGCAACCCCATACCGAGCTTGTTGAGCATCTAGTCGATCTGGCGCCTGATGGCGGCATTCTGACTGATGAATCCATGGCGACCCGCACGCCAGGTCTATTTGCCGCTGGCGACATCCGTTCCAAGCTTTTACGTCAGGTTGTGACCGCCGTTTCTGATGGAGCCATAGCGGCAACCAGAGCATACGCATTTCTCCACGGATAAGTACGATAATATATCTTATGTAAGGTTGTTGTCTTTTAACAAAGTGGTTGGACGGTGTATCAATGTGCTGTCCAACCACTTTTACTTTCCGGTTATATAGTATGCAAAACTAGATAACCTAGAATACAATATAGCTAATGAACGGAGGATCCTTATGAACCACGCCAAACGCGTTATCCCGATGTCCGATTCGTCGGTCAGCATTAAGCCTGAGGATATTCAGCCCACTGTGCTGCCCGATGCATTTATTCAGTCCGATATCGTGCGCAAACTCAATACGTTGAGTCTGCCGCGCTATGACCAGTTGCCCAATGTGACACTCTACCGCGACCAGGTTATTGAGTATGTTGCGCTTTGGATGGAGCCGCTGTCCATTTGCGTTGAGCAGCCTATCATTACGCCATCGATGATCAATAACTACGTAAAGGTCGGCCTAGTGCCTGCTCCGGTCAAAAAGCAATATGGCCGCGAGCAGATTGCCCGCCTGATCGCTATCTGCATCTTTAAGCAGGTGCTACCTATTGCTGCGGTGCAGGCACTCTTTAACATTCAGCGTTTGAGCTACGATGCCCCGACGGCCTTTGATTATGTGGTCGATCAGCTCGAGGCATCGATTCGTGCGGCGTTTTCCGTCGAGCAGACTCCCGTGCCCGATACGGCGCATCAGGTAACGCGTGAGTCGCTGCTTGTGCGTAGCGCGGTATCGTCCTTCGTTTCGAAGGCTTACTTGATGAGCTATCTCAAGTTCAACGGGTTTAATAGCTAGCCGACGTATAAAACGGGCGGGACAAAGAGCCATCTGTCGCTTTGTCCCGCCCGTATTTTTGCTTGGTTGGACTTTATTTGCCCGAAGCTACGCCCATGCCGTAGCCGATGATGAGGCCGTGCATCTCGGCGTAATAGGAATCCAGGCCGTTGCAGGGCATGATGATGGTCTTGGAGCCGGGCCAATGCTCGACTATGCGGTCAGTGAGCGCCTGGGCTCCAGCTTCGTTCTCAACGTGATCTATGACGACCTCACCGCCCGTAAAGCCCTCGGCTTCCATAGTGTCGATGATCTTGTTGAGCATCTTCTTTTCGCCACGCGTGTGCCCGACGAGTTCGATTTTACCGGCCTCACTCGCTGTGCCCAAAATACGGATATTGAGCTTGTTGGCAATGACGCCGGCTGCCTTAGGGATACGTCCGGCTTTGGCGAGGTTTTCGTAATTGCACAAACTGAAGAGGATTTTGCTGTTCTGTTCAAGGCTATCGAAGTATGCGCAAGCATCCTCGAATGAGACATTCGGATTGCTTGCAAGATAGCGGTCGAACAGCAAGAAAATGAGGTCCATTTTGCCGCCAGCTGCGCGTGAATTGACTAGATGAATCTGTCGGTCGGGCTCCTCGGCAAGAACCATATCGCGAGCCGTGGCTGCCGCGTTGTAGCTGCCCGACACGCCCTCAGAGATCGGCATGCAGATGGTCTTGTCTGCCAATTTGAAGAGCTCGGCCCACTCCCCTACGCTGGGACAAGCGCTCGAAGAAGCGTTCGTCTCCGCCTGAACAGCGCAGTTGAGCTCATGAACATCGAGCGAAAGGTCATCGACGAATTCATGCTCCCCCACTCGAATTTTGAGGGGCGCAAATGCAAAGGTGGTATGGGGCGCGGTCGGTTGCCAATCGCGGAGGTTGCAGCTTGAATCGGAGATAAGTGCCCAGCTCATAGAGGGTCCTTTCTAATCGTTCCCATTCAATTATAGCCATCTTGCAGACCGATTGGGCCGCTATCTAGTATTCAAAACTAGATAGCGGACTGCACTAAAGGCAAAAGAATGGACCCCATGACTCAAAGCCACGAGGTCCATATCCGTTTGCTTTATCTGAATACTTAGTAGCGCACGAAAATGTAGTTGTTGTTCATGCCGGCGGCAACGGAGCTGATGATAACACCCGTGTTGTAGTCAGAAGCATGAATCATCTGACCACCACCGATGTAAATGCCGGTGTGGTACGAGTTGACTACAACGTCACCGGGCTGCGGATCGGACACACGCGTCCAGCCCATAAAGGTGCCCGTGGTGCCCAGGCGGCAATAGCGACCAGTAAGGCAATAGCTTACAAAACCAGAGCAGTCGAAGCTGTTCGGGCCAATTCCGCCCCAGGAATAGGCGCAACCAAGCTTGCTGTATGCACGCGAGACAACAGAACCGCCGTCGACGGACTGGCTCGGAGCAGAAGGCGTCGGAGCCGGAGCAGGCGTGGAGGGCTGCGGCGTCGGAGCAGGTGCCGGCGTAGGAGCCGGAGTGTTGCCGCCCTGGTTGTTGTTATTGCTGGTCTGGCCACCGTTGTTGGTGTTCTCGGTCGTACCGGCAGTCTCGTTGCTCACCGTGGCCTTCTCGCCGGTGCTGGCGTTGATGCCGGCCTGCAGCGCGGCGTTGGCCTCGGCCTCGGCGGCAAGCTCGGCCTGCAGCTGCGAATCCAGGGAGTTTACGACGTTCTGGGCTTCAGCCTGCTGGGCGTTAAGCTCGTCGACCTTTTTCTGCGTAGCGGCGACGTTCTTTTCCTGCTCGACCTGCTTATCGGTGAGCTGCTGCTTAAGCTCCTTGACCTCTTGAATGGTCTGAGCCTGCTTATCGGAAACTTTGCCGTAGTAGAACAGACGGTTGAGCATATCGCTCAGGTCGTCAACGCCCGTTAGAACCTGAAGCAGGCTCAGACCGCCGGTCTTGTACTCGCCGGCGACATAGGTCGAGAGCTTGGCCTGACCGTCAGCAATCTCCTGCTGCTTTTGCGTGATCTCGCCAGCAGTCTGATCGAGCGCCTGCGTCTGCGTGGCGAGCTCATCGTAAATCTGCTGGGTTTGGGTACCGATCTGCTCGAGCTTCGTACGAGCAGCGGCAAGGTCGGATGCGGTATCGGCGTAGGCAGGAGCCGCGAGGCCCAAGCCCAAAACACAAGCGAGGGTTGCCGTAGCAGCGCAGCGTGCCATGTTTTTGTGCGTGTTTGCTGTGCGCATGTAGCTTCCTTTCCAGTAACTAAGGGTAACGGCTAGTCCACCGTCACCAGGCTAAAGAGCTCTACATCGTCATCAGACGGCGTGAGCTTCTCGCGCGGGTTAAGAAACGCAAGCTCAAGGATACACCCGTAGCCCACAAGCTTTGCGCCCATATCTCGCACCAGTTTACCTGTTGCCTCGACGGTTCCGCCCGTCGCGACCAAGTCGTCCAGAATCAACACGGTATCTTTAGAGCTGATAGCGTCGGCATGGATCTCAATTGAATCGGTGCCGTACTCGAGCTCGTAGCTCTGGCTCACGGTCTCGCGCGGCAGCTTGCCCGGTTTACGTGCGGGAACAAAGCCGGCGCCAAGGGCTACAGCCACCGGTACGCCAACCATAAAGCCGCGAGCCTCGGGACCCACGACCTTGGTGATTCCCATGCCGGCAAAGTGCTCGGCGAGGGCATCGGTCATGGCTTTGAGCGCCTCGGGATTGCCAAAGAGCGGCGTGATGTCTTTAAAGATGACTCCGGGCTCGGGATAGTCGGGGATGTCGACGATTTGAGATTCGAAGTCGTACATTGTATGACCTTTCAATGGGTTGCCGGATAAGCGGCAGCTGTTATTTGCCCGCGGTGGCGGTGCCGGAGTGTGAAGGGGCGACGACCTTGAGCGGCTTTACGAGAGAATCCTCGTGCGAAGCCGGCGCGGCTATCTCTTCGTTTTTGGCGTTGGTGGACTCGGAGCGAGTGATTTCCTCATCGAGTGCATCGATGTCAGCGTCCTCGACCACGGCGTTGAGCGACTCAAAAACGCGGTTCTTGAGCAGCGCGGTGTGCACGCCCTCCGTCAGGTCGTGAAGCTTCTTAAACGCACGCTCGAGCTTGGCGTCGCGCTCGTCATCGGAGGTGTCCATGCCGAGCATGCTCACGAGCACCTGCTCAAACATCGAGGACTCGCGGTTGGCGGAAGACACGTACTGACGCAGGTTGCGCGGCTCGATATGGAAGCGTGACAGCTCGGAGCAGTAGCGGATGATCGGGAAATCGCGACCATCGACGAGCTCACGATTCTGCGGACTCTTGATGATGCGAATGAGGTCGTTCTCGGCGAGCGAGCGGATAAACGAAATCTCGACGCCCAGCATATCGGGAATGGTCTCGATGGGATGCAGCTTTTGCTTAGTCTCCTTGGGCTCCGTCTTGAGCGGAACATCGGACAGCAAGCCCACCTCGTAGGCGAGCGTTGACAGGTCCGTGGCGTTTTCCAAGCGCTGCTTAATCACGTTGAGCGGCATGTAGCGGGTCTTCTGCAAGTGCAGGATGACCTCCAGGCGATCAACGTCCTCCTTGGAGTACTGACGGTATCCCTTTGGCGTACGATGAGGGGTAATGAGCCCCTCATCCTCTAGAAATCTAATTTTTGAGTTCGAAAGATCGGGGTATGCGCCTCGAAGTAGGTTGACGACTTGGCCGATACTCAGATAGTTGCGTTCGGCCATGCCCTACTCACCGGTTTCGATGCGCTCCGGCGTGCTCTCGTGGTAGATGAGCGTAAACGTACCGATCTGAACGGAAGAACCGTCGTGCAACGGGGCTGCATTGACGATGGCACCGTCGACCCAGGTGCCATTGAGCGAGCCCAGGTCTTCGATGCGAGCGCCGAGGCCCTCGCGAATAATGCGCGCGTGGCTGCGCGAAACAGTCATGTCGTTGAGGAAGATGCCGTTCGCGGGATCGCGGCCGATGGTGGTCACGTCGTCCTCGAGCTCAAAAGCGGCACCCGTCTGCGGACCCTTGACGATGGACAGAACGGGGGCGGTGATGCGCACGTTGGCCATGAGGTCGGGAACGGTGACGTCGCTTGAAGGCACGCGGAATACGCAGGTAGCGTCAGCAGTCTTATCATTCTGAGGCATATTGTTAACCATGTTGTCCATGACAACCCCTAACTTATCGCGGACGTGCCGCAAATAATGAACCGTACGTAATCATACCCCAACGAATCAGTCTTCGATTTCAGGGTTCAGAAAGTCGATGTCCTCGTCCTCGGGATGCGCGAGAGCCTGTTTAATGGCCACTCCGCCCTTAATGGAGTAGATGACAGCCGTGAGCATGGAGAAGATCACGCCGCCGTACACAAAGAAGATGCCGAGTGGCACCGAGCTTCCGTTGAGGCCCGGGAAGGCCTTAAGGGTTGAAGGTAAAAGATGCAGGCCGTCAATAACGGGGAAACCGAGCAGCATGAGTGAGAAGCCGGTCATGAGCAGCGCGGTGGCAATCTTTCCGGGAAAGACGACATCGATGGGGCGACGGTGATAATGACGCACGATAAGCGTGCCGATGCCCAGATAGATATCGCGGCTAATAATGAGCACGCAGACCCAGATTGGCAGCTCTCCGCGAACCACCAGTCCCAGCACGCCGGTGAACAGCAGCGCGCGGTCGCAAATGGGATCCATGACCTTGCCGAGCCACGAGACCGTCTTAGTCATGCGGGCAATCTGACCGTCCATCCAGTCGGTGGAGGCGGCAACGGCGTAGATAACGATGGCGATGACGCGGTTGTTATCCGTCACAAACAGGTACAGAAATACCAGGGTGAGGATCAGGCGCGTAAAGGTAATGAAATTGGAGATCGTAAAGATCTTATTCGACGGGTAATCGGAAGTGCCGATAAGCTCCTTTTTGATCTTCTTTTTGATGCCCACAGGACTCCCCCGCTGGTTAACGACAAAACTTTCGATACTATACCCGTTCCGGCGATGTCTATCCAGCGTAAGCATAGAGAGTCCAGACATGTGGAGGGCGCCTCTGGGCTGCGATGGATTCTGCATTTGTGTACATCAGCCTCCAAAAGCGACATTTTTCGGCATCTTTGGTGGCTGGTGTACACGTTTTGATTCGGTGATTACATCGATCGGGAAAGTTGTTGCTTTAAGCAAATGCGTGCGGGTCGAGATTGGCTGGCATCAAAAGAGCCCATCGGCCGTTACGGCTTCGTTAGAAACGCGCCCCACCATGAATGGTGAACCCGAAAGGTAAGACGCGCGGGCATGGTGAATCGGGCCGCGCGCCCGGAAGAGAAAGGATAAACCCATGGGTTACATGCTCGAGACGCGCGGGCTCACCAAGCGCTTCGGCCGCGGCGACCAGGCGCAGGACGCCGTGGCCGACGTGAGCCTTCATATCCGCGAGGGCGAGGTGTACGGGCTGCTCGGCCCCAACGGCGCCGGCAAGTCGACAACGCTCAAGATGATCTGCGGGATGCTGCGGCCGACGGCCGGGGAGATCCTCTTTGCCGGGCACGCCTGGCGCCGCGAGGACCTCTACGCAATCGGCAGCCTCATCGAGGAGGCGCCGCTCTACCCCAACCTCACCGCGCGCGAGAACCTGCGCGTGCGCACCACGCTGCTGGGCCTTCCCGAGAGCCGCATAGATGAGGTGCTCGCCGCCGTGGACCTCGCGGACACCGGGAAGAAGCGCGCCGGGCGCTTCTCGATGGGCATGCGGCAGCGCCTGGGGCTCGCGCTGGCGCTGATCGCCCGGCCACGCCTGCTCGTGCTCGACGAGCCCACCAACGGCCTCGACCCCATCGGCATCGAGGAGCTGCGCGACCAGATCCGCGGCTTCGCGGCGGCGGGTACGACGGTGATCGTCTCGAGCCACATCCTCTCCGAGGTGCAGCAGATGGCGGACACCATCGGCATCATCTGCGGGGGGCGCCTCGCCTACGAGGATGCGCTTCGGCCCGGGCAGGACCTCGAGGAACTCTTCATGAGCTTCTGCCGGGAAGGGCGACGAGCACGCGGGGAGGTGGCGGCATGACGGGCGAGAAAGGCGGCCTGCTCGCGGGCCTGCGCGCCGAGGCCCTGAAGTCGCGCCACGCGGCACCGGTTCGCCTGGCCGTGCTCATGGCGCTGCCGATGCCGCTGCTCGGCGCGATGCCCTACCGGGGCGTGCAGATCTTCAGCGCGTGGAACTACTGGTACGCGCTCTTCCTGCCCGTGGCTCTCTCGCTCGTGGTGGCGTGCGTCGCGCGGGCGGACGCTCGTACGCGGATGCGGGGGCTTCTGGGCCTGGGCTTCCCGCTCGGGCGCGCCTGGTGGGCCAAGGCGCTCTGGTGCCTCGCGCTCTGCACGCTCTCGAACCTCGTGGTCTTCGGCATCTACCTCGCGGGATCGGCGTTCTCCTCGCAGGGCCTCACGGCCGCGGGCACGCTCACGATGCTCCTCTGCGCGCTCGCCAACACGGTGACCGCGGCGTGGATGATCCCCGCAGGGCTCTTCCTCACGGCGCGGCTCGGCATGCTCGCGGGCATCTTCTGCCCGCTCGCCGCACAGCTCGTGGGTGGGTTCGCCTGGTCGCTGGTGCCGCTGCCGCAGCTCTTTCCGCCGTCGGCGAGCATGGTCATCCCCACGAGCTTCATCCCCGTGCTGCCGAGCGGCGAGCCGCTCGCGGCGGACATGGCGCTCGGCGGGGCGCTCGCGGCGGACGGCATGCTCACGCTGGCGGGCCTTGCGGTCTGCGCGCTCGCGTTCGCCGCGCTCACGGCGGCGGGCGCGGCCTGGTTCGCGCGCTCCGAGGAGAGGTGATGGCCATGACACGACTCTCCGACCCGACGCCGCGCATGACTCTCCCGCGGGCCCTGCTCTCCGAGGCCCTGCGCCTGGCGCGCTCCCCGCTCACGGCGGTGCACCTCGCCTGCGGCCTGGCAGCCGGTCTTGCCTGCGGCGAGTACTTCTCCGTAACCCGATGGGACCCGGCGCTGGGCGCGGACGCCTACGCCCAGTTCCTCGGCGCCCTCATGCCGCTCATGTCCGCCATCGTCTGCGGGCTCGCCGTGGACGAGGAGCGCGCTGCCGGGCGCCTCGCCAACCTCACGGCGGTCCCCTCGCGCGGGCGCGCCGTCGCGGCGAAGCTGCTCGCCCTTGCGGCGCTCGGCGCGGGCGCGCTGGCCGTGGCGCTCGGCGTGTTCGGGGCCGTGCTCGCCGTCGCCGGGCGCCTGCCGCTCGGGCCCGCTCCGCTTGCGGCCGCCTGGGCGGGCATCGTGCTGGGCAGCCTGCCCCTCTACGCGCTGGGGCTCGGCGTGGCCCTGCGCCTCGGCCGCAA
>CABUXL010000045.1 GCA_902495525.1 uncultured Collinsella sp.
GGCTTTTTACTTTATTTAACGGGGGCGCCCCTGGGGACGGGCTCGCCCGCTTTTTCATCGCGCTAGCGCTTCTTTGGGATCGACCTAAGGCGAGCGAACCATAGGGCTGCGGCACCCGAGGTCAGGAGCGCGGTGATGCAAGCGGCGATGGGAACTGATCCTGTTGCCGGTAGGTCCTGCGGTAGGGTACAGCGTTGAATGACACGGTCCTCGTCATGTGACTCAAGTTTATCGCCGCCGCCGTTGCGGCAAAGATCGACGCGTGCGCTGTTGGTGAGTGCGGTTTGGGGCGTATAAGCCGACGTCGCCTGCATGTGCACGATTGCGCCCCGAGCGTCTGTGCCAAGGATTGCTTTGGCATCGTCAAGGTCGTCGTGCTCATCTTTGAGATCATCGCGGGTCCAAGAATCCGCATCGCTTCGAGTCGTAAAGTCGGCGGCTACCGCACCGTATTCAATGCGAATGCCCGTTACGACGGTATTGGACGCAAGGTCGAGTTCTTTCGCCTCGAGTGTGGTGGATTCCGTGGTCGAGACATCCGCCTTCCAGAGGCGCCAGCCGTCGTAATCGACGAGGCGGCAATCCTCACCCAGACTTTCCCTTACTTCGTCGGACTCAAGCCAAGGATTTTCGTGCCCATCGTCAAGTGTCGCGTTTGCCGGCTCATCGACGTCTGTCGAGTCCAACGGCGTCGTGCGATACCACACGTTGCACAGACCGTTGAGGTCGCCGATGGCGACGGGGGTTTCGATTGAGACGAATCTCGCTGTATCGTTCTCGGCACACTCAAGATCATCGGTAATTGTGAACTCATCAACCCAGGTAGCTGAATCGTTTCGAGCGTCGATGGTATAGGAGAAAAGTCCATCCGTATTGGTTTGCGTCGCGGCGCGATTTTTACCATCGCCGTTGGCCAACAGACCCTTCCCGATAGGTTGGACAAGCTCCTGACGCTTGTCGACCTGTCCTTTGATCTCGATGGGCGTATCCTTCATCGCGACGGATTGGACTTCTCCCGTATCCTTTATTTCAAACGTTATCTCCTCGGCAAGGTCATAGGTCCGCGGAGACATCATTTCGCGCAACGAGTAGGTGCCGGGTGCAAGATGTTCGACGCGATGCGGCTTGTCGGATGAGGTCCAGGAGTCTATTTCGGTTTTATCGGGACCATATAAGGTGAGCTGTGCGCCTTCCACTTCCTGCTCACCGCTTGCATCGACCTTGGAGATATCAACCTTGGTGTAATCGTCGGATACGTTAAGCTGTGCTTCTACAACGGGTGTTTTCTGGTCGGCATAAGTAAGGTCGACAATATGGGTTGTCTGATCGAGCAAGAAGCCTGCCGGCGCTTGAGTCTCGACAACCTCGTAGCGTGCGGTGCCAGATCCCAGTGGGAGGTTGTCCGCGCGTGCTTCTCCAGTTTCATCCGTCGTGACGGTCGCGACAGTCTCACCGTCGAGCGCGGCAATGCTACCGTCGGGGCGCACGATATCACCCGAGGCACGGATCTCAAAGACGGCGCCCGCGAGGCTGCTGCCGTCTATGGCATCGGTTTTAACGATCCTGATGTTTCCGGTCGCGGCGTGGTCATAATACGAGGCGATTGCAACGGGCGTTAGGTTCATGTCGGCGGGTATGTTTACCTCGATCTCTTCGCCGACAAGATAGGGCTCTTTGGCCGAGGTTTCGCGTACATAATAGGTGCCCGGCACGAGCGATTCGGGCAGTGTGACGGTGCCGGTCGCGTCAGTCGTAAAGGTGTCCATTACGTTATGTGCTGGATACCAGCAAGTTTGTGAGACAGGTTCGTGATTGCTGCCGAGGAGTTGGAAGGTGAATCCGGCTAGGGGAACAGAAGCGCCTGTTTGGGCATCGCGTTTTACAATCTGGAGATGCGTCGACAGCGCGTGGTTGTCCACGATATATTGAAGCTCGGCGCCGTCGGAAATCTGATTTGCCCCGACGGTCCATTCCCCTGCACGTTTAAAACCCTCGGGGACGGTTTCCGGAACCTCACGAACCGTGTAGCCGGCACGGTCGTATGGGACGGCTCCGTGGACACCGGCGGGTCGCTTGCCTGTGCCGAACCATGCTTCGGGCTGATCTTCGGTGGAGGCAAAGCCATAGATGTTTGTGGTCAGTGTGCCAACAACCTGCTGAGAGCTGTTGCTGACAACCTCAAAGACAACACCACCCGCCGGCTGCTCCAGGCCGGATTGGTCGCTATTGCCGTAATCCTTGAATTTGGAAATCTCAAGGTTAAACGCAATGGGGATATCGGAAACGCGAGATTCGATCTCGACCACGCCTGAATCGCCGAGCTGGTCGGCTCCAACGGTATAGGTCCAGCTGTCGTTGGATGGCAGGTAGCCCTCGGGGGCTTTTGATTCGTAGATGGTAAAGGTTCCTAAGGGGACATCGGCGAGGGTGGCCCGACCGCTTTCGTCGGTCGTGAGGATTTGTGCCCATCCAGGGGTTGATTGCGACACACACGTGAACTCTGCTCCTGCGAGCGAAGCTCCCACCTGGTGGCCGGCATTCGTCGCGGCATCGAGTTTTACGATACGCAGGTTGATGGTGCCGGGCTGTTCATCAATGGCGACCCGCCCGCCGTCATTCCCCGTGGTAAAGGCAATACGATCGTGGCGGGGGACATAGCCGGCCGGCGCCTTCGTTTCAACTAGGTAGTATGCCGTGTTGGGCAGAAGTGTTGCTTGCGCTCGACCGTTGCTGTCCATCTTGATGGTGCCGACACGCGCGCCGCTGGCGCTCTCAAAAATATCGAATGTTGCCCCGGTAAACTGATAGGTATTGTTTCCGCTGGTAATAACGGTGTTAGCAGACTGCTTTTGGAAGGAAACAGACACCGCCGGCAGTACATAGAGCATGTCTTGACGTTTGCTGCCGCCCGATACGGCCCCTAGATAGCGCCGCGCGCGGTGCGGAGCGGCTTTGATGCTTCCTGATTTTGCGCTGTCGTGGAGCCACCGCGCAGCCGCCACGACTTCATTGTCGGAGGTAAAGTGTCCGCTCTTGGTTTTACCCTGAGCGGTCGTGTAGGAGTAGGTGCCGTCGACATGGGTAGTGCCGTTGAGCATCCATACGGCAAGCTGGGTGGCGGCGCGGGCGCGATCGGGTGAAAGATGGTAACCGCCAAACGACGTGGCGGTAGGATATCCGTGACAAACGATTGCCGCGAACTCGTCGTCGAGCCACACCCAGCCTTGATCAAAGTTGAGCCATGGGCCGCCCGGCTTGGTGGGGCCGGGGCGCTCCTGGTTCATGCAGTAGGCAATCGAGGCGTCTTGAGCTTCATACTTGCCGATAAAGAAGGGCCCACAATCATCGCTAATAGTGCGGAAGCCGAGCTGGTCGTAGCCATCAACGGCAAATGCGGCTCCCGGTGCCAGGCAGCCGAAAAGCAGGAAGAGGAGCAGGAGCAGCGGACCTGTTGCGATTGCGCTGTGGACAGAGTGCGTGGGTGCGTTGGACATGGCTGCTCCTTATCCCTCGTGCGTCGCACGGGGAGGCTGCGACGCGTAGGATGAGGCTACCCCCGAGGTTCATGCGGGTAAGTACCGGAGCCTGACCAAAAGCTTGCCCAATTCCTGACAAATTGAGCTCAAATACAACAATCAAGCAAAAGTACAGGTAGAAGATAGGGAGAACAGGAAGTCAAAGGTCCTCGTCTCCACAATTGACGCGATTTTCAAACGAATTTCCACAGCTAAAACAAACATCGCCACCCTTGTATCAAACAAGACAACCGCGTTATACTAGCCAACACACAAGCGGGCATCGCCAAGTGGTAAGGCATCAGCTTCCCAAGCTGACACTCGCGGGTTCGAGTCCCGTTGCCCGCTCCAGTAAAAAGCACAAGCACGGCAGCGTTACGTTGCCGTGCTTTTTACTACCAAGCGCCGGGACACGAACCCGCCAGGGTGCGAGCGCTAAGCAAACGCGAAGCGTTTGTAGCGAGCAGGCGAAGGCGCCGACAGGCGCCTGAAGCCGGTGCGTATTTGCGAAGCAAATACGCGGACGTCCCGTTGCCCGCTCCAATTCCAAAATGTTAGGTTAATGCCTGCTGCCCATACTTGCACCTGCGCACGGTACAATGGTTGGGTTACGACCAACGTGCCAATAACCAAAAAGGAGCCGCTATGATCGATCGCTATACCCGCCCGGAGATGGGACACATTTTCTCCCTCGAGAACAAGTACGCCATTTGGCAGGAGATCGAGGTCTTGGCCTGCGAGGCCCAGGCGGAGCTCGGCAAGATCGGTATTTCCAAAGACGAGGCCCAGTGGATCCGCGACCATGCCAACTTTGAGAAGGCGAAGGTCGATGAGATCGAGGAAGTCACGCGCCACGACGTCATTGCCTTCCTGACCAACATGAAGGAGTACATCGATGCCGATGTTCCCGAGGGCGACCCCAAGCCCAGCCGCTGGGTTCACTATGGCATGACCAGCTCCGATCTGGGCGACACGGCCCTGTGCTACCAGCTCACCCAGGCCTGCGACCTGATCATCGAGGACGTCAAAAAACTCGGCGAGATCTGCAAGCGTCGCGCCTTTGAGGAGCGCAACACGCTCTGCGCCGGCCGTACTCATGGCATCCATGCCGAGCCGATGACCTTCGGCATGAAGTTTGGCTCTTGGGCCTGGGAGCTCAAGCGCGATCTGGACCGTCTTGAGGATGCCCGCAAGAACGTTGCCTTTGGTGCCATCTCGGGCGCTGTCGGCACGTACAGCTCCATCGAGCCGTTTGTCGAGGAATATGTCTGCGAGCACCTGGGCCTGGTTCACGACCCGCTGTCCACGCAGGTTATTAGCCGCGATCATCACGCCTACCTCGCCGGCGTTCTTGCCACCACCGCGGCCACCTGTGAGCGCATCGCTACCGAGGTTCGCAATCTGCAGAAGACCGATACACTCGAGGCCGAGGAACCGTTCCGTAAGGGTCAAAAGGGCAGCTCAGCCATGCCGCACAAGCGCAACCCCATCACCATGGAGAAGGTCTGCGGCCTGTCGCGCGTCGTGAAGGCCAACGCGCAGGTTGCCTTCGACAACGTCGCCCTGTGGCACGAGCGTGACATTTCGCACTCCTCTGCCGAGCGCGTCGCCCAGGCCGACAGCTTCATCGCCCTCGACCACATGTTCCAGTGCCTCATCCGCGTTATCGACGGCCTGCAGCTGTATCCCGCTCGCATGATGGCCAACCTCAACAAGACACGCGGCCTCATCTTCTCCTCCAAGGTCCTGCTCGCCCTCGTCGACACGGGCATCACCCGCGAGGACGCGTACGCCATTGTGCAGGAGAACGCCATGGCAACCTGGCACGAGGTACAGGATTGTGTCTCCGGCCCTACCTTTAAGGAGCGTCTCGAGGCCGATCCGCGCTGCACCGTCAGCCAGGAGAAACTCGACGAGATCTTTGATCCGTGGGACTTCCTCACCCGTATCGACACGGTCTTCGATCGCCTGGAGCAGCTGAGCTTCGAGTAGGTTCGGGCATAACGTTAGCTTTTTAGGGCGCTTTGCTGGTAATGTGTGTTGCCGGCAAAGCGCCTCGTTGCATTTAGGGAAAGACGGGGATAATAGTCGTCTCGAATAACATTCTGAGAGGGGATCGCATGATTTCGTTTGATTACAAGCCTCAGGGCGTGTGTGCTCGCAATATTCACCTTGACCTTTCCGATGACGGCAACAAGGTGATGGGCGTTGAGTTTACCGGCGGCTGCGACGGCAATCTCAAGGCTATCTCCAAGCTGGTCGAGGGCGCTCCTGCCGATCGCGTAATCGAGGTTCTCGCCGGTAATACCTGCGGTATGAAAAAGACCTCCTGCGCCGACCAGCTTACACGCGCTATCGAGGCCGCTCGCGCCGAGATCGCCTAATGGGTATCGCCGATCACATCAAGAACGGAATATCGCGTCGCGGCTTTGTACTCGGTGGGGCTGCCGCGGGCGCTGCCACGGTGCTTGCCGGATGCTCGAAAAAAACGGGCACCAGCGATGATGCCGCCGGCGAGCCGCAGGTTATCAAGGATGATTCCAAAATCATCTCGATTACGGATGAGTACGAGGCAGTCGACATCGATCTTGAGCCGGCGGCGTCATGGACGCTGCCTCTGGGTACGCTGCTGTACTACTGCGACGGCGATTACGCCGCGGCAATGATGGCGCCCGCATCGGCACTGCACGCCAACACACTCGGTGTGCTCAACCTGGGCGATGGCTCGCTTGCCACATTAATCGAGGATCCTATCGAGGGCACGGGATATGCATTCTACGATGTCCGTGCCGGCGACGGCGTATTCGCGTGGGTTGAGATGAACTTTGCCAATTCATCGTGGAAGCTCTACGCTCAAAATCTGTCGGGCGCTTCGCTCTCTGGCGACGTGGTTGAGCTCGATCGAGGTGGCAAGGACTACGATCCGCCGCTGTTTACGGCGTTCGGGTCATCAGTCATCTGGTATAAAATGCCCTCGGCAGGTGGCAATAAAACGAGTAGCGATTCGTTTTGCTATCGTCGCTCGCTTGATGAATCCAAGGCCGAGACAATTTGGAAATCGACGGGTCGCTTTGCATCGGCCCCGCGCGCGAGCGACGGCATTTTGACCATCTCGCCGCGTGTCCGCAACGACGAGGGCGTCTACTACGGCATAACGGCAATCGATCTGACCGACGGCAACAACACCAAACGTGCCCAGCTAGTCCTTCCCTCGTCAGTTTCGCCTTTCGAGGCCGTATATATGGGCGACACCTTCGTGTTTTCTATCGAGGCGGCCTATAGTGGTGTGGGCAGCCTGGGCAATATGGGCACGTATATCGGTAATGAGGGAGGGCCGTACCTCTTCCTGTCCCGCGAGCCGCTCGCATGTGCGGCTGGCAAGAAGAATAAATACCTTGTTAAGGTACAGGCGTCGCATTTCCTGATCGACACCTCTGCCAAGACCTATGGCTCGCTGCTGTCGCCCGACCGCGCTTTGGAGTATGGCGATTATCCAGCTACGGCGGGAAAATCGAACTCATTCCTTACGTACGCCACGGTGCGCAACAGCCAGGGTATACCAGAGACGGTCACTGCACGCCTATTCTCTCTTTAAGCTTAGAGGGGTTAAAAAGGCGCCAACAGGGGAATAAACGCGTTGTAATTGTGAGTACCGCCCGCCGAGCTGCCGCGTCATAGCGGCATCCGGCGGGCTCAGGTGCGTTAAAATGGGCTTGTTCTTAGCTAATTGAGACAGGGGGGCCGTGTTATGGCTTCAGATGCAAAAAAGATTCTGCTGGTCGAGGATGAGAAGGCAATCCGTGACGCCGTCGCTGCCTATCTCGAGCGCGAAGGCTACTGGGTTGTGGGCGTCGGCGACGGGCAGTCCGCGATCGAGGAGTTCGAGAAGCATCAGTTCGACCTGGTCGTGCTCGACCTTATGCTCCCCAAGATCCCCGGCGAGCGCGTTTGCCGCACCATTCGCGATACCTCGGATGTCCCCATCATCATGCTGACGGCTAAGGGCGAGATCGAGGACCGTATTATCGGTCTTGAGCTCGGCGCCGACGACTATCTGATTAAGCCGTTCTCGCCGCGCGAGCTCGTCGCCCGCGTTCGCGCTCTGTTCCGCCGTGCCCATCAGGCCGACGAGCCCGCCGTCGAGGTACTCGACTTCGGCGATCTGGTCATCGATATCTCGGGCCACAAGATCTTGGTCGAGGGCAAGGAAGTCGATCTGACGGCTTCCGAGTTCAAGCTGCTCACCACGCTTGCCCGTCATCCCGGCCGTGTGTATAACCGCATGGAGCTGGTCGAGAAAGTGCTCGGGTATGACTTTGAGGGCTATGAGCGCACCATCGATAGCCACGTGAAGAATCTTCGCGCCAAGCTGGGCGATGATCCCAAGAAGCCCAAGTGGCTCTACACCGTCCATGGTGTCGGCTATCGCTTCGAGGCTCCGGCCAAGACCGATAAGTCGGACGAGAAATAGGGAAATCACATATGACACCTGCGCGCTTTGAAATCGGACAAAAGCACAAGCAGGAGAGCGAGGCGGGTTCCAAGGCTAGTTGGAACACGCCTCGCTCCGATTCACGGCCAACGATGAGCTATCCCTCGCGCATGGCACTTGCTTTTGCTCTGACATCGCTCATGACGGTATTGGTGCTGGTGGGCGTTGTCTCTGTTGTGTGGGGCACGGTCTTTTCGGATTACACACGCTCCAATATCGTCGAAATCGCAAATTCCGCTGCCGAGAAGTTGGCAACCTCATATGAGGAAAACGGCTCTTGGACCGCGGGAGAACTGCGCACGGTCGCAACGTCGAGTTTGGTTTCCGACGATCTTGGTATGCAGGTCGTCAATAAAAAGGGCGTCATCGTCTACGACGACTCATGGCCCTCGGCAAGCGCTACTGCCGATGTACGCGAAAACCAGGCTACGACCGACGACACGAGCGGCAAGAGGGCATCGCATAGCCCGGTCTCGTCTGCTCCAACCGACTCCGATAGCGTTGCTAACGTCGAGATTGTAACGTCTTCCGGCGAGCATGTCGGACAGGTAAAGCTGTGGGCCATCGGCTCCGACGCTCTGCTCACCAAGGCGGACTCTGCGTTTAGGGAGAAGACCTTTAACGCCATGGCCCTCGCCGCGGTTGTTGCAATCTGCATTTCGGTCGTTATCGGATCGCTCGTGTCGCGCATGCTCACCAAGCCGATTCATCGCATCACCAGTACCGCAAAGCAAATCCGTGACGGCGACCTGTCGGCTCGCACGGGACTGCGCGGTGATGACGAGATCGATCAGCTGGGTGAGACCTTCGATGAGATGGCCACTTCGCTCGAGAAGGATATGAAACACGAGAAGCGCCTGACCTCAGACGTTGCACACGAGCTTCGCACGCCGCTTATGGCCATGCTCGCAACGGTCGAGGCCATGCAGGATGGCGTGTATCCCACCGACGATGAGCATTTGGAAACCGTTGCTTCCGAGACGCGTCGCCTGGCTCGTCTGGTGCAGCAGATGCTCGACCTGTCGCGCATGGAAAACAGCACGGCTCCGCTCAACCTTGAGCCGGTGGACATGGTTCCTTTCGTGCGTTCCATCGTTAATGCCCAGGAGCGCCTGTTTGTCGACCGCGATCTGCGCCTGCGTTTTGCGGACGAGACCCAGGGTCACGACGATGTCGTCGAGGCCGATCCCGACATGATCACGCAATGTGTTATCAACCTCATGAGCAACGCCATGCGCTACACCCCCGAGGGCGGTTGGGTCGTGGTGTCGGTGCTCAGTGACCGCAAGCACGTCAGCATTGCCGTTTCTGATACCGGCATCGGTATTGCCAAGGACGATTTGTCGCGCATCTTCGGGCGGTTTTGGCGCGCCGATGCCAGCCGCGCCCGCGAAGCTGGCGGCCTGGGCGTTGGCCTCGCCGTGACCAAGCAGATTGTCGAGCGTCACCATGGCTACATATCCGTGGAGTCGGAGCTTGGAAAGGGTACGACTTTTACAATTCATCTGCCCCGCGAGCACACGGCAGACGCGGCATCTACTACAATGGAGCACTAGCTTTTCGCTATTCGGTGAAGGAGGGGCCGCGTCCCTGCCGCTCCGAGTTTGCGAAAACATGCGGGAAAGAACCCGCATTTCTGTCGTATTTAGGTAAGGAGTGACTCACGTGACAACGATGGAGCGTCGTCCGGATTCCCGTGGCAAGGTTCGTGATATTTACGATGCCGGTGAAAACCTGCTGATGGTCGCCACCGACCGCATTTCTGCGTTCGACTTCATTCTTCCCGACGAGATTCCGTTTAAGGGAGAGGTACTCAATCGCATCTCGGCATTCTGGTTCGATAAGTTTGCCGACATCGTCCCCAACCATCTCGTTTCCATCGACCCGGCGGATTTCCCCGAGGAGTTTGCTGAGTATCGTGACTACCTCGCTGGCCGCGCCATGCTGGTTAAGAAGGCCCAGACGATTCCTATCGAGTGCATCGTCCGCGGCTATCTGACCGGTTCGGGCAAGAAGACCTACGACGAGAACGGCACCGTCTGCGGCATCCAGCTGCCTGAGGGCCTGACCGAGGCTTCCAAGCTTCCTGAGCCGCTGTTCACGCCGTCCACGAAGGCCGAGATCGGTGACCACGACGAGAACATCTCGTTCGAGCGTTGCTGCGAGATCGTGGGCGAGGACATCGCCACGCAGATTCGCGACCTTTCCCTCAAGATCTACAAGGCTGCCGCCGAGTACGCCGCGACCCGTGGCATCATCATTGCCGACACCAAGTTCGAGTTTGGTGTTATTGATGGCAAGGTCACGCTGATCGACGAGTGTCTCACGCCCGACTCCAGCCGTTTCTGGCCTGCTGCCAGCTACGAGGAGGGCAAGATCCAGCCTAGCTACGACAAGCAATTCGTCCGCAATTGGCTCAAGGCCAACTGGGATATGACGGGGGAGACCCCGCACCTGCCCGCCGAGGTCATCGATGGCACGTCCGAGCGCTATCGCGAGGCCTTCCAGATCATCACGGGCTCCCAGTTCACAAGCATGAAGGAGAACGCATAAGTGAGTACCCGTAGCGCCACGAACAAGCGCACGCAATCCCACGAAGTTACCGGGGTTGCGCGCAAGTCTGCCGCATCTGCTAAGCCCGCCCGCCAAGCAGCGAGCTCCGTTCGCGTCGTGCCGGCTTCGTCTAAGGCACGCCGCAAAGAGCTCGAGAAGGGCGAGAACCTCGAGGGCCTCTCTAAAGAGGAGAAGCGCGCCCGCAAGGCTAAGCAGCGCGCCAAGGAGGACCGCATCTATACGGTGTCGAATATCCTCCTCAAGCAGGACGAGGACTACACCAAGCGCCGTCGCATCTGGTGGATTGTGCTCGCCATTGGCATGGTGCTCGTCGTGGCAATTTGGGCCTCGCTGTACTTCGCTCCCGCTGGCATGGTGTCCAGCCCTGTCCAGATGGTCGGCATTGTTTTGTCCTACGTCATCATTTTGGGCGACTTTATCTATGATTTCGCTCGTATTCGTCCCTTGCGCAACATGTACCGCGCACAGGCCGAGGGCATGTCCGAGAACAAGCTCAACGCTCTTATTGAGCGCGCGGCTGCCGAGGAGGACAAGAAGGACTCCAAGAAGAAGTAGCGTTTGCATACATACTTATCGCTAAGATATAAGGCGCGTCGTTTTTGCGGCGCGCCTTTTTACTGTTCTATAGATAGATGGAGTGGCACATGATTCGAGCTGCCCTGACGGTCGAAGAGGCTCTGGAGGGCATGAAGGCCCTGGAGCCCAAGATTAAAAACTACGCGCGCCTGGTCGTCCGCAAGGGCGTAAACGTCAAGCCCGGCCAGGAGGTCGTCGTTCAGTCTCCGGTCGAGTGCGCGCCGTTTGCGCGCGTGGTGGTCGCGGAGGCCTATGCTGCCGGCGCCGGCCACGTGACGGTCATCTGGGCCGATGATGCCGTGACGAGGCTCACGTACGAGCATGTCGAGAAAAACTATTTTGAGCAGACGCCCGAGTGGAAGCGCCTACAGCTGGATTCCCTGGCCCAGGACGGTGCCTGCTTTATCTTTATCGAGGGTGCGGATCCTGCAGCCCTCAAGGGCATCGATCCAGCCAAGCCGGCCGCGGCATCCAAGGCGAGGAATACGCAGTGCAAAGTTTTCCGCCGTGGACTGGATTACAACATCAATCCGTGGTGCATCGCCGGCGCTCCGGTCGTGGCATGGGCGCACGAGGTGTTCCCGGGAGACGCCGATGAGGTTGCAATCTATAAGCTGTGGAATGCGATTCTGCACACCGCGCGCGCCGATGGCCAGGACCCGGAGAGCGACTGGGAACTCCATGACGCCGCATTCGAAAAGAACCTGCGCTTCCTGAACGACAATCGTTTCGACTACCTGCACTACACCGCGGCAAATGGAACCGATTTGACGATTGGCATGACGAAGGGTCACGAGTGGGCCGGCGGCAAGGGCAAGACGCCCGATGGACACCCCTTCTTCCCCAACATTCCCACCGAGGAAGTCTTCACCTCACCCGATCGCATGCGCGCCGACGGTATCGTGTATTCTGCCATGCCGCTCATCCACCACGGCAATAAGGTCGACGATTTTTGGATTAAGTTTGAGGGAGGCCGCGTGGTGGACTACGACGCCCGTGTGGGCAAGGCAACGCTCGCAAGTATCATCGATACTGACGAGGGCGCTGCTCACCTGGGAGAGGTCGCGCTCATTTCCAAGAACACGCCGATCCGCGAAAGCGGCGTTCTGTTCTATGACACGCTCTATGACGAGAACGCTAGCTGCCATCTCGCGCTAGGAGTCGGTTTCCCCGAATGCATCGAGGGTGGGTATGACATGTCCAAGGAGGAGCTCCTGGAGCATGGCGTTAACGTCTCGAGCACGCACGTCGATTTTATGATCGGCACGGATGACATCGATATTACGGGCATTACGCCTGATGGACGCGAAGTTGTGATTTTCCAGAACGGCCAATGGAGTTGGGAATAGTCCCAGACCGTGGTACAATGCCACCCGCGGGCCGTTAGCTCAGCTGGCAGAGCAGGGGACTTTTAATCCCAAGGTCCAGGGTTCGAACCCCTGACGGCCCACCCAAAGATTGTTGAGACGGTCAACTTCGGTTGGCCGTCTTTTTTGTCGTCCTTTCATGGGTTCGAACCCGTCGGGGCGCGGAGCTGAGTAAACGCGTGAGCGTTTGCCAGCGCAGCGCGCAAGGCGCGAAAGCGCCGCAGCGGCCGCCTGCGAAGCAGGCTGAACCCCTGACGGCCCACCATGGAATAGAAAGCGATCAACTCCGGTTGGTCGCTTTTTTGTTGCCGGTGCACGGGTTCGAACCCGTATCTAGCTATATATAAGAACGCTTGGCGAACAAAACCCGCCTTTTACCGATGGGAAACAAATAACTGATGCCTTTGGAGTAAAGTAGCGCTCCAGAGATGACCGATGTCTCAATACACATAAAACAGCTGGTCATCGCCAATATCAGAAGCCAATGCTTCAGTTTTAACCTCAGTGATGCGACTGAGGGACCTATTCATTTGTGAACAAAATATGGAGTGCGCGATTCCCGCCCCCGGCGCCCCTCCGGTCTGGCAATATATCTCCTTGCCGCGCGGCCCGGTCGAACCGGGAACCAGCGCAGGCGTGCACCTTGAGAACCGGATACTGCGAGGATGGACAC
>CABUXL010000046.1 GCA_902495525.1 uncultured Collinsella sp.
CGAACGCGGTAGAATACTTTGGCATGGGAGCCTCCCAACCTCGTTGCGGCGCGGCTGCGCCTATGGCACTTCGACATCATTGTCGCAGCCCCGACCCGCGGTCACGAGCGGGGGCTCCTATCTTTTTAGTGCCCTCGGATTGGGTCATAGTGTCTGTCGGTACCAAAGCATCGGCGTCGCCTTGATCCAAACCTGCCAAAAAGGGACAGGTTTATTTGGTCGGTTTTATCTGGGCAAACGTGGTCGTCTATCGCAATATGGTCGTTGGGGACGTTCTTGTTTGACTAGTCGTTTAAGAACGTCCCCAACGACTACATAGGATGAGAGTGGATAATCTCCCGGTTTGAGCCTGCATTCAAGCTCAAAGTGGGAGATTATCCACTCTCGTTTTTGTTCTACCTACATTTGTAGGAACAGTTCGTGGAGGCGGGTGTCTTCATCGAGTTCGGGGTGGAAGGTTACGCCGAGCTGGTTGCCCTGGCGGGCGGCGACGATGCGGCCATCGACCTCTGCCAAGGCCTTGGCGTCGCCGTGGACCTCGACGATGCGGGGCGCGCGGATAAATGTCAGCGGCACTTCACCGTCGATGCCGTCTACCTGTCCCTTGGTGCGAAAACTGCCGAGCTGTCTGCCATAGGCATTGCGCTCAACGAGCACATCCATGGTTGCCAAACGCGGCGTGCCCTTATCGTCATGAGCGGCAAGGTCGTGAGCCAGCAGAATCAGGCCGGCGCAGGTGCCCAGGACGGGCATGCCTTCAGCGATACGGGTACGAAGCTCCTCGAGCATGCCCAACTCATCAAGCAGTTTCCCTTGAACGGTAGACTCGCCGCCGGGAAGTACCAGACGGTCAAAGTTCTGCTTCAAATCAGCCGCCTGCCTCAGCTCAATACAGCGTGCGCCCAGCTCAGATAGCCTTGCCTCATGCTCGGCAAAAGCGCCTTGGACCGCCAGCACGGCAACCGTTTGGTGTGCATAATCGCTCATGTGCGATCCTTTCTGCTGGACTAGCGCCCGCGCTCTTCCATGATAATCTCGATCTCGTCGGCGTTGATGCCCACCATAGCCTCGCCCAGGTCCTCCGAAAGCTCGGCGATGAGCTTGGCGTCGGTGAAGTTTGCCACGGCCTTGACGATGGCGGCGGCGCGCTTGGCGGGGTCGCCGCTCTTAAAGATGCCCGAGCCAACAAAGACGCCCTCGGCGCCCAGCTGCATCATCAGCGCGGCGTCGGCGGGGGTCGCGACTCCGCCGGCGGCAAAGTTTACGACGGGGAGCTTGCCCGTGGCATGGACCTCGCGCACCAGCTCGACCGGAACCTGCAGCTGCTTGGCTGCCTCAAAGAGCTCGTCGTCGCGCAGAGCAACAACGTCGCGGATCTGCTTTTGGATCTTGCGCATATGGCGCACGGCCTGAACGACGTCGCCCGTGCCCGGCTCGCCCTTGGTGCGAATCATCGTGGCGCCCTCAGCAACACGGCGCAACGCCTCGCCCAGATCGCGGGCGCCGCAGACAAACGGCACGTCAAACTGGGTCTTGTCGATGTGATAGACATCATCGGCGGGGGAGAGGACCTCGGACTCATCGATGTAATCGATCTCGATTGCCTGCAGGACCTGCGCCTCGACAATGTGACCGATGCGGCACTTGGCCATAACGGGGATGGAGACGGCCTCTTGGATGCCCTTGATCATCTTGGGGTCGCTCATGCGCGACACACCACCTGCGGCACGGATATCGGCCGGGATGCGCTCGAGTGCCATGACGGCGCAGGCGCCTGCCTCTTCGGCGATGCGTGCTTGCTCGGGCGTGGTGACGTCCATGATGACGCCGCCCTTGAGCATCTGCGCGAGCTCGCGATTGAGCTTGACGCGATCGGCTTTGATGTTCTGTTCTGCCATGGTTGCTCCCTTGGTTGACATGTGCATTGCTCGACGGAACATCCTATCGGGGAGCTGGGTATGGCGAAATACTCAGTTTTCGAGATAATTACAAGGTCAGACTAATACCAGATTGAATGACTTAATAAGGTCAGGTGACAAACTCATGCTTGACTACAATTTGGAAAAACGCGGCGAGGCATCGCTTTATGAGTATGTTTACCAGCAAATTCGAGATGATATCGTTGCTGGACGTATTGCGGCGGGGGAGCATCTTCCGTCTAAGCGTGCCTTTGCCAGTCATCTGGGAATCAGTGTCATTACTATCGAGAATGCATATAGCCAGTTACTTGCCGAGGGCTATATTTGCTCAAAGCCGCGCCGTGGCTACTACGCTTGCGAGCTTCCGGATGCACCGGTTTTGGCTTCGGCTGCGGAGGGCATCGACCGAGATGCCGTCTCTGTGGGCCCCAGTGCGCATGATGTCAACGGACAGGTCGAGCGATTTGACGCACGTTCTCCTTCCGCTTTGGAGGCGGCGCGGCTTTGGCAAAGCGCGCTGCGGGCGACGCTGGCATCCGAAGACGAACGCGAAATCTTTTCGACTGCGCCGGCGCAGGGCACCGCTCGGCTACGACGCGCAATTGCTCATCATCTGCGCGGGACAAGGGGTATGAATGTCGACCCCGACAACATCGTTATCGGTGCGGGCGCTCAACTGCTCGATACCATGTTGGTTCAGTTGCTTGGAGCCGACAAGGTGTATGCCGTCGAGGATCCGGGCTATTTGCGCCTGACGCGCATCTATCAGGCTATGGGTTGCAAAGTTCGGCATATCCCGTTGGATGCTGAGGGCGTGGACTTGAGCGCGCTGCAGAAAACCGGGACCGATGTCCTTCACCTGATGCCGTCTCATCAGTATCCGACCGGTCTTGTGACGAGCATTGCACGTCGCTATGCGTTGCTGAGCTGGGCCGCCGAGCGGCCAGGTCGGTATCTCATCGAAGACGACTTTGATTGTGAGTTTCGCCTTGCCGGCAAGCCGATTCCCGCGCTCGCGTCGATCGATGCCGTCCAGTCGGTTATCTACACCAACACGTTTTCGAAGAGCCTTTCATCGGCGTTACGTTTGGCGTACATGGTGCTGCCCGATGAACTAATGGAGAGGTTTAAACGCAACCTTGGTTTCTACGCCTCGTCGGTAAGTTCTGTTGATCAGGTTGCCTTGGCGCGTTTGCTGGAATCGGGTGATTACGAGCGACATGTGAACCGCGTGCGCGTTCGTGCTCGTGGGGCGCGTGATGGCCTGGCGGCGCTTGTACGGAAAACGTTTCCGGCAGGGGAAGTCTCGATCGATCATGCAGACGCGGGCCTTTACTGCGTCGTGGCTGTGGAGCGTGACACGGGCGGAAGCTCTTTTATGCGGACCCTTACGCGCTTAAGCATCCCGTTCATCGATATCAGTGACTGTTATTGGTGTGCCGATGGCGCATCTGTTCCTGAAAACTCAAGTCAAATTCTTGTTCAGTATGACGATCTGAGTCCAAAAGTACTAACTACCTTGGAATTGCAGCTAATGGGGGCACTCTGCAACCTAAGTGAGTAGACTTTTAGCACTTTGGCGACTAGGCAGTTTTGTAACAAGCTATCTACCTGCGGTTTTGAAAAGCAGGATGACCGGCCTGCTCGGGATGTTCAAAAAAGTCTACTCACTTGCCGCGCAAAGCTCCTGCATGAGAAAAAAATGGGGTTTTCAACAGGGCTTCGTCCAGCTCTCGGCAAGCTTTTGGCCAGTTGGGGAGGGCTGTTGAAAACTTGGCAGTCCGTTCGACGCCATTTTTGCTGCGTTCGCGCCAATGCGTGACTGACTGGGTTGAAATTCGTGTTTTCCTGTGCCTATGAAGGATCTACTTTGTGACATATCGGCTTTTAGGTACTGGCGTCTGCCCCCTCAAGTCCGCGCTTTGTGTCCGCCGCTTCCACGGCCGGAAGAAGACCGGCAGCGATATGACCTCGCCCGTAACCCGACGGCTGCGGTTGTGCTCGGCTTTCCGTTGTATACATTGGTTCGGACGAGAAACAAGCGGACTTGTCCTGCCAGCATTAGGCAGCGGCTGTTTCTTGGTGAGCTCCCCAGGGAATCCGTGCTGGAAACGGAGCATGGGTTTTTGGTTACGTCTCCTCTACTGACGGCATTCATCATGTCGCGGCATCTGACGGATCTTCAGCTTCTTTTGGTATTGGCGGAGATGTGCGGCTTGTTTGCGGTGTGTGCCCTGCCGGCGGCACTTGAGGCGGAGCTTTCGCGTGCAATTGATTCGGGCGCGATTTCGACAACGTTCGGTTGGGTGCGCTGCCCGTCCGAGGACGGCACCGCCTCAAATTTATGGCGTCGAGACGCTTTGGTTTTGGGCGGAGACCTTGACCGTTTTTGTTCAGATGTTTGCGGGATGCGTTACGGCAATAGATTTATAGCGGTATCGCAACTCGTTCCATTGGGCGCCGCGTCGCCTTTTGAAGTCGAGGCGTATTTGCTACTTGCACTGCCGCGATCCCTGGGAGGCGAAGGTTTTTGCGGCATAGAGCTCAATGTCGAAGTGATGCTAAGCACAAGCGCTCGGGCGATTGTGGGAAAGTCCCGCGTATATATCGACCTGCTTCTGTCTTCGCCGGACGGGAGGCGACAAGTGGCCATTGAATGCCAGGGAAAGGCCTCGCACGGACGCGCAGGGGATGGCTTGCGTGACGCAGACCGCATGACGGCGCTTCAGGCTATGGGCTTCGACGTGCTTCTCCTGACACACAGACAGATATCCGATGAGGATAGATTCCGCGCGATCGTTAAGGCCGTATGCAGGATGCTCGATGCTGAATATCGTGATAAAAGCTCAGATGAGCAAAGGGCTGAGACATTACTCCGGTCTGAACTATTCGTTGACTGGACAAAATTGGGAGTAATCGACGGAAAGATGCCCGTTAGACGCAAAACAGCTCGATCGTGGACGGCTGCGGTTCTAAGTGAGTAGACTTTTGGCTTAATGGTGACCAGGCCGTTTTGTAACAAGTCATTTACCTGCGGCTTTATAAAGCAATATGGATGGTGTGCTCGGCAAGTTCCAAAAAGTCTACTCACTTAGTTTTTGACGAGAAACGGATGCCGAAGGCGGTCCTATTTCAGGGCGTTTACGAGTTCTCGAGACACGAAAAAAGGCCCGAACCATGCGGTCCGGGCCTTATGAAGCTAGAGATTATCTCTCAGGCTGCTGGCTTAGCCAAAGTAGCGCTTGAGCAGGCCGGCGAAAGCCTTGCCGTGGCGAGCCTCGTCGCGGGCCATCTCGTGCACGGTGTCGTGGATAGCATCGAGACCGGCGGCCTTGGCGCGCTTGGCAAGATCGGTCTTGCCGGCGGTGGCGCCATTCTCGGCCTCAACGCGCATCTCGAGGTTCTTCTTGGTGGAATCGGTCACGACCTCGCCCAGGAGCTCGGCGAACTTGGCGGCATGCTCGGCCTCCTCGTGGGCAGCCTTCTCCCAGTACAGGCCGATCTCGGGATAACCCTCGCGATGAGCAACGCGAGCCATGGCCAGGTACATACCGACCTCGGAGCACTCGCCCTCAAAGTTGGCGCGCAGATCGGCAACGATGTCCTCGGAGACGCCCTCCATCTTGGCGACGCCCACGACGTGCTCGGCAGCCCACTCGAGCTGGCCCTCCTCCTGCTTCAGGAAGCGAGAGCCGGGAACGCCGCACTGGGGGCACTTGAAATCCTCGGGCAGCTGGTCGCCGTCGAACTCTTCCACATAACCGCAAACGGGGCAAACAAACTTCATGATTCGATCCTTTCGATCGATGGCGATGGTGCGCTCGTCCGGTCCCGTAAGGGCCCTCTCCGGACGTGCGTCTTGACGAGTTCTATTATCCATAAATGAGACCGAATGTGAAGCCTATTAGGAATGATTTTTAATAAAATAATTTAAGCATGTGTAGATGTTGATTGATTAACGATTGCTAGACCTCGTGCGACCTCCGATGAGTACAATCGGTCGAGCAAATGTTGACCAATCAACAAATGAAGGAGCTTCCTTTATGCATCTAGCCCGCCGCGCCTGGTGCCGAACGTATCAAACGGTTTTTCGCATCGCATTGCCGGTGCTGCCCTATACCGAGCCACGCATTTTAGAGCACGCTGAGGAAGTGCCCGCAGTGCTTCAAAAGCGTTCAATACACCATGTTCTTATCGTGACAGATCCCGGCATTGCCCGTCTGGGGCTCACGGCACCGCTCGAGACAGCGCTCGCGTCCAAGGGAATTAGCGCTGCGGTCTATGCCGAAACACGTGCGAACCCCACGGTCTCAAACGTGGAGGAAGCGGCATCCCTGTATCGCGAGAGCGCCTGCCAGGCCATTATCGGCTTTGGCGGCGGTTCGGCCATGGACTGCGCCAAGGGCGTGGGCGCGCGCATCGCGCAGCCAAAGAAGCCCATCAACAAGATGCGCGGCCTGTTGCGTATCCATCGTCGCCTGCCGCTGCTCATCGCCGTTCCCACCACGGCGGGCACGGGAAGCGAGGTCACGCTTGCAGCGGTAATTACCGACGACGAGACGCACTACAAGTATCCCATCAACGACTTTGTGCTGATCCCGCGCTTTGCGGTGCACGACCCCGAGTTTACGCGCGGCCTGCCCGCCTCCATTACGGGGCAAACGGGCATGGACGCCCTGACACATGCCGTCGAGGCCTTTATCGGGCGCAGCACCACGCCCTATACGCGCAAGATGGCGCGCCAGGCGGTGCAGCTCATCCACGACAATTTGCTCGAGGCCTATGAGTGCGGTGGCAACATGCGTGCGCGCCGCAATATGCTTTCGGCGGCGTATAAAGCGGGCGTTGCCTTTACGCGCTCTTATGTTGGATACGTCCATGCCATCGCGCACAGCCTGGGCGGGCGTTACGGGATTCCCCACGGCTTGGCCAACGCCATCATCCTGCCGCACATGCTTCGCGCCTATGACGAAGCTGCTGCTCCCAAGCTCGCCGATCTCGCCCGCATGGCCGGCATTGCGTCGGCTAATGCGCTGGACAACGTGGCTGCTGAGGCCTTTATCGATTGGGTCGACCGCATGAACGCCGCCTTGGGCATACCCAAATATGTGACGGGCATTCGCCGCTCCGACATTCCCGAAATGGCGGCGCATGCCGATGCCGAGGCCAATCCGCTGTACCCCGTTCCGCTTTTAATGGACCGTTTGGAACTCGAGCATATGTACGAAGTCGTCGCGGGTGGTATGTTTGAGGGCGAGAACTAGGAGGGTCCATGAACACCGAGGAAATTGCGCGCATCGTCGGCGATCAGCGCGCCTACTTTAAGACGCACGCCACGTTTGATGTCGATGCTCGACGTCGTGCGCTCGTGAGTTTACGCGATGCGGTGCGGGCCCACGAGGCCGATATTGCCCATGCGCTCAAGACCGATTTGGGTAAGTCACATGACGAGGCGTATATGTGCGAGATCGGCACCTCGCTTTCCGAGATTCGACATCAGATTGCGCATGTGGCCCGATGGAGCCGTGCCCACTTGCGCCCGTGCGACCTCGCCAATGCTATTAGTGTGTGCAAGACGCAGTCCGTGCCCTATGGCGTCACACTCATCATGGCTCCGTGGAACTACCCGTTTTTGCTGACGCTCGAGCCGCTCGCTGGCGCTCTTGCCGCGGGCAACACCGTGGTCATCAAGCCGAGTGCCTATGCTCCGGCATCGAGCGCAGTGCTCAAGCAAATCTGCGAAGAAGCGTTTGATTCGCGCCTGGTGGCAGTTGTCGAGGGCGGGCGCGCCGAGAACGAAGCGCTGCTCGATGAGTGCTGGGACAAGATCTTCTTTACCGGTAGCGTTCCGGTCGGCAAGCTCGTCATGGAGCGCGCAAGTAAAAACCTTACGCCTGTGACGCTTGAACTGGGCGGAAAGAGTCCCTGCATCGTGGATGCGACGGCAAACTTGAAGGTCGCGGCACGCCGTATCGCCTTTGGTAAATGGCTCAACGTGGGGCAGACTTGCGTGGCGCCCGACTACCTGCTGGTCGACACGCGCGTGCACGACGAGCTGCTGGGTCTCATCAAGGAAGAGGCCCGCCGTATGTTTGGCGAGCATCCGCTTGATAACGAGGATTACGGGCATATCGTCAACGCCAAGCATTTTGCGCGCGTGCGCGGGCTGATCGACCCCGATAAGGTCGTGCTTGGAGGCACGGCGCGCGAGTCGTCGCTCAAGATTGAACCGACGATCCTAGACGGCGTGACCCCCGATGACGCCGTGATGCAGGAGGAGATCTTCGGTCCCATCTTGCCGGTGCTGACGTTTGAGAGCCTAGACGAGGCCGAGGCGTTCATCACGAATCGCCCGACGCCGCTGGCCCTGTATATCTTTAGTCGGGATCGCGCGGTTCAGCAGCGCTTTGTGCGCTACGTGCCCTTTGGCGGCGGCTGCGTTAACGACACCATCATGCACCTGGCTACGAGCCATATGGGCTTTGGCGGCATGGGAGCGAGCGGTATGGGGCAGTACCATGGACGCGAGAGCTTCGATACGTTTAGCCACAAGAAGAGCATCGTGAACAAGGCAACGTGGCTGGACGTGCCATTCCGCTACGCCCCTTATGCAAGCTGGAAACACAAATTCGTGCGCATGTTTGTGCATTAGAATCAGATGACATAGGGATAAACAAAGTGGCCGCCCCCGCGTAAGCGAAGACGGCCATTTCTCACGATGAAAACGTGTATCGGAGTTGGCAAGACCCGCTGCCACGGGTGCCATCCGTGTTCCTATCTTATCTGCAAGCGTCCCGTCGCGCAAGCGTTGCGGCAAGCGATTGAAAGACACGGACGGGGTGAATTTGTGTCCGCACGAACCCGTAGACTTCTCAACTATGTGGTGGATACTCGCTAATCGGTGATGGAGGCGGTCATGTTTGATGACGATGACCTGTTCGATCTGGTAGGCGATCCGTTTGAGTGGGATTTGCTGCTCGATGACGATGAGTTGGAGCAGGACCGCAAAAAGCAAAAGGATAAGAACGCCCGGGGTAAAGGTTCGAATAAAAAGGACAAGCGTCGCCGAGGTCTGTTCGGCGGGCTCTTTGGGTGACTGTCTCATCGTCGCGTCTGTATACTAAACAGGTCTTATACGCGTTGCGAAATGAGGACAGAGACGATGATGTGGTTTACCGCCGACCTGCACCTGGGCGATACGAATATCTTGCACGACATGGATCGACCGTTTGACTCGGTCGAGGAGATGAACCGCCGTGTCATCGATGCCATCAACGAGTGCGTGGCTGTGGACGACCGCCTTTATGTCCTGGGAGACTTTACGTATCGATTGCCCCTGGCGGAAGCGGTTCGCCTGCGCGAGCGCATCGACTGCCAGAACATAACGCTCATCCGTGGTAACCATGACGGCGACTGGGAAGATCCAGACGCGCCGCACATTTGGGATGAGGTGCGCGATTATCTGGAGGTCGTCCCCGGTTACGCGAAGGGCCATCGCCTGGTAATGAGCCATTACCCCATGCTCAGCTGGAACGGCAAGGCGCGTGGCGCCATCATGTTGCACGGGCATATCCACAGCAGGGGAGACCGCACCAACGCGCGCAACCGCGATCGCGAGCGCCCCATCTTTCGCTATGATGTCGGCCTCGATGCCAACGAGTACAAGCCCGTAAGCCGTGACCAAATCCTAGGCTTCTTTGGACTGTAGCTGTAAGTGCAGGTAGAATGAACGCGCCGCGCGGATGGTCTGTGCGGCGCGTTTCAGTAGGAGCGATGAATCCATGAGGGCTATCCAGCGCATTAACCATAACGCTGCCATCTGCGAAGACGGCGCGGGGCGTCAGCTTATCGCGCTGGGTCGTGGTATCGGCTTTGGCGATATGCCGCATGAGGTCGACCTGGATGTCATCACGCGTACCTTTTACGGCATTGATTCAAAGTACCTGGCGTTTATTGATGAGGTCGACCCCGAGGTGCTGGAGTTTTCTGCTCAGCTGGCTGATATCGCAACCGGACAGCTTTCGTACGAATTGAGCCCTAACCTCCCCATTACACTGGCGGACCATATCCAGTTTGCCATTAAGCGCGCCCGCGAACACATGGTGGTGTCGTTGCCGCTCGAGCGCGATCTGGAGCAGCTGCATCCCATCGAATACCGCTTGGGCGAGCTGGCTGTTCGCGGCATCCAGAAAAGCTTCCGTGTGCGTATGCCCCGAAGCGAGGCCGCGGGCATTGCCATGTCGATTGTCAACGCATCGGTTAAGCCGAGCGAGCGGCGCGTGCTTGCCGAGCAGCACGAGGAGCGACTGCTCGATATGACGGTCGCGATTATTCAAGAAGAGTTGGGTGTGACGGTCGATCGCTCGTCGTTCGCCTTTGCCCGCTTTGCCACTCATGTGCGCTATCTGCTCGACCGCGTGGCAAAGAAAGAGCCGATCGATACCGAGAACTCCGGTCTTTACGACGTGCTCGTGGAGCAGTATCCGGCGGCATCGCGTTGCGCTCACCGTGTCGACGATCTGATTCAAGAGACCTTTGGCGAGCCATTGGCCCAAGAGGAGCTCGTCTATCTGATCATGCATGTGAATCGCGTGGCTTCTGTCCACTCGGATAAATAGGCTCTCTGGTATTTCCTTTCCGTCATGGCGACCGTTCGCGGGTCGTTTGCTACCGTTCGTCGGTAATCTGAGCCGCAACGAACGCATCTGCCGCATATACTCGCCGTGTGTTGGGTGTTACTCACGGCGCAGCTCCGAGAGGCACTACCGATTCTGCCGAGACCATAATTGGGTCTCTGTCGGTTGTGCGCGGGGCTTTTTTCATGTCGATCCACCCGGGAATCACATGCAAATCAATCTCTTGCCAACTGATATCGCGCGCTGCGCAGGCGCGAGCGGAATCGTGCGTCTTGGCGCCGTGAAGTCCCACGGCCTTTAGTTGGAAGAGAAGGGATTCGACATGGCTGTCGATAACAAGAAGATTGCCGAGGACGTGCTTGCTGCCGTCGGCGGCGCCTCCAATGTGACGAACGCGACGCACTGCATGACCCGCTTGCGTCTGAACCTCAAAGATCAGTCCATTCCCAATGATAATGAAGTTAAGAAGATCAAGGGCGTGCTGGGCGCACAGTGGTCTGGCGGCCAGTATCAGGTCATCATTGGCCAGAACGTGCCGAAGGTCTATGACGCCGCCATTGCGCTGGGCGTCAAGGGCGAAGGCTCCATTGACGAGAACCTCGATGACGGCACCAAGGAGCCGCTGACGGTCAAGACTGCGGGCAAGAAGGCCCTTAACTACCTGTCCAAGACAATGTGCATGACGATCCCCATTATCATGGGCGCCGCCATGTTCCGCACACTTGCCGTACTTTGCGGCGACGGCATGCTCGGTGTCTGGTCTGCCGATTCTGACATCTACAACTTCTTCTACAACTGGATTTACAACGCCGGCTATTATTTCCTTCCTGTCTATCTGGGTTGGGCTGCCGCAAAGCAGCTCGGCTGCAGCCAGCCGCTCGGCATGATGCTCGGCGGCGTGCTCATTGCCCCCGAGTTCATGACGTTGGTCAACGCCGCTGCGGATTCTGGTGCTACGACCACGATGGTTTACGGCGTGCTCCCGGCTCAGCTGAACAACTATTCTGCGACCGTGCTCCCCATGCTGCTGTCTATGCCGGTGCTGATGGTCGTCGAGAAGTTCATGAAGAAGATCATCCCCGACATGCTCTCCACGGTGTTTGTGCCCGTGTGCACCATGGCTGTGATGACCCCCGTTTCCCTGTGCGCCCTAGCTCCGATTGGTTCCATTCTGGGCGACCTGGTCGGCAACTTTATGTTCGGCCTCGGAAACGCTGGCGGCATCGTCACGATCCTCTCCCTCGTCGCCATTGCCGCGCTTTGGGAGTTCCTGGTTATGACCGGTATGCACCAGGTTCTGATTGCCCTCGGCATTGTGCAGGTGCTCACCTCAGGGTCTGACTCCTGCGTTATGGTCGCGGGTGCTATCGCTCAGTTCGCCACGTGGGGCATGGCCTTCGGTGCCTTCCTGCGCCTTAAGGAGGTCGACGAAAAGGGCGCTATGCTTGGTTTCTCGCTCTCCGGCATTGTCGGTGGCGTGACGGAGCCCGCGCTGTATGGCTGCGGCTTTAAGTATACTCGCTGCCTGGGTGCCATGGTCGCGGGCGGCGCTATCGGCGGCCTGATCGCGGCGCTCACTAATGTGACCACGTATGTTTTGGGCGCAACTAATATCCTTGGTATTACAGGTTATGTTGCAGGCGGAACTGTTAATCTCGTATGGGGCTGCGTTGCATCGGGCACTGCATTTGTTGCCGCCGCTGCCATCGCCTACTTCTTTGGCTTTACCAAGGAGCAGCTCGACGAAGACGCTGCTGCCGCCAAAGCCTAAAGCCTCCGTTCGGTAGGACAATTATCTGGGGCACTTGGCTGCGCTTCAAGTGTCCCTTTCCGTAGATGGGGGTCAATATGAAGCAATTGCTCATTCGTGCCGACGATATCGGTTATTCGTATGCCGTTAACCTGGGGATTGCCCGCAGTATCAATGAGGGCCTGGTGCGCTCGGCGGGACTTATGCCCAATATGCCCGAGGCCGAGCGTGGCTGGTCGCTCGTGGCGGATGTCGGCATTGCG
>CABUXL010000047.1 GCA_902495525.1 uncultured Collinsella sp.
CCGTTCCTTCAACTGGGAAAACGGCGCCCCCGGACCCCGGGAGGGGCCGCGGGGGCGTTCGGCTAGGTGCGGGAATGGCCTATTTGCTCAATGTGTTCGGCTGAGATCGGAAATCAACCTTCTTAAACGACTAGTCAAAAGGGACAATCTTTGGT
Organism: uncultured Collinsella sp.; assembly: GCA_902495525.1. GTDB lineage: Bacteria > Actinomycetota > Coriobacteriia > Coriobacteriales > Coriobacteriaceae > Collinsella. The sequence goes on from CABUXL010000047.1 coordinate 156, forward strand.
TTAACACCCACAAATCTGACTGCCTCCGCCAAAACTGTGGCGGTTTACTACGATGAATCGCTCAACCGCGATCACTCCGAAACTTGTTGAACTAAAACCGCAGGTAGATGCCTTGCACTTTTTTGCGAAAAGCCGGCGTAGTTGGAATTTCTCATTTCATCGTAGTAAACCGGCATAGTTTCGTATTTCCAGCAGTTCCAAATTCGTCAATACGTCGGCGTTTGCAAAAAGCCCGACCTCCGTGGGGAGATCGGGCTTTCAAGGCTTAGTTAAACCAAGTCTGTACGGTCAAATGACCCGTAGCTTACATCTGCTCGGGAGCGGAGACACCAACAAGGGTGAGCACCAGGGCGAGCGTCACGCGGACGGCGTCGCAAGCGGCCAGACGGGCGCGCGAAAGCTCGGGGTCGACGGGACGGCCCTCGCTCGGCAGAACCTGGCAGGCAGCGTAGAAGCTGTGGAAGTCGCCGGCGAGCTCCTCAGCAAAGTGCGTCAGACGGAACGGGGCGCGGTCGCGAGCGCAGCTGGCGATGAGGTCGGTGAGCTCGTTGAGCTTACGCGAAAGGGCGAGCTCGGTCGGGTCGGTCAGCAGCGAGTAATCGACGTTCTCACCGACGGCCTTGGCGGCGACGGCCTTCATGCCCATCTCGTCAGCCTGCTCGGGCGTAACGTCGGCGGCACGGCGCAGAATGGAGCACACGCGGGCGTGAGCATACTGCACGTAATAGACCGGGTTGGAGTTGTCGCGCTTCTTGACGGCCTCGATATCGAAGTCGACCATCTGGTTGGAGCTCTTGGAGATGAGCGTGTAACGGGCAGCGTCGGAGCCGACCTCGTCGACGAGCTCCTGCAGGGTCACCATGGTGCCCTTACGCTTGGACATACGGACGGGCTTGCCGTTGCGCAGCAGGTTGACGAGCTGGCCCAGCAGAACCTCAAACTTGCCGGGGTAACCCAGAGCGTCGCAGACGCAGCGGACGCGCTCGATGTAGCCGTGGTGGTCGGCGCCCCAGATGTCGATGACGTGGTCGACGCGCTGGAACTTATCCCAGTGATAGGCAACGTCGGAGGCGAAGTAGGTGTACTCGCCGTCGGACTTGATCAGAACGCGGTCCTTGTCATCGCCCAGGTCGGTGGAGCGGAACCACAGGGCGCCGTCCTTGGTGTAGAGATAGCCCATCTTGTCGAGCTTCTCAAAAGCGCGGTCGACGGCGGAGGTGCCGGCGGTCTCGCCCTCGGTGTCCTTCACATACAGCGAGCGCTCGGAGAACCAACGATCGAAGTCGCAGTTAACGGCATGGCAAAGGTCGCGCATGTTGTCGACCATCTTTACATAGCCGCGCTCGCGGAAGCTCTCCATGCGCTCCTGCGGATCGGCGTTGACCCACTTATCGCCGTCGGTGCGCCAGAACTCGGCGGCCTCGTCGATGATGTAGTCGCCGCCGTAGGAGTCCTTGCCCAGGGTCTCGGCAAAGTTGTCCTGATACGGATGGGTCTCGGGATGCTCGTCGTTCTCGTCGGCAACAAAGGCGTCGCGGTCGGCGATCAGCAGCTTGTGAGCCTCGTCGATATCCACGCCCTGCTTGGCGATGATGTCGGCAAGCTGCATATAGCGCGTGCTGATGGAGTTGCCGAAGGTGTTCATCTGAGAGCCGTGGTCGTTGATGTAGAACTCACGCTGGATGTCGTAACCGGCGTGATCCATAACGCGGCAGAGCGAGTCGCCCAGCGCGGCCCAGCGGCCGTGGCCGATGTGCATGGGGCCGACGGGGTTGGCGGAAACGAACTCGACCTGGGTCTTCAGGCCACCACCGACGTTGGACTTAGCGAAGTCCATACCCTTCTCGCGAGCCTCGCCAAAGATGGCATTCTTGACGGCAACGGAGAGGTAGAAGTTGATGAAGCCGGGGCCTGCGATCTCGACCTTCTCGATCGCGGGGTCCTCGGGCATATGGGCAACGATGGCCTCGGCGATCTTGCGCGGGGCGCAGTGGGCCAGCTTGGCGGACTTCAGGGCCATGGTAGAGGTCCACTCGCCATGAGAAGTGTCAGCCGGTCGCTCGATAGCGCAATCGTCAAGTTCAAATGCGGAAAGGTCGCCGGCCTCCTGGGCCGCAGCAAGCGCAGCGCGTACCAGCTCTTCAATCTTCTCGGGCATAGATCCTCCTTGTGTTAAAGCCCCCGAGCTCTTGGTCACTCGTAGGGCAAAAGCCAGAGTTTGTAGCACTCTATCACAAGCGACGGGCACTGTCGCAGGGTAAAGCTAATAGATATTGCATATGCACAAAAATGACTACAGCTTGTATGGAGTCACTCAAAGATGCCGGTCTGCCTGCAGATTATGCAGGCGTTGAAAATGCATAAAGGTGTGAATGAGCTGCGTCTGTTATCGAATACTCTTACCTATCAGAGTTGTGTGCTTTTCCTGCATAAAGTACGGGTTTGCGCACGTCAGCGTGTTATTCTAGACATACGTAAATTCGTATAAGTTGGAGGTAGCATGTTCTCAATCGGTCAACACGTCATTCATCCGGGCCAGGGAGTCTGCACCGTCGTCGGTTTTAGGGACGACACACCGCAGCCCATGCTGCTGCTCGAGACCAAGCAGGGACATGCGCAGACGATCCTCATGTACCCCGTGGCGCAGGCCGACCGTCTGCACGCCGCCATCTCTCAGCAAGATGCCGAGCACCTGCTGAGCCACTATGACGAGCTGGAGTGCGACACCTTTACCGAGCGCAACAGCTCGCTTGAGGAGACACACTTTAAGCAGCAGCTCAAGCTGGGCGCGCCCGAGACGGTCCGCGTGGCAAAGACCATGATGCACCGCATTCGCCAGGCCGAGGAAGCTGATAAAAAACCCAGCTCCTACTACATGCGCGTACTCAAGGAGGCCAAACGCCGCTCCATCGAGGAGTTCGCCGTGGCCCTTGGCGTCACCGAGGAGGCCGCCGAAGCCCGCCTAGCCCAAGCCGCCCTCAACTAACCCATCCGCGCCAAAAACCACCACAAAGGGAACAGGCACCTTTGTGGTGGTTTTCTTGTTCTAGTAGTATTCATTCTTATCGATACCCACGAGCACAAGGAGTCTCTTATGGCAGAGCCGCTTACCGCCGGAATCACCCGCGACCGCGCGTTCGAACTGCTCAATGAGCACAACAAGGACCCGTTCCATATCACCCATGGCGAGACGGTCGAGGGCACTATGCGCTACTTTGCGCGCGAGTTCGACCCCGAGAACGAGGAGTTTTGGGGCATCGTCGGTCTGCTGCACGACCTGGATTGGGAGGAGCATGAGGACGACCCCATTAACCACACCATCTATGCTGCCGAGATTCTTGAGGGCGAAGGTGCGTCTCCCGAGCTCATTCGCGCCATCCAGACGCACACGTCGGACTTCAACACCTCACTACCCAAGCCCGAGCTGCAGATGGAAAAGATCCTGTTTGCCTGCGATGAGCTCACCGGCCTGATCGGCGCTGCCGTCATCATGCGCCCGAGCAAGAGCGTTATGGACTTTACGACCAAGTCGCTCAAGAAGAAGTTCAAGGACAAACGCTTTGCCGCCGGCTGCTCGCGCGACGTGATTTCGCAGGGCGCCGAGATGTTGGGCTGGGAGCTCCCCGAGCTCTTTGACCGCACCATCGCGGCCATGCAGTCCTTCGCCCCCGACCGAGATACCTTCCAGGCCTAACCGTCAACGCCACCTAAAACCACCACAAAGGGGACAGGCACCTTTGTGGTGGTTTTTGTTTGCGCGGGCGTTAGGGACGGACCTGGCCGGTGCCGCGGAGCTTGTATTTGTAGGTGGTGAGGGCCTCGGCGGCAAAGGGGCCACGGGCGTGGAGTTTTTGGGTCGAGATGCCGATCTCGGCGCCCAGGCCAAACTCGCCGCCGTCAGTGAAGCGAGTGCTGGCGTTGGAGTACACGGCCGAGGCATCGACAGCATCGAGGAAGCGCTCGCAAGCATCCGTATCCTCGGCAACGATGGCCTCGGAGTGCATCGTGCCGTAGCGGTTGATGTGTGCGATGGCCTCGTCCTCGTTTGCCACGACCTTCACGCTCATCTCGAGCGCCAGGTACTCGCGACCCCAGTCCTCCTCAGTCGCGGCGACGTAGTCATCGCCCTCCACAAGCCCGGCATCGGCGCATGCGGCGCAGGTTGCCTCGTCGCCGTGAATCAGCACGCCGTGGTCATGCAGCACGGTCACGACCGCGGGCAAAAACGCATCGGCCACAGCACGGTCGACCAGCAGCGACTCGGCGGCATTGCACACGCCTACGCGCTGGGTCTTGGCATTAACGATAATGTTGAGCGCCTTATCAAAGTCGGCGGATTCATGCACGTAGATGTGGCAGTTGCCCGTGCCCGTCTCGATCACCGGCACAAGCGACTCGCGCACGCAGCGCTGGATCAGGCCTGCACCTCCGCGCGGAATGAGTACGTCGACAATACCGCGGAGCTTCATGAGCTCGCCGGTGGCCTCGCGGTCGGTGGACTCGATCATCGACACGGCCTCGCGCGGGAAGCCCTTGGCCTCGAGCGCATCGGCCAGCAGCTCGGCGATCATGGCACACGAGTGATAGGCCAGCGAGCCGCCGCGTAGAATGCAGGCGTTGCCGGTACGGATGCAGATGCCTGCGGCGTCGGCCGTCACGTTGGGGCGCGCCTCGTAGACCATGGCGACCAGGCCCAACGGCACGCTCACGCGGGTCAGGTCCACACCGCTCGCAAGCACGCGGTGGTCGAGCACGCGGCCGACGGGATCGGGCAGCTCGGCGAGCTTTTCCAGGCCGGCGGCCATGCCCTCGACGCGCTCGGGCGTCAGCAGCAGGCGATCGAGCAGTCCGGCCGAGGTACCCGCATCGCGCGCGGCGGACATATCGAGCTCGTTAGCGGCGACGATGGAGTCGACACCGTTGCGCAGTGCTGCGGCCATGGCGCGCACGGCCTCCTGACGCCGCTCATCACTCGCCGTGGCAAGCGCGGCAGAAGCGACCTTGGCCTCGACGGCAAGATCGTGGACATACGTGGCTATATCGACCGACATGGACGGCCCTTTCTCTTAGATGTTTGCCAACCATGGTAGCCGATTTATGCGCATCCTCGCCGGCGGCGGTAGAATTGGTCAACCCGAAACACCGTAACGAATGGAAGCATCACATGGCCCTCATCACTTCGTACCACGTCCCCGGCCTGTATGTCGAGGACCACAGCATCGACGTCCCCCTCGACTGGCGCGGCCTTGAGCCCATGCTTTTGGCCGTCGGTAGCACCATGCGCCGCGGCGCCATGCCAGCGCCCATCGCCGGCGCGCCCGAGAGCATCAAGCTCTTCTACCGCGTGGTCTGCGCACCCGACCGCATCAACGACGACCTGCCGCTCCTCCTCTTTTTGCAGGGCGGCCCCGGCGGCGAGAGCCCGCGTCCGCTGTCGCCCACAAGCGATGGCTGGATCGAGGAGGCCGTCAAGCACTTCCGCGTCGTCCTGCCCGACCAGCGCGGTACCGGGCGTAGCAGCTGCGTAGACGGGCGCACGATTGCCGCCCTGGGCGAGCGCGCCGAGTCGGCAGGCTCCGATGCGACCCGCTCGCAGGCGGACTTCCTCAAGCGTCACCTCGCCAGCTCCATCGTGCGCGATTTTGAGTACCTGCGCCTGGTGGGCTTTGGCGGCAAGCCCTGGGTCACACTCGGGCAGAGCTACGGCGGCTTTTTAACGTTGAGCTATCTGTCGCTCTTCCCCGAGGGCGTGGCGGCAAGCTTTACCTGCGGCGGCATTCCGCACGTGCCAGCGAGCGCCAGTGAGGTCTACGCGCACACGTTCCCGCGCATGGCAGCCAAGACGCAGCAGTACTACGACCGCTACCCCGCCGACGTCGAGCGCGTGGCAAAGCTGGCCGATGCGATCGAGGAGCAAAAGCCCGCACTGCCCGACGGCTCGCCGATGACGGTCGAACGCCTGCAGCTCATGGGTAGCGACTTTGGCATGAAGCCGAGCTTTGAGCGCATGCACTGGATTATCGACCATGCTTTTGTTGACGGCGACGGCACGCTGAGCTGCGGAACCTCGGTATCAGACAGCTTTTTGATGCGTGCCTTCGAGCGCACCAACACGCGTACAAACCCACTGTACTGGACGCTGCAGGAGTTCATCTACGCCGACGGCGACACCATGCCCATTCGCTGGGCCGCGGCAGAAGAGAAGGCACACCGTGCCGAGTTCGACGCCCTCGCGCGCCCGCTCATGTTTACCGGCGAGGCCATGTTCCCGTGGATGTTTGAGCAGATGCCCGAACTCAAGCCCTTTAAGCCCGCGATGAATCTGCTGATGGAAGACACCAACTGGGACAAGATCTACGACCCGCAGCGCCTAGCATGCAACGAAGTGCCGCTCCAGGCCGCCGTGTACTTCGGTGACATGTACGTGGACTCGGGCATGCAGCTCGACACGCTCAGCCGCGTGGGCAACTCACATGCCTGGGTGACCAACGAGTTTGAGCACGATGGTCTGCACGGCAGCGTGGTGTTCAAGCACCTCTTCGACGAAGTCCTCAACCGCGGAGACCTGCGCCGGATCTTCTAGCAAAGGAGTGTCCCCACCTGCCGGCACAAAAAGAACGTCCCCAAGTGCCGGCACGAAAAAGGCAGCGCTGCGGGAAACGATCCGCAGCGCTGTCTTTCTTTATGCAAATACGATCAAGTTATCCCTGTGTATCGCGGGCTTCTCGGCCAGGTCTGCCAGCAGGCGGTTGCTGGCAATCTGGTCTTGGCGGCGACCGGCAGCAAGTTCCAGCACGTCCGAATCGGCCTCGGCGATACCGCGGGCGACGACCATACCGCTCGGATCGCACACATCGAGCACATCGCCCTCGGCAAACTGGCCATCGACCTCGCGAATACCCACCGCAAGCAAGGAAGAGCCACGGCTAACCAGCGCCTTCGCAGCACCATCATCAACCGTCACCGACCCATGTGCCTTGTCGCCCAGCGCGATCCACAGCTTGCGGGGCGCGATGTCCAGACGCTCCGCCGGCGGATCGAACAGCGTGCCCACGCTCTCGCCGCGGGCGAGGCGCACGAGTGCATCGGGCTCCTCGCCCGAGCAAATCACGCTCTGAATGCCCGCCGTCATGAGAATGCGGCTCGCGCGGATCTTGGTGATCATGCCGCCCGTGCCCACCGATGTGGAAGAATCGCCCGCCGAGGCAATAATCTTGGCATCGATCTTATGCACGACAGGAACAAACTCGGCCGTGGGGTCCTCATGCGGATTGGCAGTATAGAGACCATCGATGTCCGAGAGCGTCACGCACAGATCGGCAGATACCAGGCAGCTCACGAGCGCCGCCAGTGTGTCGTTGTCGCCAAACTTGATCTCGTCGACGGTAACGGTGTCGTTCTCGTTGACGACCGGCACCACGCCCAGCTCCACCAGACGCAGCAGGGCGTCGCGCGCGTGCAGGTAGGACGTGCGACGCGCCGTGTCGTGACGCGTGAGCAGCACGAGCGAGGTGAGCAGGTCGCGCGCATGGAACTCCTCGTCGTAGGCCGACGAGATGATGCACTGACCAGCCGAGGCGCAGGCCTGCAGGCTCGGAAGGTCGCCGACCGGCTTGCGGTCGAAGCCCAACACGGGATAGCCACAGGCAATAGCGCCCGAGCTCACCACGACCAGACGCCAGCCGAGCTTGCGCAGCGCTGCGGCTTGATCGGCAAGTCCGCCGATAAAGGCGCGGTTGACCTTGCCATCGGCGCCCACCACCGTGGACGAACCGATCTTTACCACCATCGTTTTATAAGAAGTCGTCATACGTCAAACCAATCAACTGTTCAGCGAACGGGCGAACGGGCAAGCGAGAAAATGATCCGTTATCTTCCGTCGCATGCTGATCATTTTGCCCAGGGGAAAGCCGAGGCCGCGGCCATGTTCTTGCGCACGAGCTCGTCGCGCACCTGAGCCAGGCCCTGCTCCATGCCCACCACATAGGTCTGCGGGTACAGGAAGCGCTTGAAAGCTGCGTCCAGATGATCGAGCGCCCAAACACAGCGCTCGCGCGCGTCCTGGATGCTCTCACGCGGAGCCACTGCGCTGCCATCGCGCACGATCGGCACCAGCAGCTCGCGATACTCAAGCTCCGACACGTCGGTCACCAGGGCGGCATCATTCACGGCCACGAGGGTATTGCCGCGCGCGGCGCCCTCCCCCACCAGATGGTCCTCGTCGTAGATCATGTCGCAGACCGGGCCGCCAAAGCCGTCGTAATAACGGCGCACGCGCTGCACGCCCGGGATCGTGCGCTTGTAGGGCTGCTCGGAGAGCTTGACCACCGGCGTCCACGGGTCGGCCTCGCTCGCACGGCGGGCGGAAAGCTTGTACACGCCGCCCAGCGCCGGCTGGTCGTAGCAGGTCGCGAGCTTGGTGCCCACGCCAAAGCTATCGATGGGCGCGCCCTGGTCGAGCAGCGACTGAATCGTGTACTCATCCAGATCGTTAGAAACCGAGATCCCCACATAGGGCAGGCCCTCGGCATCGAAACGACCGCGGACATACTTGGAGAGCTTGGCGAGGTCGCCGGAGTCGATGCGAATAGCCGACAGGCGCTCGCCCGCCGCCTCCATCTCCTTGGCAACCGTAATGGCATGCTCGCAGCCCTCGCGCACATCGTAGGTGTCGATGAGCAGCGTGCAGTTCTTGGGGCTCGACTTGGCAAAGGCGCGGAAGGCCTCGAGCTCGGAATCGAAGCTCATCACCCAGCTGTGCGCATGCGTGCCAAAGACGGGAATACCGTAGCGGCGGCCGGCGAGCACATTGGACGTAGAGGAGCAGCCGGCGACGTAGCTCGCGCGCGCAACGGCCAGGCCGCCATCGGGACCCTGGGCTCGGCGCAGGCCAAACTCGGCCACGGGACGGCCGTCCGCCGCCAGCACCACGCGCGCCGTCTTGGTGGCGACAAGTGTCTGGAACCCGACGATGTTGAGCAGCGCCGTCTCGAGCAGCTGGCACTCGAGCGCAGGACCGGTGACGCGCACCATGGGCTCGCGTGGAAAGACGAGCTCGCCCTCGGGGACGGCGTCGATATTTACATGCGCACGAAAATCGCGCAGGTAGTCGAGGAATGCGGACTTGAACATCGCGCCGCCGGCCGGGGCCTCAAGCGATGCGAGGTAGTCGATATCCTCGGGCGTAAAGCGCAGATTCTCGACTAGCTCGGGCAGCTCGGCGGTGCCGCACATGACGGCATAGGCGCTGCCAAAGGGATGGTCGCGGTAAAACGCGGTAAAACAACCCTGCTCATTGGCCTTGCCGCTCTCCCACAGGCCCTGGGCCATAGTGAGTTCGTACAGATCGGTGAGCATTGCGATGTCGGTGGGATGAGAGATATCGGTCAAAGCCATGGGGCGACCTTTCGGATGTGTTGTGCAGAGGTTGAGGGTTGGGCGAGGCGGACGTGCGGGCATGGAGCCCGGCGCGAACAGGTTAGTGCAGGCCCATGCTGCCCGTGATCGTGTAAACCATAAAGACGATAAACGCGATGAGGGCGAGCACGATGATGATTTTTTGAGCCGGCGCCATGCCAGGGATCTCGTTCTCGCCCGTAGGTTCCTTGGAGGTAACCATGCGCTGGGCAAAGGTCATCTCGTCACGGCTCGGCTTGGGCTCGACGGACTTGGGACGAGCGGCCTTTTTAGGCTGAGGTTTGGGCGCGGCAGGTGCAGGCTTCGCAGCAGCGGGCTTGGGTGCGGGCGCGGGCTTGCGCTCGGATGCGGCGTTCGAGGCGACCTCCTCGGCCTTCGCACGCTCGGCGCGCAGGGCAGCCAGCTCCTCACGCTCGCGACGGGCCTCTTCCCGAGCCTCGCGGCGGGCCTTCTCAGCGCGGAGCTCTTCCAACTCAGCGCGCTCCTCGTCGGACAATGGTTGGGACTCAAGCTCGGCCATGGTATAGCCCTTTCTTTTAAAAAAAGCCGCCGACACAATGTCAGCGGCTTATCAAATCCAAGGGTGGAGACGAAGGGAGTCGAACCCTCGGCCTCTGCCATGCGACGGCAGCGCTCTCCCAACTGAGCTACGTCCCCAGGACAAGTCGATATTTTACCTACGGCTCGCCAACTGTCAACGCCCAATAACCAGTCTTTTTGGGGCGCGACTATTTTGGCAACTTTTCGAACAGGCGATCCTCTCGATGATTTTTATCCCCGTCCCAGAAAAATCATCGACGAACGCACTACTTTGCGCTGGTAAGAACACCGGTAGTGTCGAACGCCGGGGTAAAGCTCTCGTCTACCGCTCCGCCCTCTTGCCAGAACATGGTCGTAAAGCCCAGGTCGTCGGCATGGTCAAGGACCCGCTCGTACTCCTCGCGCGTCACGGCGCGTGCCAACTCGCCGCCTTGCTCGCGCATGAGCGCATTGGGCGTGTACTGGTTCATGACCGAAATCGGCACGTCGCCCACCGTCTGCCACACCAAGTCCAGCACGCGACATGAATCGTCTGCATGTCCCGGCAGTACCAGATGGCGCACAATGATGCCGCGCTTCATGAGCCCGTCCTCGTCCACCATCTCTCCCCCGCGGCGCTCGATCTCGCGCGCCATCTGTGCCAGGCCCGACACGGCCACGCGCGGGTAATCCTTAATATGAGAAAGCGACTGCGCAAGCGCCGCATCGGCATATTTAAAATCGGTCAGCCACACATCAACCAGGTCACCCAGGGCAGCCACGGCACTCGCCCGCTCATAGCCGCTCGTGTTGTAGACGATCGGGACGTCCAGCCCGCGCTCCCGCGCTGCGGCAATCGCGGACGGCAGCAGGTGAGCATAATGCGTCGCCGTCACCAGGTTGATGTTGTTGGCACCCTGGTCCTGCAGCTCCAGCATAATCTCGACCAAACGCTGGGGCGTAATCTCAAGACCGAAATTGCCCGTCGAGATCTCATGGTTCTGGCAATAGACGCATTTGAGCGAACAGCCGCTAAAGAAAATCGTGCCCGAGCCGGCCTCACCCGAGATGGGCGGCTCCTCCCACATATGAAGCGCCGCGCGGGCGACCTTAAGCGTGTCGTCGGCGCCGCACACGCCACGCGCGCCCTCATCGCGTGCCGCGCCGCAACGGCGTGGACACAAATGGCAGGCGGGCGAAAAAAGTTCGGTCAACGACGTCGGCATAAAAACATGCTCCAAAACAACGATTCAGCAGCTCAAACGTAAAGGCCCGGACCGCACAGACGGCCCCAAGCCCAAGGCGCCGTAATCGTCCGACACGAATTTTGTAATGTCAAGACTGGAATCAACAAAGTGCCGCTTTATGATGTAGGTATTCCGCCCCCCGCGGAGCAACTGGGTGAACCGTCGCGTTTATTTAGGGAGCCCACACAGTCGTACTTAGTACAGGTATCCTTCGTTGTTAAGGACGCTGGAACAGTCGATGAGGGCACCCACCTGTTTTAGGTGGGTTCATTTTCGTAACGTGGGGGGTGGTTTTCTTTTGCCGATTTTGCCAAAAATTGCCATCGCAGATCCCGTATGACACCCAACGGCACTCGGCAGAACCCCCGCCAACATCCCAATATCTGGTAAGCGCGTGATAATCGCACGGCGCAAACCCCCGCACCCCCTCGGTCGAGTATCATGGGTCAGCTATGCCCTTTTGCGCGTAGCGTCCTTTGACCTTTTCCTTCGACGCTTGGCGGTTTATCGATTCATGGCTTCCTCCACGAGCTTCATACCGTACCTTTGCGTGGCGGTCGCGGCTTTTATCACGACCTTCCTTGCGGTGCCCCTGGTCAAGCGCCTGGCAATCAAGCTCGACGCCGTCGACTATCCTTCCAAGCGCCGCATCAACACTAAACCCATCCCGCGCATGGGCGGCACGGCGGTCTTTTTGGGCCTCGTCGTCGCCTGCATAGTGCAGATCCTAGGCACCTGGTACCTGGGCTGGCCTCCCGTTTTGGTGCCTCATCCCCTCTTGCACATCAGCTACCCCATACTGGCGCTTTCTTTTACCGTCATCTTTGCGACCGGCGCAATCGACGACGTCTACCAGCTCAAGCCCAAGCAAAAGCTGACCGGTCAGGTCCTCGCCGCGCTCATCGCCTGCGTGGGCGGCCTGCGCATCGGCGTCATCGTCAACCCGTTTGCCCCTGGCGATATCATGCTTGGCTGGCTCGCCTACCCCATCACCGTGATCTACCTAGTGGCGTTCACCAACATCATCAACCTCATCGACGGCCTCGACGGCCTGGCCACGGGCATTTGCGGCATCGCATCGTTCACCATGTTCACGATGGCCATGCTTTCGGGCCGTATCGACGCCGCCGCGCTCTCCATCGCGCTCTTTGGCTCGTGCGTGGCTTTTCTGCATTACAACTTCAACCCTGCGAGCATCTTC
>CABUXL010000048.1 GCA_902495525.1 uncultured Collinsella sp.
CCGTTCCTTCAACTGGGAAAATGCCGCCCCCGGGGCCCGGATGGGGCCTCGGGGGCGTTCGGCTAGCTGTGGGAATGGCCTATTTGCTCAATGTGTTCGGCTGAGATCGGAAATCAACCTCCTTCCCTCGTTGCGGGCAATATATAGCCGCTCGCCTACATCAGGCGCAGGCTGACGTCCTTGAGCTGGGCGCCGCTAACGGCACTCGGAGCGCCCGACATGAGGTCGGAGCCGCTGGCCGTCTTGGGGAACGCCATGACATCGCGGATGGAATCGGAGCCGGTGAGCAGCATGCACACGCGGTCCAGACCCAGAGCGAAACCGCCCATCGGGGGCGCACCAAACTTGAGGGCCTCCATGAGGAAGCCAAACTGCGACTCGGCGCGCTCCTCGGTAAAGCCCAGGAGCTTGAGCATGGACATCTGCATCTCGGCGTTGTGGATTCGCATACCACCGCCGCCGGCCTCAAAGCCGTCCATGACAAAGTCGTAGGTGCACGAACCGGCTGCCAACGGGTCGGCCTCGATCTTGGCGATGTCGGTCTCGGTCGGCAGAGTGAACGGCTGGTGCTCGGCAGCGTAAGCCTTGCGGTCCTCATCCCAGTGGAACAGCGGGAAGTTGACGACCCACAGGAAGTCGTGGCCCTCGCGCTTGATCTCGAGCGCATTGGCCATGTGAGAACGCATGCCGCCCAGAATCTCGTCGGAGAGCAGGCGCGGGCCGGCGGCGAACATCACAAGGTCGCCGGGCTCGACGTCCATGCGCTCGCGCAGAGCGGCCATCTCCTCGTCCGAGAAGAACTTGACGATGGGGCTGTTGATGGAGCCGTCCTCGCGGAAGGCGATCCAGGCCAGACCCTTGGCGCCAAACGTGGAGGCCACGCCGGCAAGCTTATCGATCTTGGCACGTGCCCAGGCACCGGCGCCCTTGGCGTTGATGGCCTTGACGACAGAGCCCTCCTCGTTTGCGGCAGTCGCAAAGACCTTGAACTTGGAGTTGGCGAAGATGTCGGTCAGGTCGACCAGGTGCATGCCGTAGCGGGTATCGGGCTTGTCGGAGCCATAGGTGTCCATGGCCTCCCAGTAGTCCATGCGACGCAGCGGCGTGGGCATCTCGACACCCATGCGGCCGAAGGCATCGGCCAGGACCTCTTCGAGCGCGCTCATGACATCGTTCTGGTCCACGAAGGACATCTCGATATCGACCTGGGTGAACTCGGGCTGACGGTCGGCACGCAGGTCCTCGTCGCGGAAGCACTTGGCAACCTGGTAGTAGCGCTCGACGCCACCGACCATGAGCAGCTGCTTCAGGAGCTGCGGGGACTGCGGCAGGGCGTAGAAGTTGCCCGGCTGGATGCGGCTGGGAACGATGAAGTCGCGGGCGCCCTCGGGCGTGGACTTAAACAGGGAGGGCGTCTCGACCTCCATGAACTCACGGTTGTGCAGCGCCTCGCGAATGGCAAAGGTGAAGTCGGAGCGCAGCTTGAGGTTGGCCATCATCTCGGGACGGCGGAGGTCCAGATAGCGATAGCGCAGGCGGGTGTCCTCGCTGGTCTCGATGCCGTCCTCGATCTGGAACGGCGGGGTGACGGACGTGTTGAGCACCTCGGCGTGGTCGGTCAGGACCTCGATCTCGCCGGTCGCGAGCTTGGTGTTGGTGGTCTCCTCGCCACGGGCGCGCACGACGCCGTGGATCTTGATGGGCCACTCGGGACGCATGGTCTCGGCGATCTTAAAGGCATCGCCGTCGGAGTGCTCGGGGTCGAAGGTGAGCTGCGTGATGCCCTCGCGGTCGCGAAGGTCGCAGAAGATAAGGCCGCCGTGGTCGCGGCGACGGCTCACCCAACCGGTGAGGGTGACCTCTTCGCCCACGTTCTCGAAGCGAAGCTCGCCGCAGGTACGGGTGTGCATGGAATGCTCGTCAATGGGACGGGTCTGGCTCATACCAGTGATCCTCCTTTATGGATCTGTGCCGCCCCGTGTCGTTCCGGGCGGCGTCGTACAGATTTGCCCAGCCTGCGTAAACCGCGCAGCCGGACATGGCGTTCTATCTTATCGCACCTGTGTCGATGTACCGCGGAAAAGTAGCTCCTGCCCAAAGACTTGACGGAGACGAAACAATTGACGCACCGCGGCCGTCGCCAAGGCGCGCCGCGTGCGACAATGTGCCCCAATACAACTGCACTCGGAAAGGCCCGCCATGACTGCACGCCTCATCGTTATGGATATCGACTCCACGCTCATCAACCAGGAGGTCATCGACCTGTTGGGCGAGGAGGCCGGCGTAGGCGAGCAAGTGGCGAAGATCACCGAGCGCGCCATGCGCGGCGAGCTCGACTTTAAGCAGGCGCTCGAGGAACGCGTGGGGCTGCTTGCCGGCTTGGACGAGAGCGTGTTCGAGCGCACCTTTGAGCGCGTGACGTTTACCCCCGGCGCGCTGGAGCTTGTGCGCTCGGCGCACAGCAAGGGCTGGAAGGTCGGCGTGGTAAGCGGCGGCTTTCACGAGGTCGCCGATAAGATCGTGGCCGCCGCGGGCATCGACTTTTGCCTCGCTAACCGCCTGGAAGTCGTGGACGGCAAGCTCACCGGCAAGCTGGCGGCAGACATCGTGACCAAGGAATCCAAGCTCATCCGGCTGCTGGATTGGGCGGTTGAGTGCGGCGTCGATATGGCACACACCGTGGCAATCGGCGACGGCGCCAACGATATCCCCATGATTCAGGCCGCGGGCACTGGCATCGCGTTTTGCGCCAAGCCCAAAACGCGCGAAGCCGCCCCGTTTGCCATCGACGAGCGCAACCTGATGCTCGCCATGGACATCATCCTGCGTGACTAGCCGATCCGTCTAACAATTGAATCAGTCCGTCCTATAGTTTCCGAACAATTTTGTCTTAGTGTTCGGAAACATACCCTTTGAGTGCTAGACTTTGCGCCGTCGAAGGGAACATATATGGATAAGCGAGACCTAGAGCAGCTGCTGAGCGATGTTGCTGGCGGATCAGTCACCCCTGCCGATGCCCTTACGCGCATCCAGACGGCTCCGACCGCCGATTTGGGCTTTGCGCAGCTCGATCTTTCGCGCGGAGTGCGCCAGGGAGCCGGCGAGGTTGTCTACGGTGCCGGTAAAACCGCCGAGCAAATTGCCGCCATTATCGAAGCGCTGCGCGATGCCGGCCAGGAGCGCATCCTGGTCACGCGCCTGGATGCCGAAAAAGCAGCCCGTACCTCGGAGCTCCTCGACAACGGCATCGACCTGGGATATGTCCCGGACGCACAGCTCGCCCTCGTGGGCGGCAAGCCCTCCCCTACCGGCAACGGACGCATCGTCGTCGCCTGCGCCGGCACGAGCGACTTACCCGTCGCCGAGGAAGCCGCGTTGACGGCCGAGTTCTATGGCAACGAGGTCGACCGCCTCTACGACGTGGGTGTCGCCGGCCTGCACCGCCTGCTCGCGCATGCCGAGGAACTTGCCCAGGCGCAGGTGGTCATCGCCATCGCCGGCATGGAGGGCGCGCTGGCAAGCGTTATCGGCGGCCTGGTGAGCTGTCCGGTCATTGCCGTTCCCACCAGCGTGGGCTACGGCGCGAGCTTTGGTGGCGTAGCCGCACTGCTCGCCATGCTCAACTCCTGCGCCAGCGGCGTTTCGGTCGTCAATATTGACAACGGCTTTGGCGCCGCCTACCAGGCAAGTCTTATCAATCATCTGAGCGCCGGCGCAACCCGCGCCCGTTAAGGAGCATTCCATGTCCAACCATCAGCACACGCTTATCATCGACGGCACCTCGGGCATCAGCGGCGATATGACCGTCGCGGCCCTGCTCGACCTGGGCGCCAGCGAGGAGCACCTGCGCGAACAGCTCGCCACGCTGCCGGTCGACGGCTTTACGATTGCCGTCACGCGAGCGAACAAGCATGGCATCGACGCCTGCGATTTCGACGTCCAGCTTGCAGAGGAGCTCGAGAACCACGATCACGATATGGCCTGGCTCTACGGCAACGAAGCAGCTGCCGAGCACGCACACGAGCATGATCACCACCATCATGACCATGGCGAGCACGAACACGAGCACTGCCACGAGCATGGCCATGAGGACCACGGCCATGGTCACGAGGGTCACCATCACGCCCACCACCATCACCACCGCTCTTTGGCCGATGTCACGACGATCATCGATGGCTCGCAGCTAAGCGATGGCGCCAAGCGTCGCGCCCTCGCCATTTTTTCCGTACTCGCCGCCGCCGAGGCCAAGGCTCACGGCAAAACGCCCGACACTGTCCTGTTCCACGAGGTGGGCGCCGTCGACTCCATCGTTGACATCTGCTCGGTCGCCATCTGCCTCGATGACCTGGGCATCGAGGATATCGTGGTCGAGTCGCTTTCCGAGGGCCACGGCACCATCCGCTGCGCCCACGGCCTCATGCCCATTCCCGTCCCCGCTGTCGTCAACCTATGCCAGGCGGGCAATATCGCCCTCACGCCCGCACCGGTCGCCGGCGAGCTCGTGACGCCCACGGGCGCCGCCATCGTCACCGCGCTGCGCACGTCCGACCAACTGCCCTCACGCTACTACATCGAAGCCGTCGGCTACGGCGCCGGCAAGCGCCCCTACGAGGGTTGCTCCGGCACGCTCCGTTGTCTGCTCGTTCACGTGGATGCATAGCCATGGATGCCCGCAAAGAAAAAAGCCGCGCTGCCATCGTTGCGGCGTTCTCCGAGCTGCTACGCGAAGAGGACTACGGCAAGATTACCGTCGGCGACATCATCGCGCGCGCTCACGTAGGCCGCGCGACATTCTACGGCCTCTTTAAGAGCAAAGACGACCTACTGTCCGAGCTCGTGAGCGACATCTGCACCCACGCCCTCGACGACGATGGCACACCACTCGACGACCCACTCGTGCAGGTCGAGCATATCCTCAACAACCTCTGGGAGCGCCGCCAGGGCGTTCGAGCCCTCGTAGCCGGCGCCGGCTCACGCGTCTTCGCCGACTGCCTACGCAAGACCATCATGTCACGAGCAGCCGAAACCGTCTCCGCCGACCCCGCAGGCCCCGCCGGCACCATGGACCGAAGCTTCTTACTACACCACATAGCCTCAAGCTTCGTAGCCACCGTCCAATGGTGGGCCTGGCACAACTTCCAAGCCCCAAAAGAGGACGTAGCCAAAGACTACCTATCAGCCATAAAACCCCTCTTCGGCTAGACAGAACCCTCATCTTAAAGCCCCGCCCCAACCCAAAGCACAATCCATCCCAAAGTGTCGACAGCAGCCCAACGCCCCTACCAGCAACAAGCCCCTCCCATCCAAATTCAGATATATATGTTGGGTTGCTTGTGCGAACGCAACAAAGACCCCGCAGCTGTCCGCATGGGGTAACTTCCCAGCGCATTCCGCAGGACGCAAAAAAGCTCGCCGCACGAAGTGCGCAGCGAGCCTTTTTGCATGTCCGAGGACGCGCTGGGAAGTTACCCCATGCGGACAGCGGACAACTATGTAGCCTTGGACTAGAACATGCCCAAGAAACCGTGCACAAACAGCGCGGCCAGAGCGGCACCGACAAACGGCGCGATGCCAGGAACGAGCAGGCCGTACTTCCAGTTGTTGTCGGCCTTGTTCTTGATCGGCAGCACCTGATAGGCCATGCGAGGACCAAGGTCACGAGCCTGGTTCATGGCGAAGCCGGTGATGCCGCCCATGCCCATGCCAACAGCCCAAACGATCAGGCCGACGCAGATGGCGAGCATCAGGACGTTCTCGCCAGCACGGTTAGCAGCAGCAAGGATGGCGCTGATGAACACAAAAGTGCAGATAGCCTCGCAGAAGAAGTTGCGAGCATAGTTCGTGCCCTCGGTGGTGGGGTTAGTCGAGAAGATGTTGCGCTGGGCAATAGGGTCGACGACGCCCTCGGAAGCCTTGAACTCATCGGCATACATAAGCCAAGCGATTACGGCGCCCACAAAGCCGCCGAGCATATCGGCAATCATGAAGGGAATGCAGCTGCTCCACGGCACCAAGCCTACGATGCACTGGGCAAGCACCATGGCGGGGTTCATGCACACGGCGCCGCCAAAGATAAACAGAGCAACCGAGATGCCAAAAGACCAGGTGGTGATGGCAAACATGTGGCCGGAGCCCTGATACTTGGTGCCCTTGAGCACGGTATCGCAGTGTACGCCCACGCCAAAGATGATCATGAGGGCCGTTGCGCCGAATTCGCAGAGGAGTTTGGTAAGCATAAAACCTTATCTTTCTTGTCGGTTATAAACGAATCGTTTTGGCCGTGCACTAGTGCTGCGCGACGACAACGCCCAGGCCATCGGGAATGACGGCAACCTTGGCATCGGCACCCTTCATCTCAAAGGCGAGCTTGAGCGCCTCCTCGATAGTGTTGACCGGCGTCATGTGCATATCCTTGAGCATCTGGTGATCGCACAGGTCGGTGACCATAATCACAGGGTGATGCGCCAGGATGCGGGCAAAAATCTGGCTCGTCCACTGGTCGGGCAGGGTCTCGTCCTTAGGACGGTCGATGCAGGCGCGCTCAAACTCCGCCGGATCGTTGTCGGCGATGTTGTGATAGAAGCCCTCGCCACCGTGACCGTCGGCACAGCCGGCGACGTCGATGATCACGCCGCCCTCGGGAAGCGTAGCCTCGGCAGAGCACATGCCCTTCACGGCCTGATAGATGTTCTGGTCGAGCGGGTAGCCGCCGTTGGTGGTAATGGCAATCTCGCACTCGACGGGCTCAACGCCGGCAAGGCTCTTCACGAACTCGCAGCCAGCCTCGTGCGCCTTGTGGATGTCGCCGGCAAAGGAGCCGATGACCTCGTGCTTGCCGTTGAGCACCACGTTGAGCACAAAGGCAAGGTGAGCCATCTCGGCAGCGGCAAACATGTCCTCGCTCACGTGGTTGTGGCACAGGTTGCCGGCACGCGAATGGGAATCGTTCACAAACTGACCGTTGTGGTTGTACATGATGGTCTTGTAGCTGGCGATGCCAGGCAGGACGGACTTGCGGCTACCAGAGAAACCGGCAAAGAAGTGCGGCTCAATAAAGCCCTCGGCAAGCAGCAGATCGCAATCGGCAGCAATCTTGTTGATGATGCACTCGCCGCCAGAAGGCAGGGTGCCGATCTTTTTCATCATGCTGTCATCGGTCGCGACGTGCATAACGATTTCCTCGTTGGCAACGATCTCCTCGCCGTACTTGTTGACGAGTTCCTCATGCGTCGACGGACGATGCATACCCGTAGCAACCAAAATGCGCACGCGAGCCTCGGGCGCAGCGGAATGGATGTGATGCAGCAGAATAGGCATCGTCACACGCGAGGGAACGGGACGCGTATGGTCGGAGCTAATGATGACGATATCCTTCTTGCCAGCACAAAGCTCCTCGAGCGACGGCGAGCCATAAGGGTTGGCAAGCGACTCCTCTACCAGCTCTTCCTGCGATTTCGTGGTCTTAAACTCGTTTTGATGACCTTCCATCACACCCGCGAAGTTCTTATCCTCGAGCTCCAGATGCAACGTCTTGTGGTCAAACGGCAGTTCACATTCAAACAATGACGAGCGCCCTCTTCCTTTTCAACTGACACACTAGATAAACCGTTGGAAGGATACGCCGCTCACCGAAAAACACCACCGTCCACCGACCCATTAACACAACGTTCATATTTGACCCACAACAAAACGGCCGCGACCCCAAACGGGACCGCGGCCGCTACAGTCGTAAGGCGAGAAGCACCACATGCATCTCAATCCCGATCGATAAGGCGCGCGGCGCGAAGCGCCAAACGCGCCGCCGGGACAGACCCCATCCAAAACGCGCGAAGCGCGCCATTAATTCCCCCAGCAGTAATCCACTGAAGACCGGACATCGCAGGGCCCGCCATTAGTTTACTTTTAGGCACACTCCGCAGGACGCAAGAAGCCCTCGCCGCACGAAGTGCGCAGCGAGGGCTTCTTGCATGTCCGAGGACGTGCCTAAAAGTAAACTAATGGCGGGCCCGGACGACTACAGGGCTATCGATTACCCCGTGTTCTGCAGACCTGCCGAGACGCCGGTCACAGTCGAAAGAATCAGGCTCATGTACTCGGCCTTCTTCTCCTCGGCCATCTCGTCCTGATTCATGCGCACCTCGCGAAGGGCGCGGACCTGGGCGATGGACAGAGCGTCGACGTAGGGGTTACGCACGCGAACGGCGCAGCCGAGCACGCGACGACGCTGCAGCGGCCACTCATCACCGACGATGGCAAGGACCCACTTACGCGTGAGCTGCATCTCGGTGAAGACCTTCTCGGACAAATCATCGCGGTCGCCCAGGTGCAGATACATCTTGGCGATGCGCTGGTCGGTCTTGGCGATCGACATCTCGATGTTGTCGATAAAGGTGCGGAAGAACGGCCACTCCTGGTAGGCAGCCTTGAGCTGGTCAAGATCGCCAAGCTGCTCGCAGGCGGTGCCCAGACCGTACCAAGCGGCCAGGTTAATGCGCGCCTGGCTCCAGCTGAAGATCCACGGGATGGTACGCAGGTCGTCGAGCGACTTGGCACCCAAGCCGCGCTTGGCGGGACGCGAGCCGATCGGCAGCAAGCCGACCTCGGTCAGCGGCGTCACGGTCGAGAACCACGGTGTAAAGTCCTCGGTGTTCAGCAGGTCCAGATAGCGCTCGTGGCTTGCGGCGTTGAGCTTCTCGGCCATATCCCAGAACTTCTGCGTGGTCTCGGTGTTGGTCTTCTCGACACTCGGGGCCGACTGCAAAAGCGTTGCGGCGGCAACGGACTCAACATGGCGCTGAGCCAGCGTGCGGTTGCCGTAACGGGCAAAGATGACCTCGCCCTGCTCGGTGAGCTTAAAGAAGCAGTTGACCGAACCCTTGGGCTGCGCCAGCACGGCCTTGTTGGCCGGGCCGCCGCCACGGCCCACGGCACCGCCGCGACCGTGCATGAGCACCAGGTCGATATCGTTCTTCTCTGCCCATTTGGCGATGCGCTCCTGCGCAGAATGCAGCGCGAGCATGGCCGTGGTAGGACCGGCGTCCTTGGAGGAGTCGGAATAGCCCAGCATAACCTCCATGCGGCGGTTGGTCTGAGCAAGGCGCTTCTGTACCACGGGCAGCGTGAGCATCTGGTCGAGCACGTCGACGCAGCCCTCGAGGTCCTCGAGCTGCTCGAACAGCGGGATCACGTCGAGCTCGGGGACATCCTCCTCGTGTGCAAAGGACAGGTGCGCCAGCTCAAAGACGTCGGCCACATGCTGAGCGCTCTTGGTAAACGAGATGATGTAGCGGTGCGCCATCTTCTTGCCGTAGCGCTTTTGAATGGAGCCGATAGCGCGGAAGGTATCGATGACCTCGCGCGTCATGGGCTGCAGGTCGCCATGGATACCGTTCTCGTGGATATCCTTAAGGGCGCGGGCATGCACCACGGAGTGCTGACGGAACTCCATCTCGACCATATGGAAGCCGAAGGACTCGACCTGCCAGATGATGGTCTGGACCGGGCCGTAGGCAGCACGGACGGCACCGCAGGCGGCCAGCGAACGCTGGACGACGCGCAGGTCATCCAGGAACTCGTCGGCGCTGTGGTACATGGTGTCGGTGATACGACGGACGGTGGCGTTCAGGCGGTCGGCCATGACGAGCATGACGGCGCGATGCGGCTCGTGCTCGGAGATCAGCTCGGCGCGGGCCGTGTAACGAGGGCTCATCTCGACCTGATGGTTCCACAGGTTAATGAGCTCGGCCGACGGCTTGCTGTAGGTAGCCTCGAGCGTGAGGTTGCGGCCGATGTGGCGGCACTTGTCCTCGAGCTTGAGCACCATGTGCGTAAAGTACTTGGCGGCGACCTCACGGCTCACCTTGGCGGTGACGTTGGGGTTACCGTCGCGGTCGGAACCGATCCAGCTGCCGGGATGGAAGAACGCCGGGCACAGCGGCGGCACAGTACCGGCCTTGTCGCCCAGCACCCAATCGTCAAAACGACGATAGATAACGGGGATAACGTCGAACAGCGTGTTATCGAAGATGTCGATGATGGTATCGGCTTCCTCGACCGGCGTGGGCTTCTTGAGCGCGATGGGACTCGTACGCACCAGGGCGTCGATCTCCTGCAGCATATGGCGCTCGTTCTCCACCAGGTCGGAGCCGCCCAGACGCGGACGCTCCTCCAGCAGGTTGGAGATACGGCGGATCTTGCCCTCGACGGCCTTACGACGGGCCTCGGTGGGATGTGCGGTAAAGACAGGGTGGAACTCGAGCTTGTCGAGCAGCTCGTTGGCACCCTCGACACCCAGCTCATTCACCAGCTGGTGATAGGCAACGGTAAGCTCGTTGGCAGGATCGACCTCGGTATCGGTCGACGCACCGGCCTCGCGCTCGCGCAGCTGCGCCACACGGTAGTTCTCCTCCGACAGGTTTGCCAGATGGAAAAAGCTCGTAAAGGCGCGAACGATGACCTGCTGCTTATCGAGCGGCAGGCTGTCGATCAAATCGACGACCTCACGAAATGCCACGGCAGTGGGCTCGTCGGCGGTGGGCACGCCCTGCTCGTCGACGGCTTCGTCGGCAGCGCAGGTACCGGGGTTGCCGGCATTGACCACAATCTCGGCTGTCAAAATCTTGTCGAACAGGTCCGCGATCTCGGGATCATACTCGCTAAGCACACGGCGCTCCAGGCGCAAGAACAGCGCCAGATTGTCGCGCAGCTCCTCGGGGATCTCGATCTCGGCGAGACGCTCCCTGGACTCGGCATTCGAGCCGATTCGGTTAACGAGGCGGTTGACCACGGCAGCGACGCGCGCCGCGGCTTCGGGTACAGACTGGTTGCTTAGGTTCTCAGCCACGTTTCCTCCCATTCCTCCTTCTATGCACGTAACATGCGGTATTCATTATAGGCGCTTGAGAAATAGTTTCGACACTGATTGCGCTTTACCACACAAAAGTATTTTCTGCATTGCAAAGGTTTTTGCCCTAAATGGTCGTATTTCTCGGTGGGCGGCATACGTAAACGGGGGCATTCCGCATAAAAGCGAAACACCCCCGTAACAATCGCTCTCCATGAGCAGGGCACGTTAGCAGGCCCGAAGCTCAAAAAGATGCGCTACAGGCGCTCGCGAACCGCCTCGACGACGTTGTCCAGATCGGCGAGCACCTCGTCATGGCTCTGCATGTCGCGCACTTTGACCTTGCCGGCGGCAAGCTCGTCGCCACCCAGGACCAAGATGAGCTTGGCGCCTACCTTATCGGCTTGCTTAAACTGGGCCTTGAGCGAACGACCCTGATAGTCGGCCTCGGTCACGATACCTGCGGCGCGAAGCTCCTGCGTAATGGCAAAGACGTTCTGACGCAGCTCCTTGCCGGCGTTGGCGACATAGACGCACGGGGCCTCATCGGCACCCAAATCGCTGCCAAAGGCCTGCAGGGCCAGCAGGGCGCGCTCAAAACCGACGGCAAAGCCAACGCCCGCCGTGGGCTTGCCACCCTCGAGCTCGACCAGGCCGTCGTAGCGGCCGCCGCCACCGATGGAGCCGACGCCGGCACCGGGAGCCTCGACCTCAAAGACGGTGCGGGTGTAGTAGTCCAGACCACGCACCAGGGTGGGATCCTCGACATACTCGATACCGGCGGCATCCAGATAGCGCTTGACCTGCTCGTAGTGCTCGCGGCACTCGTCGCACAGGTTGTCGCCCATCAGCGGCGCGTCGGCCATGATCTCGCGGCAGTGGTCGTTCTTGCAGTCGAAGGCGCGCAGCGGGTTGAGCTCGGCGCGCTCGCGGCACTCGTCGCACATCTCGTCTGCGTGATCGAGGATGAACTGCTTAACCTGCTCGCGGTAAGCCGGACGGCACTGGGCGTCACCCATCGAGTTGATGAGCAGACGAAGCTTGGAAAGATCGAAGCCCAGGCGCTTGTAGAACTCCATGAGCATGATGATGCACTCGGCGTCTGCCGCCGGATCGGGAGCACCGAGCCACTCGATGCCCACCTGGTGGAACTGGCGCAGGCGGCCCTTCTGGGGACGCTCGCCGCGGAACATGGCCTCGGCGTAGTACGCCTTAAACGGCGTGGAGCCCTGGGGCACCAGATTGTTCTCGACGACGGCGCGCACCACGCCGGCCGTGCCCTCGGGGCGAAGCGCCAGGCGCTGCTTGGGCTTGAGTTTGGTGTCGGTGCCCTCGGTAAAGACGCGCTCCAGGTTGGCACCGCTGAACACGCGGAACATTTCCTTGCGCACGACGTCGGTCGACTGGCCGATACCGTGGACAAACACGTCCACCTGCTCGATCGCGGGCGTCTCGATGGGTTTAAAACCAAACGGCTCGAACACGCCAGCCGCAATCTGCTGCATCTTTTGCCAGGCGCGCATCTCGGCGCCGATAAGGTCGCGGGTTCCCTCCGCCTTCTGTGCCTGCATGGGCAAACACCTTTCTTTTGTATCGCGTCATAGGTAACGGTCATTATACGGCACAAACGCAAACAGCGGCGGCGCGTCTGACCGAACGAGGGTATGGGGACTCGTTCGGCCAGACG
>CABUXL010000049.1 GCA_902495525.1 uncultured Collinsella sp.
CCATTGCTGCATTTTCTGAACATCGGTACACGTTGCGTCTGTGCGAGCTACACTATCCCCTTAAACATGATTGTGAGGACGACCGCTATGCTATTTGTTAATCGGCTGGTACATACACTTGTTCCCGGCAGCGAGGGCGAGCCGGTCGATACATCTTGCCGTACCAACGCGGGCTTTGCCGCAAGCCTCATCTGCATTGGCCTCAACATTACCCTGTGCCTAGCCAAGGGCATCGCGGGTCTGCTCGCCGGCTCGGTCTCGCTTATCGCCGACGCCTTCAACAACCTCTCCGACGCCTCGAGCAACATTGTGAGCCTGCTCGGGTTCCGCCTTGCCAGCCGCCCGGCCGACGAAGGTCACCCCTATGGCCATGGCCGCTACGAGTACCTCGCCGGTTTGTTTGTCGCCGTCCTCGTTTGCGCCGTCGGCATCAACCTGGCGCTCGAGTCCATCGCCAAGATCATCAAGCCCTCCCCCACCGCCTACACGCTGGTCTCCCTAGCCGCCCTCGTCTTGTCCATGCTCGTTAAGCTCTGGATGGCCGCGTTCAACCGCACGCTGGGCGACCGCATCGACTCGGAGACGCTCATCGCTACGGCGCAGGACTCCAAAAACGATGTCATCACCTCGGGCTCGGTCTTAGCGGCGGCACTTATTTCGCAAACGACAGGCTATGACCTCGATGGCTGGGCGGGCCTGGGCGTGGGCATCTTCATTTGCATCAGCGGGATGGGCCTGGTACGCGACGCCATCAGCCCGTTGCTGGGGCAAGCGCCCGACCCCAAGCTCGTCCAGGCAATCCGCGACAAGATCATGTCCTATCCGCAGGTCTTGGGCACACACGACCTCATGGTGCACGACTACGGCCCCGGTCGTCAGTTTGCCAGCGCCCACGTGGAGATGCCCGGCGAGGGCGACGCGTTTGAGCACCACGAGATTCTGGACACCATCGAGCACGACATCAAGCGCCAGATGGGCATTGGTATCACGCTGCACTGCGACCCCATCGCGACAACCGGCGATGACTTGCGCGGCTGGGTCAAGCGCGGCGTCATGCAGATCGATCCCGCGCTCTCCATCCACGACCTGCACGAGCACGACGGGTTCGTTTCGTTTGACCTGGTGCGTCCCGACGGCTTTGACATATCCGACGAGGAGCTGCTGGAGCTCGTCACGCGCATCGTGCACGAGCGCCGACCCGATGCCTCATGCGTCGTCACCTTTGATTCGGGCTTTAGCTCGCCCGACCGTCCGGCCGAGCAACTGTAGCCTGCTTAACAGCTAGTTTCCCTGCGCGCCCGAGATGCCGTTTTGCAGCGCGTCCCAGGCATTGGTAGCCATATCGCCCAGATTCTGAGCAGTATCGCCGAGGTTTTGGGCTGTATCGCCCAGCTCTTGTGCCTTGTCTCCCAACTCCTGTGCCTTGTTGCTCAAATCCTCCAGCGTATTGGAGCTCGAGCTATCGGTACCGCTTTGGTCGCCGGACGAGTTGCCCGAGCTGTTCTTGTGCGTGAGTTGAATTTCGAGGTTGCCGTTGTCGTTATAGTAGGCAGAAGTAACGACCCAGTTGGCATCGACGACGGGCGTTGAGCCATCATCAGTCAGGACCACGGCATTCGAAAGATCGGCGCCGCGCGACTTGAGGATCTTCTTGGCGTTGGACCAGTACTGCCCCGGGATATCGCCAAGATCGACGGTGCTAGACGAAGCGGACTCGGTTTGCTCGGCAGTGGCATCGGCCGTTGAACTCCCTCGCTTGTTGAGCATGCCCGACACGATGGCAAACACAACCGACAGCGCAAAGAAGATCGCCAGCACGATGAGGATCTTCTTGATCACGCTCGACGAACGCGACGGCTTCTTCTCCTCGTCCTCGCCATATTGCGGAATCGACTTGGGGTACTCGCGATACGGCTCGCGCGACTCGTAGCGAGGCTGCGCCGTGCGAGGCATATACGTCGTCTGCTGAGGCTGCGGAATGGGATTCTGCGGCAGGTTGTCATAGGGATTCGGCGTCGAGGCAGCATAAGAATCCTGCGGCGTGTAATCAAACGGATCCGGAGCTGCGTTGCCATAGGGGCCTTGCGAAGATGCAGCGTAAGAATCCTGCGCCGTGTCGCCATAGCCCATAACCCGGGTGGGCTCGGCAGAAGGCTGCGTCGCGGCGGGGTCGGCATAACCGGGGTTGGGAACAACGCGGGTCGCATCGGCGCTATCGCCAGCCTGCGCGGAACCGTAGCCGCCCATCACGGTTGTCTTGTCCTGATCCATGCAACGATTCCTTTCCGTCGCGCGTGAGCCTCAAGTTATCCATGCATTCTACCCGCGCAAAAGCCTATGATGGGCAGAGTCCGTCGGTATCTACAAGACATGCGCGGGCCTAAGGATCAAAAAGCCCCGCCGGGCCTTGTGGGCACGGCGGGGCGGACAAGCAGCTATGGACAGCAGACTTAGAACAGGCCGGTGATGTTGCCGTCGTTGTCGACGTCGATGTTCTCGGCCGCGGGCACCTTGGGCAGACCCGGCATGGTCAGAACGCTGCCGGTCAGCGCGACCACAAAGTGGGCACCGGCGGAAACCTTGAGCTCACGCACGGTGATGCGGAAGTTCTCGGGAGCGCCCAGGGCCTTGGCGTTGTCGCTAAAGCTGTACTGCGTCTTGGCGACGCACACCGGCAGGTTGCCAAAGCCGTTCTCGCGCAGCTCGGCGAGCTGGCGCTTGGCGGCCGGCGTAAAGTCAACGCCGTCGGCGCGGTAGACCTTGGTGGCAACGGCCTCGAGGGCATCAGCGACATCAGCGCCGTCCTCATAGGCAAACTTGAGCTCGCTCGGCTGCTCAATCAGACGCATGACCTCATCGGCCAGCTCGAGCGCGCCCTCGCCGCCCTTGGCCCAGACCTCGGAAAGCTTAACGTTGACGCCGAGCTTCTGGCACTCGGACTCGATGAGTGCAAGCTCAGCCTCGGTGTCCGTCGGGAAGCGGTTGATGGCGACCACGCAGGGCAGACCATAAACGTTCTGGATGTTGTCGACATGACGCAGCAAGTTGGGCATGCCAGCCTTGAGTGCCTCGAGGTTCTCCTCGTTGAGGTCGGCCTTGGCGACGCCACCGTTGTACTTAAGCGCACGAGCGGTCGCGACGACCACGACGGCGCTGGGGCGAACGCCCGTCATGCGGCACTTGATGTCGAGGAACTTCTCGGCACCCAGATCGGCACCGAAGCCGGCCTCGGTAATGGCAACATCGCCAAAGCGCATCGCCATACGCGTGGCCATAATAGAGTTGCAGCCGTGGGCAATGTTGGCGAAGGGACCGCCGTGGACAAACGCGGGCGTGCCCTCGAGCGTTTGCACCAGGTTGGGCTTAAGCGCGTCCTTAAGCAACGCGGCCATGGCACCCTGGGCCTTGAGGTCGCGGGCACGGACGGGCTCGCCGGCAAAGCTATAGCCGACGACAATCTCACCCAAGCGTTCCTTGAGGTCGTTGATGCTCGTAGACAGGCACAGAATTGCCATGACCTCGGAGGCAACGGTGATGTCGAAGCCGTCCTCGCGCGGCACACCTTGGGCCTTACCGCCAATGCCATCGATAACATGGCGCAGCTGACGGTCGTTCATGTCGACGACGCGCTTCCAGGTGATGCGCTTAACGTCAATACCGAGCTGATTGCCCTGCTGGATGTGGTTATCGAGCATGGCGGCCAGCAGGTTGTTGGCAGCACCGATGGCATGGAAGTCGCCGGTAAAGTGCAGGTTGATGTCCTCCATGGGAATGACCTGGGCCCAACCGCCGCCAGCGGCACCGCCCTTGACGCCAAAGACGGGACCGAGCGAAGGCTCACGCAGGGCCACGGCGCTCTTGATACCGCGACGACGCAGGCCATCGGCCAGACCGATGGTCGTGGTGGTCTTGCCCTCGCCCGCGGGCGTTGGGTTGATAGCGGTCACGAGGACGAGCTTGGCCTGGTGATCAGTCGGCTCGTTGAGCAGTGAATAGTCGACCTTAGCCTTGTCGAAGCCGTACGGAATAAGGTGCTTAACGTCGACGCCGGCGTTCTTGGCCACCTCGGTAATAGGCAGCGGCGTGACAGAACGTGCGATTTCGATGTCAGTAGGCATGGGCGGTCCTTTCGTTACCGAATGAGAAAAAGACCAATTCAGCATAGCACGGGCGCGCAATAGTAAAACGCCCATAACCGATGAACGGCGATATGTTTACCCGATGCCCAGCGATAGTCCAACAGCCCGCCAAAACAAAACGCCCTAAACGGTAGGTTCAATCCCCAGGTGCTCAAAGGTGCGGAGGGTTGCCTGACGGCCCTGCGGCGTACGAATCATCAATCCGCACTGCAGCAAATAGGGCTCATAGACATCCTCGAGCGTGCCCGGGTCCTCGCCCACCGCGCTGGCAAGGGTCGTAAGTCCCACGGCGCGACCGGAGAACGTCTTGGCGAGCGTCTCCAAAATGCGAATATCCATCCAGTCCAGACCGAGCTCGTCGATCTCGAAGAACTCGAGCGCCTGGCGACAGATATCGAGCTCGATGGGGCCGTTGCCGCGCACCTGTGCGTAATCGCGCACGCGCTTGAGCAGACGGTTGGCAAGACGTGGCGTGCCGCGCGAACGCGAGCCGATCTCGAGTGCACTGGGATGGTCGATCGTCACGCCCAGGATAGTCGCCGAGCGCGTCACAATCTGCGCGAGCTCCTCGACCGTGTAGTAATCCAGGCGATATGAAATGCCAAAGCGGTCGCGCAACGGGCCGGTCAACATGCCTGAGCGGGTCGTTGCCGCCACCAGCGTAAACTTGGGAATATCCAGGCGAATCGAGCGCGCCGCCGGACCCTTGCCAATCACGATATCGAGGGCAAAGTCCTCCATCGCGGGGTACAGGACCTCCTCGACCGAACGGTTGAGGCGGTGGATCTCGTCGATAAACAGCACATCACCCGGCTGCAAGTTAGTAAGGATGGCCGCCAGGTCGCCCGTGCGCGCGATGGCAGGGCCACTCGTGGTCTTGATCTGAGCGCCCAGCTCGTTGGCGATAACGGTGGCCAGCGTGGTCTTGCCCAGACCCGGAGGACCCGAGAAGATCACGTGGTCGAGCGTCTCGCCACGGCTCTGTGCCGCTTCGATCAACACGCGCAGGCTCTGCTTGATGTGCTCCTGGCCACAGTAGTCGTCCAGGCGCTGGGGGCGCAAAGTGCGGTCGACATCGAGGTCCTCGGCCGTCAGCTCCGAGCCCACCATGCGCTCGCCGTGCGCCATGGATGCCGCCGGCGAGTTGCCGGGCGTCGCCCACAGGTCCTGAGAGTCATCGGCTTCCCACATCACGCATCCATTCCGAGTCGCTTAAGCGCCGCGCCGAGCAGATCCTCGACACGCATATTCTGCCCATCATACCCGCTCAGGGCAACATCGGTCTCCTGCGGGCTAAAGCCCATGGAAAGGAGCGCCGCACGGGCATCATCGATGGCCGAGGGAGCAGCAGCGGGCACGGGCATCGCAACCTGGCCGGGAATCACGTCGACCGGCACAAAGCCCTTGTCCTTGGCAAAGGTGCTCTTGAGCTCCAGGATCAGACGCTGAGCTGTCTTTTTGCCCACACCGGGCACCTTGGCCATGCCCTTGCCGTCCTCGGCCATCACCAGCGAATACAGCTGCCCCACGGTATAGGTGGAAAGCACGGCGAGCGCCAGGCGCGGGCCAACGCCCGAGACAGACACGAGCCGGTCGAACATCGTACGCTCATCCTTTGAGGAAAAACCGAAAAGTGTCATGGCGTCCTCGCGCACCTGCATACGCGTGTAGAGGCGGACCTCGCCGCCGGGCGTCGGCAACGTGGCCGCAGTGCTGCCCGAGATGCCGAGCTCAAAGCCAACGCCTGACACATCGACGACGGCAGAGCTCATCGTGGCCTCGACAAGCGTTCCGTGGAGCTGGGAAATCATCAGTATCCGGTTCCTCTCTGTTGATAGAACTCGCCACCGGTAAGGGCGCGGGTGCGGCTGAGGTTTACGTGGCAGATGGCGCAGGCCAAGGCATCGGCGGCATGGTCGGGATGCGGGTCGTGATCGAGCTGTGTAAGCGTACGAACCATATACGCGACCTGCCGCTTGTCCGCGGCGCCGGTGCCCACCACAGCCTGTTTGATCTGCATGGGCGTGTACTCGCCAATCTCGAGCGCGCACTCCGAAAGCGCCACAAGCGCAGCACCGCGGGCATGCGCCGTGGGGATGGCCGAACGAACGTTGGCGCCAAAGTAGATGCTCTCAACAGCAGCGGTATCGGGACGATAGCGTTCGACAACGCCCTTGAGGTCGCGGGCGATATGCGACAGGCGCACCGCGAGCGGACTTCCGGCACTGGTCTCGATGCAGCCGTAGGCACGGCAGCGAACCTCGCCGCGCCGCTCCTCGATAATCCCCCAACCTGTATGGGCCAAACCGGGGTCGATACCCAAAATGACCAAGCCGACCTCCCCTCGCCACAAGCACAGCGCAAGACAAGGCCCCGCGCATCATTCACGAACGTCTGTTCTAGAATAACACAACGCCAGCCCTATAAGTCAGCCGAGATCGAATTGTAGGTTGAGTATACGCAAGCGAGCGCCCGCCAGAGCGAGCAAGGTGCCTTGAAAGAGGAGGGCATTGACCTGGCGGTCATGTCCGACGATTGAAAGGCAGATTGCCGCTCTGGCGGGCGCGCAGCGACCTAGTTCTGAGAGAAGAACGGGAACTGTCGGGGATCAACCGGCGGATGCGGCATCGGGCCACCCTGGGGACTACCTTGCGAGCCGCCCTGACCGCCCATCATCTTATCGATGGCGTCCTGAACCTCGCCCTCGAACTTTTTCATTCCCTCGTGCAAACGACGCTGACCGTCCTCAGAGCGCAGCTCCTCCATTTGCTCGGGCGAAATACCCAGTAGCTCGCCCAGCACGCCCATCATCTCGTTTCGCACGCGCTCGCTCGTATCCTCGTCAGCAAAACGGCGCACCTCGGCGCGCGCCAGCGAATCGACCGTCATGCGCTCCTTGCCGCTGAGTCCCAGATCGGACCACGCAAGCATGTAGGGCCAGGAGCGCTCAACAAACGAACGGGCCGAGACGATCGGAGCCGTCGGCAGCATGCGGCGAGCAGCCTCGCCCTGGCGCACGAGCATCAGCAGCAGCGAGCAGGCCTCAGGCTTGCCAGCGGCCATCGGGATGTCGTCGAAAGATCGATTGCGGTCCACGTGCGCCTCGAGCGCGCCATCGACCTCACCCGGCTCAAGCCCGCCGAGCAGCTGTGCCGCGCGGTCGAGCATATCGACCGGACCGTCGAGCGTCGAGAGCGCTTGCGCCAGCACGCCCTCCATACAATCTTCCACCGCGTTGAGCGTCACGAGCTCTTGGGGCACCACGGCAGACGTGCGGTTGCGCACGCGCGCCACAAACTCAAGCGTCGACAGGTACACATCGCCAAAGGGCGCGTAATCGCCCTGGTAGCCGCCGCAAAGCGCCGGCGCCGCCAGCGCGTACTCGGTTTTGGACAGCGGGCTCAGCGCCATCGCACCCAGTTCGAGCGCCGTGTCCTCCAGCATGAGGCCCAACGTGCGCGAGCGCAGACGCTCGGCATCGCCCGCCGACACGTCGCGATCGAGCACACGCGCCGCATCCGGTGCATCGCGCTCGACAGTGCGAATGTGTAAACGCTCGGCGATGGCGCGGACGGCGGCACAGCGGGCAGCCTCGGCCTCTTCCTGCGCCGGCGTAAAGATACGGTTGCGCCCCAGCACCAGGCCAATCACATTGCGCGGGCCCAGAGCGTCGACGGCCAGCGCCGCCAGCAAAGACGACGGCAAGTCGCCCTCGAGCGCCACCACGGCGCGCGACGCACCGTGGGCTCGGGCGTTGTCGCGCACGGCGAGCACCAGCGCCTGCCACAACCACTCCTCGGAACGAAACTCGGGCAGCTCGTGGTCCTCCAAAGCATCGAGCATCACGCCGCGCTGAATCTCCTGAACCAGCAGGCTCTCCTCAAAACACGGCGCCTGGGC
Organism: uncultured Collinsella sp.; assembly: GCA_902495525.1. Classification (GTDB taxonomy): domain Bacteria; phylum Actinomycetota; class Coriobacteriia; order Coriobacteriales; family Coriobacteriaceae; genus Collinsella. The sequence continues at coordinate 8,040 of CABUXL010000049.1, forward strand.
CACCACGCGACCGCAGTCGTCGAGCACAAACGAACCGCCGGTATACACCGACTCGTCATAGGCACCGACCGGCGCCATGCAGGCAAACCACACGCTGCGCTTGGATGCGATCTTGCGGTAGGCGCCGCTGCGAACGGCGGCAATGGCGGCAGTCTCACGGTCGGTCATGTCAAACGCGTTGAATTGGAAATACGCAATGAGGTCAACACCGGTCGGCAACATCTCGAGTTCGCGGTCCAAGTCAAAAATCACGGCGATGCGCACGCCGTCCACGTCGAACACCGGCGGCGCCCAACGTGTGTCGTTGTTCTCGCCACGTTGCAGGGCAATGCTCGAACGCGCCGGCACCACATGGCCGTCCTTGAGCATCATGTAGTCGAGCAGCGGCTGGCCCTCAAACGAAACCGCCGCGGGCACGATGCAGATCATGTCAAGCTCCTGGATACGCTCGGCGACACCAGTCAAACCGGCAAGCACGTCGTGCTCAAAGTCGGCAGCGCCCACCAGGCCACCGGGCATGGCGCCCATAAAGAGCGGAGCCGGAACGCACAGCACGCGCGCCCCGCGCTCGTGAGCCAGACGAGCCTGGTCCTCGATGCGGCCGCAAATGCCCTCAATATCACCCAGGCGCATATCGATCTGTGCAAGCGCGAGCTTCATGGCCCAGCCCTTTCCGTCGTAAACCATCGAAATCGTAGTAAAAGCGCCGGCCGCATAATGCAGTCGGCGCTCGCATGTGCATATGCTAGCTATGATACCCCGAGCGGAGGCGCGCTCCTAGAATGTCGCGGACCACAGCCCGTGCAGGTTGCAGTAGGCATAGACGGTACCGGTCTTGGAGCCGCCCGCGAAAAACGTCGCGGGTTTCATGCCGGGCTCAAGGTAATGAACCTCTAAGCGGCCCTCGGCCTCAAGGGCGATCCACTCAATGTAGTGCTCGGGCAGGCTGGGGTGCTCGACTGAGCCAACGCGTGCGCGAATCACGTGACCGTCACGCTCGGTCTCGACAACAGGCACGTGCTTCTCGTGCGCCGCGTCCTCAGTGTTTGCAGTCAGTTCCGTGCAACCGGCAGGGGTCGCAACGTCGTCGCCAAGGGCAGCGATGAGCTTGCCGTCAGGGTCCTTAAAGAATTTCGCCATGATGTTCTCCTTTGCTGATGTGCCAATGTTCTTGATGGTTCTTATGCCCAAAGGCAGACAAACCATCCACGGCATTGCAAATGAACACATAACGGGCGGGGACGATGGGACAGCGCGTGCCATCCGCCCTGGCGGCCCCACCCGAGCGGGTTAGCGACCGTCGCCGCCGAGCAGCGCCAGAACATCCTCGCGGGTAAACAGCGCCGACGAGATGCCGTCGCCGCCGAGCACGCTGTTGACCAGGTCGCGCTTGGACTCCTGCATCTGCATAATGCGTTCCTCGATCGTGTCCTTGGCGATGAGCTTGTACACGGTCACGGTATGCTGCTGGCCAATACGATGCGCACGGTCGGTCGCTTGGTCCTGCGCCGCCACGTTCCACCACGGGTCGTAGTGGATGACCACGTCGGCAGCCGTCAGGTTAAGGCCCACGCCGCCCGCCTTGAGCGAAATCAAAAAGACCGGAACCTCGCCCGCTTGGAACTGCGCGACCATCTTGGCGCGGCTCTCCTTAGACGAAGCGCCCGTGAGCTTAAGGAAGGCGATGTCCTCCTTGGCCAGGCGCTTACCGATAATATCGAGCATACCCGTAAACTGGCTGAACAACAGGATGCGATGTCCGCCGTCGAGTGCGCCGTGCACGAGCTCCATGCACGTATCGAGTTTGGCGCTCCCCGCCTTGTAATCCTCGTAGTGCAGACGCGGGTCGCAGCAGATCTGGCGCAGCTTGGTGAGCTCGGCGAGCACCTTAAGCTTGTCTTTCTTAAACTCGGACGCCTCGCGGTGCTGCACCTGCTGGGCGATGCGGTCCTGATTTGCCAGGTACAGCTTGCGCTGCTCGCCAGTAAGCTGAGCCACGACAGTGTCCTCGATCTTTTCGGGCAGATCGGCCACCACGTCTTCCTTGACACGGCGCAGCACAAACGGCGACACGAGCGCCTGCAGGCGAGCGGCGCTATCGCCCTCGGCGTGCTCGACCGGACTTTCGAAGCGCTTGGCAAACGACTCGCGCGTGCCAAGCAGGCCCGGCATCAAAAAGTCGAAGATGCTCCAGAGCTCGGACAAGCGGTTTTCGATGGGCGTGCCCGTCAGGGCAAAGCGCACGCCGGCAGGCAGGCGCTTTGCGGCGCGCGCCACCTGCGTGAGCGGGTTTTTAATGTACTGGGCCTCATCGAGCACCACGCGGGCAAAGTCCTGTTCGACGTACTCGTCGATATCGCGCCGCATAAGGTCATACGACGTCACGACCACGTTATGCTCGGCCACGCCGGCGATCTGCACGCGACGCTGCGCCTTGGCGCCCACGATGGCGCACACATCCAGCGAGGGCGCAAAGCGCTCCAGCTCGGCAGTCCAGTTGTACACGAGTGAGGCCGGGCATACCACGAGCGTGGGTTTAGTGTCCCCCGCCTCCACGCGCGCAAGGATATGTGCGATCATCTGCAGCGTTTTGCCCAGGCCCATGTCGTCGGCCAAGATGCCGCCAAGGCCCAGGTGTTCGAGCGAGCCGAGCCACTGGTATCCGTCGACCTGGTAGCCGCGCATCGTTGCCTTGAGCGATGCCGGCACCGTAAAGTCCATCTTGCCGAGTGTGTCCAGGCGCTCGACAGTGCGGCGAAACGCCGCGTCGCGATCGGCCTCGAGCGCGGGCGTGCGCGCGAGCATGCTATCGACGAACAGGGTGCTCGATGCGGGAAGCAACACGCCGTCGAGCAGGTCGACGGCATCGACCCCCAGATCCTCGGCAAGGCCAAACGCGGCGCGCCCCCCCTCGTCCAGGCGAATGATGTCGCCGGACGTAAGGCGCGCAAACGTTTGATGGCGCTTGTACGAATCGAGATAGACAGCAAGGTCCGCGGCCGAAAGGCCGCTCGCGCCCAGTTCGACGTCGAGCAGATTGCTCTTGACGGTCGCACGAACCGAGAGCTTGGGCGCGGGGCGCACCGAAATCTGGCGCAGACGGTCGCTGAGCATGACCTCACCCAGCTCGGACAGGGCGGACAGGCCCTCGGTCAGCAGGCAGAACAGGCGGGCGTCATCGCGCTCCTCAAACGCCAGACCGCCCTCGTAGAAATCGAAGTACAGGGCCGCCGTGTCCATAACACGAAACTCTGCCACCTCGTCGCGGGGCGGCACGCCGGGGCGTTGCTCTTCGAAGAGACTGCCCGGAGCGCCCAGACTAAAGAGATCTGCCGACCAGTCGCCGTAGGTAACCGTAATTTTGCAGGTCACAAGCCCATCGTCGACGCCGATCGCCATGGCAAAGCTTGGCTCGGGCGCCACGGTATCGAGCGCGGCGGGCGCGGTAAGGTCGGTGTAGTCGCGCAAAATGGGCAGCGCCATACGACAGAACTCCCCCACCTGGTCGACAGCGATATGGACTGGCGTGCGACAGGGCAGTAAGCGCGATAGGAACGGCGCCGCATGCTGGGCAAACGCTACATCGGCGCGGCGCGCACGGCGGGTGTCGACCAGATAGGCAACGTCGCCCGAAGCAAAGCAGTATGCATCGGCCGGCAGGCGTAGATCGTAGCTGCCACCAGCCGCCGGCGCGATTTTGGCGGCAAGGAGCGGTGGGCGCTTAGACAGCGCCTCGTCCTCCCCTTCCGGAGGCATCTCAACTGCCACGTCATAGGTGCGATGCGTCGTCGTCCCCCGCGACCAGGCGGGCTCAAAAGAGATGGTCTGACCGCGCAACAGGTCCAGCACATATACGATGCTATGCTCGGACAGCGGCAACTGACGCTCGGCGACAAAACCACTGCGGGCAAAGTCGTACGACGCCGAACGCGAGCTTGTGATGTCATCGAGATAGGCAACTGTCGTCACGACAAGGTTGAGCAGCTTTGTCGACACGTCTTCGAAGGCTTCGGGCGTATGGACAAACGTGAGCTTCTTACCGTACGAGAAGGTGCCGCCGCGCACGTAGGCATCGGCCATGCCGTCGATGTCCTTGACCACGTAGGACACCGAACCGCAGCGAATGCGGAACTCGAGCGCCCAGCTAAAGCGGTCGGCGAACAGCGGATTGTAGTACGGCACCAACGAAGGCTCCAACGCCGCTTTGGGGGCGTCGGGGTCAACGGCACCGGCAAGCTTGCGGCGCATGCTCGCCAGCTCATCCATGCGCGCGTCCGAAAGATCGGAGAGCGCCGCCATGAGGCTGGGGCTCGTGGGGACGGGCGCCGGGAAGGGAAAGTTGGGATTGACGGCCGGCG
>CABUXL010000050.1 GCA_902495525.1 uncultured Collinsella sp.
CGCCGGCAACGTTGAGCAGTGCCGTCTCGACAGTAGCGTCGCAGTGGCCGCACATAAGGCCGGACGTTTTGATCGTGTAACGCATGGGTGTACTCCTTATCGATTGAGAATATCTGACAGTTTAGTCGTGAACAGCGTCATCTTAAAGGTGTGCTGAGGTGCCCGAGATTGCCCCGAAAGAGGAGCGAAGCGTACTTGGGTACGCGAGCGACGGTTTGAGGGACAAGGTCGGGTGCTTCAGCGCGCCGTCTTGGGCTTAAAGGATTTCAGGCGCAGAGCGTTGCTTACGACACATACGCTCGACAGGCTCATGGCCGCGGCGCCAAACATCGGCGAAAGCTGCCATCCGGTGAGCGGGAAGAACACGCCCGCCGCCAGCGGAATGCCGATGCCGTTGTAGAACAGCGCCCAGAACAGGTCCTGCTTGATGTTGCGGATCGTGGCGCGCGAAAGCTCGATGGCGCGGGCGACGTCCATGAGGTCGCTGCGCATGAGTACCACGTCGGCGCCCTCCTTGGCGATGTCGGCGCCGGTGCCGATAGCAAGGCCCACGTCGGCGCGCGCCAGGGCGGGGGAGTCGTTGATGCCGTCGCCCACCATGGCGACCTTACTGCCCGCATCCTGCAGCTCGCGCACGTGGCGCTCCTTGTCGGCGGGAAGCACGTCGGCGATGACCTGCTCGCTGGTCAGTCCCACGCGTCGGGCGATGGCCTCGGCCGTCACGCGGTTGTCGCCGGTGAGCATGCGTACATCGACGCCAAGTGAGCGCAGTGCGGCGATGGCCCCGGCGCTCGTCTCCTTGACCTCGTCAGCCACGGCAATGGTGCCAGCAAGCTCGCCGTTCTTGGCAAAGAACAGCGGCGTCTTGCCCTCGGCGGCAAATTGTTCGGCAAGACCCGCGGGCACGGTAACGCCCAGCTCGTCCATCAGGCGTACGTTGCCGGCTGCAATGGCGTTTTGCCCTTCGCGCGCCGTAACGCCTCGCCCGGGCACGGCAGTAAAGTCCTCGACCATGCGCGCGACGATCCCGCGTGTCTCGCACTCGGCCATAATCGCCTCGGCCAGCGGGTGCTCGCTCGAGCGCTCCAACGCGGCGGCCAACTTGAGCAGTGCCTTTTCGCTCATGGCGGGCGAGCCGTCAGCGCGCGTGGCTACCACGATATCGGTCACGGCAGGCTTGCCGCGGGTGACCGTGCCCGTCTTATCGAGCACCACGGTGCCCACGCTGCGCAGGTTCTCCAACGCCTCGGCGCTCTTGAACAGAATGCCCATCTCGGCGCCCTTGCCGGTGCCGACCATAATGGCGACGGGCGTGGCCAGGCCCAGCGCGCACGGGCAGCTGATCACCAGTACGGCGACGGCGGAGGTGAGCGCTTCGTTGACGCTTCCGGTCAGCACCATCCACGCCACAAAAGTTACGGCAGAGATTACAAACACCACGGGCACGAACACGCCGGCGACCTTGTCGGCCATGCGGGCGATGGGCGCCTTGGTGGCGTTGGCGTCCTCGACGAGCTGGATAATCTTGGCGAGCGACGTGTCGGCACCCACACGCGTGGCGCGGAAGGTAAACGAGCCCGTGCGGTTGACCGTGGCCGCGTTGACAGTGTCGCCGGCGGTCTTCTCCACGGGAATGGATTCGCCGGTCAGCGCACTTTCGTCCACGGCCGAGCTGCCCTTGAGCACCACGCCATCGACGGGGATGGACTCGCCGGGGCGCACACGCAGCACCTGGCCGGGCAGAATAGCATCGACGTCGACGGTGGCCTCGGTACCGTCCTCGGCCACGACGGTCGCGGTCTTTGGCGCCAGGTCAATGAGCGCCTCGATGGCGCCGCCGGTTTTGGACTTGCTGCGCGTCTCGAGGTATTTGCCCACGGTGACGAGCGACAAGATCGTGCCGGCGCTTTCAAAATACAGATTGTCCATGCTCGTCATCATGGCCTCGTGGACCTGACCCGCGGCTAGTTGGTCGGCCATGATGAACATGGCGTAGAGCGACCAGGCGATGGACGCGGTGGCGCCGACGGCGATGAGGGCGTCCATGGTGGGCGCGCCGTGCGTGAGCGATTTAAACCCGTTGATAAAGTAGGCGTCGTTGACGTAGACGATGGGGATGAGCAGGACGAGCTCGGTGAGCGCGAGCGTCATGCTGTGGGTGTGGTCGGTGAAGATGCCGGGCAGCGGCCAGCCGAGCATGTGCCCCATGCCTATGTAGAACAGTGGGATGAGGAATACGATCGAGACGATGAGGCGGGTGCGCATGGCAGAGGCGGCGGCCTCCAACTTTTTGGTCGGCGACTCCATATGGGCGGCGCCGGACCTGGCTTGCGCGTTGCCGTTTGAGTTGGCGGCATCGGTGCCCGTGCTAACGGGCGAGGCCGAATAACCCGCGCGGTCGACAGCGGTGCAGATGTCGTCGGGGGAGACCTGCGCAGGGTCGTAGTCCACCAGCATAGAGCCGGCGAGCAGATTGACCGCGACGCTTTGGACGCCGTCGAGTTTGCTCACGGCACGGTCCACGTGCGCCTGGCAGGCGGCGCACGTCATGCCGCCCACATCGAATTTATCTTGAGCCATGGCTTCTCCTTTCTGTAGTTCGGTGTTGGAATTGTTAACCTGCCGATACTATACACCCATACCCCCTGGGGGTGTCCAGTACAGAAATAATATATGAGATTTCGTTACAGATGAGGATGGATGGTTGGCCGATGGACCGTCCCAACCAATCATCTCAATCTGTAATATCTGGGGACTGTTTTGCCTGCTAGATGTTACAGATCGAGACAAACCATTCGAGGGTAACCCGAACGTCTCGATCTGTAACAGTAAGACCGATGTTTGGGTCCTAGTTGTTACAGATCAAGACAATCTCGGAGCAGATGCCCCGGGCATACAACGTAAAACGCCGGGGCGCCCGCGTGATGGGCGCCCCGGCGCATGTTGGGCAGGGTTTGCGAAGCGGTGGGAGGGAGGAGAAGCCGTCCTCCCGAAATCCTTACTCCTGACGACGCTTCTTGTCAGTCAGGAAGACGCCGGCGGCTACGAGCACGACACCTCCGATGATAAACGTCTCACCGGCGAGCGCGGCATTGTCGCCTGTGGTGGGAAGTGCCGAGTTGGCGGCCGTCTTGGCGTTGCCGGCAGACGGCTTTCCAGTAACCGGCTTAGCGGCAGCCTGCGTGATCTTGGCCTGCTCGGCCTTCGCCGCCTCTTGCTCCTGGCGGGCGATCTCGTCCTTCAGGGCTTGCTCGGCGGCTACGCGTTTTGCCTTCGCCTCGTTGTAGCCGTTGAGAGCCGCGGTGTAGGCGGGCGTCGCAGCATCAAGGTCTGCCTGAGCGGCATCAAGTGCGGCCTTTGCGTTATGTTCTGCCTGCTTGGCGGCGACGCACTTGGCAAAGAGGGCATTGAGCGTATCGTTCGCGTTTGCGTCAGAGCCAGTAGCAATGCCGTTTTCGACGTTGATGGACTTGAGCTTTCCGAGAGTAGCAGCAGCGGCGTCCGATGCGGCCTGAGAATTCTCGACCGCCTGCTCGGCGTTCGCGATGGCATCATTTGCCGTGCTAAGGGCGACTCCGGCATCGGTAACTGCTGCGTCGGCCTCCTTCTTGGCCGCCTCGGCGGTGGCAAGATTATCGGCTGCATTGCTCAGGGCGTCGGCACGGGCCTTCTTTGAAGCAAAGTCGTTTTTCGCCGTGGTCAGATCGCTCGCGGCGTGCTCCGCGGTCGCCGCCTTGGCCTCGGCGTTGTCCTTCGCGGTGTCGAGGGCCTGCTTCTTGGCAGCCTCGTCGAGCTTCGCCTTTTCGAGAGCGCTCTGGGCAGACGTCTGGGCTGCCGTGGCTTCATCAAGCGCCTGATGGGCCTCGTCGGCTTTCTCCTGAGCCGCAGCAACATCGGCTGAATACTTGGCAAGTTCCTTCTTTGCATCTTGCAGAGTCTGCTGCTTTACGAGAGTCTCTGCCTTGGCGTCATCAACCTTCTTCTGACTCTGAGCGGCTTGCTCTTTCGATGCCTTAAGCTCGGCGCGTTTCTGGTTGACGACCTGCTCTGCGGTCGCCACGTTGCTTTGGGCGGCTTTGACCTGGTCTTCGGCTTCGGCAACTTTTCCGTTTGCCTTGGCGAGATTCTGCTTTGCTAGGGCAACAGCGGCGGCGGCACTTGCTACGCTGTCGTTCTTGGCGGCAAGGTCGCTATTCGCGGCAACAATGCCTTCCTGCTTTTGAGCGACGAGGGTTTCAGCTGCCTTTACGGCATCGGCTTTCGATGCCGCTGTGCTGCGCTTTTGCTCAAGGTCTGTCTTTGCGGCGGCGAGCTTTTCGCTGGCTTTGGAGAGGCTCAGCTGATACTGATCAAAGAGATTCTCGAGTTCATCGATCGAGTATTCTTTCTCGTACGAACCGTAATTGCTGTCGATCTCCAAGACGAACACATACGGCCAAAGGGTTCCGCGCGAGTTGATGCCGTATCCCATGGTTTTGGCGTTAGGTTGTACGATATTCAAATAATGGCCGACGGTGTCAAAGTCTGCCCCGCGCTTTTCGAATTCGGTTTTGTGGCTCCAGAAAGTATCCCAAGCATCTTTGGGGGCAACGTTGCCAAGGCCGGCTTTCGCTGCAGCTTCGTCAAATATCTCCTTTTCAGCATCGACCCATTGGTGCGCGATGTTTTCTTTAGTACTGAAGTTCCAAGCGGCATTTTCACAATAGGCGTAATCTGAGTGACCTAGCGTTTTGTCAGAGTAATTGGAGTCGGATTGAGCGACTGCCATTTGCTCGGCCGTCACCCTAAGCTCACTCAATCCAACGCTTGCACGGTATTCGTTAATCTCGCGCAGCTTGTTAAACGATAGCTTGGCGTTGTCGAGTGACGTGCCGTCTTTTTTATCGCCAATGGTCGTCGGGTTTTTATCGCTCTGCCTATAGATGATGTTTGCAGCGTCGTTGGCACCGATGAACTGGTAGAAGCCGATGACGCTCTGCGCCTCCGCTGTCGTTGCCTTATCGGTTGCTGCCTTGCACGTATCGTATGCTTTCTGTGCATCGACAACGGCTTGATCGGCGGCCGCCTGGTTTACCTTGGCGGTTTCGAGCGCCTTGTCTGCCTGCTCCTTCTCGGCTTTTGCCTGGTCGACTTGTTTCTGAGCGGCCTTTGCCTTCTCCAGTTCGGCAGCATGTGCCTGCTTTGCCGAGGTCAACTCCGATTGCGCCGCATCGGCTTTCGTCTGGGCTGCCGTTACATCATTTTCGGCTGCTGCGACTGTCTGCTTCTTGGCTTTGAGCTCGCTTTCGGCGCCGGTGAGGGCGTCCTGCTTGGATTCAACGTCGCTATTTGCCCGAGAAAGGCCTGCTTCGGCAGTCGCCTGCTGCTTTTTCGCCTGGTCGAGTGCGCTTTGGGCAGCATCGACCTTTGCCTGGGCGGCGTCATACTCCGGGCCCTCGGCGCCTGCCTTTGCGGCCGCCAAATCGGCTTGTGCGCTGTCGTATGCCGCCTGTGCCTCAGCCGCCTTGCCATCCGCGGCGGTCTTTGCCTGCTGGGCGGAAGCCAGCGTGCCTGCCGCCTCGTCGTAAGCGCTCTGCGCGGCGCTCTGAGCCTGCTGGGCATCGGCGAGCGCGGAATCGGCAGCGGCCTTCGCAGCCTTTGCTTGGTCCAGAGCGGCCTGCGCATCTGCGGCAGCCTGCTCGGCGACCTTGATTTCCTCCGGCGTTGCGTTGGCGGCTGCCTTCTGGGCTGCCTCGAGCTTGGCCTGCGCATCAGCTGCCGCCTGCTTTGCGGCATCAAGGACCTTCGACTTGTCCTCGGCGTCGGTCTTGGCTGCATCGAGCTTTCCTTGGGCATCCTTCAGCGTGGCACTGGCGCTGTCGGCCGCCTTGACGCTTTCATCGAGCTGGCGAGCATATTCGGCGCGCGCGGCGGCCTCTGCCTGCGAATTATCGGAGACGGAGGCGTCATAGGTGCTTTGTGCGTTGTCGCGGGCCGCCTGCTTTTCGGTATAGGGGGCAGCCACCGTGTCGTAGTCGGATTTGGCGTCTGCCTCGGCAGCCTTTGCGGCATCGATCGCAGCCTGCAGGTCGGCAATCTTCTGGGCGTTTGCCTTTACTGCGGAGCCTGCCGCCTCGCCGGCGTGGACAGCAAGCGGCGACATGATCGCGTCCTGTGCCGTGGTATCACTCGCATCGTTGGCAAATGCCGAGAACGGCGCGAGCAGCGTCGAGCCAGTCATAGCGATGGTGGTTGCCGCGGTGACGGCGAGTCGTGTTGCCTTGTGGCCCGAGAATGTGGGGCGAGGCTCGGCGCCGCCTGAGACTTCCAAGTGTTTAGGTGCGTACTTTGCCATTTCTTCTCCCAATCGTTGAAGGGGTACCTATGACAATTCGTACGTTACGACCGCCGAAAGGGTTCCTGTTGCGCAACATTGGCAAGGAAATATCGACACACTTGAATCACATTTACGAGGCGAAGTTCTCGGCAAGCTAATGTCTCGATCTGTAACATCTAGAGAGGTTTTTGACCCTTTACTGTTACTGATTGAGACGTTGTCTCGCGGGGTTGGGGTTTGTCTCGATCTGTAACATCTAGACCTGTATCTGCCGAGCTAGTGTTACAGATCGAGACAATTGCCGGGGAGGGGTCCCGCCACGGCAAGACGCCCGCCGCCTAGATACAGAACCCGGGGATCACACAGGTTAGCTTGTTTGGCTTTTCCGCAGGCGTTGCGTACGTAAAGACGTCGCCGTCGTGCCCCACGCGGTTCATATAGAGCGTGCCTTCGCTCTCCGATGTGTCGGGGCTCACCGTGCGCTCCCACCAACAGGTGTCCTTGCCCTTCCACTGACGGACCATCGTCTCGTTCGTGGAATACGGGCTCACCTTGAGCTCGCGGAAGAGCTGATACTCCTTGCCCTCGCCGTTGTAGATGTCTGCCAGGTAGTGATAGTCCTCGACAAACGAATCGGGCGGTTGCGTACCGCACAGCTCGACCATGGCGGGCAGCCAAAGGGTTGCGGGCAACTCGCTCAGGCACGATGCGCTGTTGGCGGCGCCCACATTGTTCGAGACCTTCTTGACCCCTTTAATGAGTGCGCGCAACTCGTTGGGCAGCAGCTTAAGGCCGTCGCCGTTGAGCCATTCCCGCAGCTCGCAATCTGCCCAGCCGGCGCTCGGCGGTTCAGCCGCAGCGTTGCGCTCGGCAATACCCGCATCGAACATAAACGTCAGTCCGGCCTTGCCCGTCCCGTCCAGAAGCTCATCGTGGCGGATGCCCACAAGCTGCGCGCCAACCTGCAGCCCGTTGGTGAGCGTGACACGCTTGGTACACGGATAGGGGATATGCCCATCGGCATCGAGCAGGTGATAGCGCTTGGCAATCTCGCGTGCCTCGCTACGGGTCTCGGCGGCCTTAATCTTGAGCGAAATCTCCTGCAGCTGATCCCAGGTGTAGTCGTCAAGTGAACCGCGGATGCCGTCAAGGTAGTCGGGGATGCCAAAGCCATGGGTTGCCGCCCCGATAACGCTGAGCCCCGCAACGGCTGCGATAGCGCCGCCGATAATAAAGCGGCGGCGGGTCATGGCATCGTGCCGGGCCTGCTCCAGGATCTCTCGCGCGCGCTCGCCGGCGACGTCGACCTTAAGGTGCGTACCGGAGTCGATGTCAATCGCGGCCTCGTCTCCTGTGCCTTCGCGGCCCTCGGATTCGGCATCGGTGAGGTATGCCGAGAGCACCTCGAGCATCTGCTGCTCGGTGGAACGATCGCACTGCTCGACTGAGAGACCCTTCATGATGATTTGGACGAGCGCTTCATCGCCCTCGCAGCGCGGCTCGAGCGGTGCCGGCTTGGTCTTGGTCTTTACGAGATAGAACGAGCCGGTTGCAGCGGCGTCCGTCGACTCAAAGTCAAACGGTTTGCGACCGCTGTAGAGCTGGTACAGAATGCTCGAAAGCGCATAGACGTCGATTGCCGGCGAACGGCGAAGGGCCGCGATGCCTTCGATATCCTGCGTGAGCATCTCGGGCGCGGCGTATGCGGGCGTGGCAAAGCGCCAGATGTCGGCGCGTCGGGTGATCGTGTCGTCGCCGAGAGCCATGGTCGCGGAGCCCATGTCGATGAGGTAGGGGTCAAAGGAGCGATCGGCGATCTGCTGCTCGAGCGTTCGGCTGGTGGTGCGGAACATAATATTGGCAGGCGAAAGGTCGCGATGGACGACCGGATTCACGAGGCCTTGGGTCATCAAGAGTGCGCGAAGCACGGCGTTTCCGACGGCGGCGACCATCTGGGTGGTCAGCCCGCCCGAGGCATCGTGCGGAAGCAAGGGCAGCGCCTGCTTGAGCGAGGTTCCCTCGACCCACTCCATGAGGATGAGCGGGCCGTCCTCACAAGAGCCGTAGCCATAGACGCGCGGAAATCCGCGCAGGTGCGAGACAGTGCACAAGTGACGGTACTCTTCGAACAGCGCGGCGGTGTTTGCCAGGTGCGCGGCCGATTGCTCGGCGGAGCGGTCGGGGGCTTGGCCGGAAAGGACGGCGTTGTCCTTGAGTAGCTTGACGGCAAAGACCTCGCCGCTCGTGTTGGTCGCGCGCAGCACGTGCCCGATGTTGCCGTTGTTGCGGTGGGCCGTCTGGAGAATAAGCGTCATAAACCGACGCTTGGCGTCGCCCTCGGCGCTGGGATCGACCGCCACGGCGGTGTCGAACGTATCGAGACGGATGAGTTTGTCGCCATAGGCGCTATCGGTAGTATCCATGGCGTTCCTTTGTCTGGCATGGGTTGCCGCACGTATACGCGAGCAGTGCGGATATCGGTAAAGTACCATGATAGCCGCACTGCCCACGTATACCGCTGAGCATTGTCGTTTACGACGCAGAAGGTAGAAGACGTAAGACGGACGGCGACCGTCTTTCGATCGCCGTCCGTGCTAGTCCACAATGACAAGGAATGTCGTGTAGAGACCCAGATGGAGCCTGTCGCTGTTGGCTATTTCCACCGGGGGATAGATCTTGCCGGGCTCGCGTTGGTCGCGCGGCGGCTCAATCACAATATCGCCGTCGCCTGCACCCGATTCGAGTACCGTGCCGTTGGTCGATCCAAGGCCTTGGGCGTACCAGTGCTCACCCTCGAGCCAAATGCGAAGATGCTCGCGCGATGCGTCGGCGCCCACATCGGTGATGCTGGGCGAGGTTTTGGGCAAAGAACCAATCACGGTGCCGTGCGGATCGCGTGTGAGGGGATGGATTTGCATGTCGGCGCAGTTGTCGGCATGGGTTCTGAGCAGACCGAGGTTGGGGGCGGCGGTGCGCGGCTGCTCCAGGCTGCTCATAAAGCCACGTCCGACGGTAGTTTCGGTGGTGCCAAAGTGCTCGCCCGTCTTGCTGTCGCAAAAGCGCTCGACGGTGGCCACGCCCTGAACGGGATCGGCGAGCGCCCCCGTTGCCACAAAGAGCATAAGGTAAAGCGTGCTTTTCTCGCGCACGGCATTGCCGTCAAAGTTGTCGATGCGATTGAGGGCATTTGCATATAGGCGGCTGTCCAGCTTGTAGCTGGCGAGAGCCGACATCATTTCGTTGGCGGCCGGACCGCGATAGTGCTCGGCGATTGCCCGATAGGCGGACTCGCCGCCGCCGAGCTTGCTGCAGATTGCCGAGGAAAGGTTGAGCGTGGTGACGGTAAAGTCGCTGTAGATGGAGGGCGCGCACTGGTCAGGCTTGCGATGGACGATGTAACGGGTGAGATACGAGCGGTTGGAAGAGCATTTCTCGAGCAGGGTACTGCCGAGATAAGAGTTTCCATTGATGAGCATTCGGGCGATCTCGAGATGTTTAAGACCGCCGAACGAGCGAATATCGTTATAGAGGACCGAGCAAGGCGTCTCTGCTGCCACGGATACCTCCTTTGATTGCTTCCTAGCCAATATGGCGATAGGAATTAATGGCCCCCGGTGGGCGACGTATTAAATGGCTGCGCAATATATAGCGTAACTAAAGCAACATTATAGGCCACATGTTCGAAATTGCAGGAAGACTGAGAGATTTGGTTTGGACTGGACGGAAATCCCCCTCTGTCTTGATCTATAACAATTAGGGCCGATTTTACTCGTTAACTGTTACAGATTGAGACGTTTGTGAGCCGTGTCGACCGTTTGTCTCGATCTGTAACACGTAGAGGAAGATTCGCCCTGTAGATGTTACAGATTGAGACAATCAGCCGGGCCCACCTCGTCCGCCTCGTCATCTGTGGTTTACGTGGGGGCATGCGAAGCACGGGTATACTAACCGGCGGCGAATCTGCTCCATCGCTTAGAGCTGCTGCGTCTGGACGGCGCGTGATAGGGCTGCCAAAGCGATCGCCAGCGTGCTGAGCAACGTCCTCTCTGTGCGCACCTGTTTTTGTATGTATTAGCGCACTACCAAGCACGCCCGCGCGGCCGCATGCCGTGCCCATTGCGCGTGCAGATAAGGAACAACAACATATGCGTAATTCTGTATCTGACGTCACCGACGCCGAGATTCTGGACGAGACCTGCGAGGCCATGACCCAGGCTGCCTTCGATGCCGCCGATGAGGCCAATGCCGCCCAGGCCGTCGAGTCCGCTACCGAGAGCCTGCCCGCCTTTGACGAGCTGGGCCTCTCCGACGAGATGCTTCGTGCTATCGAGAACCTGGGCTACACGGCGCCCACGCCCGTGCAGGCCGGCTCGATCCCCGTAGTGCTCGAGGGCCGTGACCTGCTTGCCGCCGCTCAGACCGGCACCGGCAAGACGGCCGCCTTTTTGCTGCCGACTATGAACAATCTGGAGCACATCGCTCCTCCCAAACCCGTGCGCGAGCGTGGCGGCCGCAACCGCCGTCGCGGTGCTAAAAAGCCCGAGGGCAACGGCCGTGGCCCCGTGATGCTCGTCATCACCCCCACGCGCGAGCTTGCCCAGCAGATCGACGAGGTCGCAAGCAAAATCGCCGACGTCACGGGCCACGTTGCCGTGACCGTCGTGGGCGGCGTGAGCTACAAGCCGCAGACCGCGGCACTCAAGTACGGTTGCGATATCCTAGTTGCCACGCCGGGTCGTCTGGTCGACCTGATCGAGCAGGGCGCCTGCCACCTGGACGAGGTTAAGGTCCTGGTGCTCGACGAGGCCGACCGCATGCTCGACATGGGCTTTTTGCCCGCCGTCCGCCGCATTGTGCGCGAGACGCCGGCCGAGCGTCAGACGCTGCTGTTCTCGGCGACCCTCGACGAGGAGGCCGTGGGCGAGATCACCGACCTGGTGAGCGACCCGGCTCGCGTGGAGATCACACCTGCCACGTCGACCGCCGACACCGTCGACCAGTTTGTGTTCCCGGTGTCCATCGAGGCCAAAAACAACCTGCTGCCCGAGTTCCTCAAGAAGGAGGGCCCGGAGCGCACCATCGTCTTTATGCGCACCAAGCACCGCGCCGACAGCTGCTGCCGTCGTCTGGAGCGCAAGGGCATCAAGGCCGCCGCGATTCACGGCAACCGCAGCCAGGCTCAGCGCGAGCGTGCCCTTTCGGCCTTCCGCGACGGTACCGTTGACGTGTTGGTGGCAACCGACGTGCTCGCCCGCGGCATCGACATCAGCGACGTGCGCTACGTCGTGAACTTTGACGTGCCGGCCGAGCCGACCGACTACATCCACCGTATTGGCCGTACGGGCCGCGCCGGCGAGCTGGGCTGGGCCATCACGTTTGTGACCGAGCAGGATGTCGATGAGTTCTACGAGATCGAGAAGCTCATGGACAAGACCGCCGACATCTACGAGGCCGGCGACCTGCATGTGGGCCCCAATCCGCCCGCGGTTGACCCCGAGCGCGATCCTGCGGCCTTTAAGGTGAAGAAGAAGACCAAGCGCGGCAAGTCCAAGAGCAAGAAGAAGCTTGAGCGGGCGCGTCGCGAAGGCAAGCGCAACGGCGACG
>CABUXL010000051.1 GCA_902495525.1 uncultured Collinsella sp.
ACCGTCATTATGATTGGCGCTACGACAGAGAACCCGTACTTCGAGGTCAACTCGGCACTGCTCTCACGTGGTCGCGTCGTGGAGCTTGAGCATCTGAAGGATGAGGATATCGCCACGCTTATTGAACGTGCGCTTGAGGCACCGCAGGGTTTGAACGGTAAGTTCTCGGCCGATGAGGATACGGTCAAGACCATTTGCACGCTGGCAGCGGGTGACGCTCGCTCGGCGCTCACGACGCTTGAGCTTGCGAGCGAGATTGCCGTCACGCGACCCGATACCGAGGGAACGCCAGCGCCTGCGGCGGGGGAGCGCTATCCCATCACCGTGGATGACGTGAAGATCGCCAACCCGCGTCGCGGCTTTACGTATGACAAAAACGGCGACATGCACTACGACATCATCAGTGCGTTTATTAAGTCTATGCGCGGTAGCGACCCCGATGCCACGATCTATTGGCTCGCGCGCATGATCGATGCTGGGGAGGATCCTAAGTTTATCGCTCGCCGCATTATGATTCACGCTTCTGAGGATGTTGGCAACGCCGACCCGCAGGCGCTTTTGGTGGCGCATGCTGCCTTTAAATCTGCTGAAGTTATTGGCTATCCTGAATGTCGCATTAACCTTGCACAAGCTGCGCTCTATGTGTGCTTGGCGCCCAAGTCCAATGCGTGCGAGGCCTCGATCGATGCGGCGCTAGCCGATATCCACAGCAGTGGTCTTCGCGAGGTGCCCAGCTACCTGCGCGATCGCCATCGCCCGGGCAGCGATGAATACGGTGTGTATAAGTATCCGCACGATTATCCCGAAGGCTGGGTCGATCAGCGCTATTTGCCCGAAGGCTTGGAACGCGGTGCATTTTGGCAGCCTGCCGGCCGCGGTTGGGAAGAATGGCGCGTAGAGCAAAGTGAACGCGACCGCAGCGGGAATGCACCGAAGTAGCTGCTGATAATTTTGTCCCACGTTGCTGCTCATGGCATGTTCGGTCCCCTTTGGGGTACCATGGAAAACGTCTGTATATCGATTCCTTTGGGAGGCTTGTATGAGTCCCATTCAAATCGCCCTGCTGCTGCTCGCTGTTGCCGGCGTGTGGGCCATCGTTGAGCTCGCGCTTACCCTGCGCAAGACCCGCACCGTTGTCGACTCGCTCGATAAGACCGTTAACGACCTCAACAACACCATCGCCGAGGCTCAGCCTGTGGTGGCAAAGCTCGATGGCGCTGTCGATGAGCTTACGCCGGCGCTTGCCCAGATGGAGCCGCTGCTTAAGTCGAGCAAGACGGCAGTTGATGCCCTTACCTCCAATCTCGTAGAGGTCGAAGCCGTGGTTCGCGACATTTCTGAGGTCACCGGTAGCATGGCCGAGGCCAGCAATGCTGTGTCGAGCGTGACTGATTCTGCGGCAGGTGCCGTGCAGAAACTCTTTAACAAGGTGAAGGCTCCCGCGGCCGACGCTGAGTGCAAGCTTTCCGCTGCCGAAGAAGCCGAGCAGCCGACCGAGCGTGTCCTGATTGGCGAAGCCGGGGACGATGTCGCTGCTGGTGACAATGATGCACAGAAGCCTGCTGCTAAAGCAGCCCAGTATTACACCTACACGCCCGCCGAGACCTCTGAGGAGTCCTGCGATGAGTAGCGAAGCAACTTGCCCCATTACGCTGACCGTTGCCGGCGACCCGCGTCTGGCGCGCCTTGTGCGCATGACGGCGGCAAATGTCGGTGCGCTCTGCTCCATGTCCGTCGATCGCATCGAGGACATTCGTATGGCTGCCGAGGAAGCATTTATTTTCGGCTGCACGGCTGTTGATTCCGATGACATCTCGATCAAATTCGATGTCGACGAATCTCACGTTGGCATGACCTTTACCTTTGGCGACCAGGCCACCGTCGACGAGGATGACCAGGCCGCTGTGTATGCCGAGCTCATTTTGGCGAGCGTGTGCGACTCCTACGAAAAGACTGCGGCGCCCCTGACGCTTTCCCTCGACCTCAAGGCGGATATCTAATATGACCGAACGTTCCCGGAGCGGTAAGACCGCTTGGGACAAGGAGAAAACCCGCGAGCTGTTTCGTCGCTATAAAGAGACCGGTGACCCGGACGCACGCGAGCAGCTCGTCATGTCCCACATGAACCTGGTAAGGTTTCTTGCCAACAAGTTTAAGAACCGCGGCGAGCCGCTCGATGACCTGATGCAGGTTGGTTATTTGGGCCTGCTCAAGGCTATCGATCGCTTTGACCCTGAGCGCGGACTCGAGTTCACCACGTTTGCCACGCCTACCATCTTGGGCGAGATCAAGCGTCACTTCCGCGACAAGGGCTGGAGCGTGCGCGTGCCCCGTCGCTTGCAGGAGCTCTCGGCCAAGGTCAACCAGGCTACCGATAAGCTCACCAACGAGCTACAGCGCTCGCCTAAGGTTGAGGAAATCGCTGAGTACTTGGACGTGACGGTCGATGAGGTGCTGGAGGCCATGGAATCGTCTTCGGCCTATACCTCGGTGCCCATCGAGGCTCCTGGTGCGTCCGATTCGGACGATGCCCCCTCGATTCTCGACCGTTACGCCGACGACGACAACGAGCTCGACTTTACCGATGACCGCCTAGTGATCGAGGAAGCCATCCGTGATTTCTCGCCGCGCGAGCGCGAGGTGATTGAGCTGCGCTTTGTGAAGGGCATGACCCAGATCGAGATCGCCAAGAAGCTGGGTATTTCTCAGGTACAGGTTTCGCGTCTACTGCGCCGCACGCTTAAGAAGATTCAGGACAAGATCGACCCCGACGGAGTGATGATTCGTTCATGAGTGAGCACCCCCAGCAAACCGATCGCGTGCTGCGCGACACCCGCATTCTGACGCTGCGCATTTGGGCTGTTGTCGGCTGCATTGTTATTGCTGCTGTCATCTTTAACCTTATGGGCATCCTGGCACCGGTTATTGAGTTTCTTGCCGTCGGCTCCATCATTGCTTTTGTGATGTCCCCGATCACCAACTGGCTCGAGCACCATGGCGTGAATCGCGGCATCGGTTCGCTTATCGCGCTTATTGTTGTTGTTGCCGTGCTCGTCGGTGTCGTTTGCATCTTGTCGCCGATTCTCTTTGGTCAGATCATGGAAGTCCTGAGCCGCCTGCCCGAGCAGCTTCGTGTTGCGGGTGGCGATCTCAATGAGATGATCTCGCATGCCAAGACGCTCAACAACACGCCGCTCAAGGAGTATTTGGACGATAATCTTTCGTCCCTGGTTGCCGTGGCATCGAAGTATGTGTCTCAGATCGCTGCCGAGCTTGGCCGCGGCGTGTTCCCGCTCATCACCAATACGGCCTCGCAGTTGTTCGTGATCTTCCTTGGTCTGATGCTTGCATACTGGATGGCCTGCGACTACCCTCGCATGCACCACGAGATTTGCACCATCATCGGTCAGGAGAAGGAGACCTCGTACCGCTTTATGGTCGCCATCCTTTCTCGCTCTGTCGGCGGCTATATGCGCGGTATGGTCGTGACGTCCATCTGCGGTGGTTTCCTCGCCTTTATCGGTTTTATGATCATCGGCCATCCGTATGCGGCGCTCATGGCTATCTTTACCGGCATCATGCATTTGGTTCCGGTCGTCGGTCCTTGGGTGAGCGCAGCAATCGCCACAGTGCTCGGTTTCATGTTCAGCCCCATGCTGGCGTTATGGACGCTCATCGCGACGATGGTCGCGCAAAACGTCACCGATAACGTGATTTCCCCTAAGGTTATGCAGAGCTCGGTGCAGGTGCATCCCATCATGAGCCTCACGGCGCTCGTTATCGGCTCGGCACTCATGGGCCCCATCGGCATGATTATTGCCATCCCGCTTTGTGCGGCCCTTAAGGGTATCTTCGTGTACTACTTCGAGAATGAGACCGGCCGTCAGCTTGTGGCCTATGACGGCGCCGTGTTTAAGGGCACGCCGTACCGCGATGCCGATGGCAACCCGGTCGCCGCCTACGACGCGCTCGGCGACGACACCTTCATCTACGAGTCCGAGCTCATCGGCAACGAGACTGCGCCCGAGGCCAAGGCGATGCCTAAGCCCGAGTTCGATAATCCCTGGATCAAGCTCTCGGGTTTGCAACCCGATGCCACGGGCTTCTTCAAGAATCCCTTCGCCAAGGACGATGACTCCAACTCGGACGACGATACCAAAACCGGCATCGACGGCTCCATGGACGATGACGACAAGTAGCGGGGTAATTCGGGCTAACATTCATACGCGCTAACATGCAATTTCGCTGAAGGGCCGGCATTGTCCGGCCCTCTTTTTTGCACAGGCGCGGTGGGATGGTAATATCGTTACGTTTGAACTGTTTCGATGTGAAACCGAGGAGATTCCCTCTATGAGTGCTGACTACCCGTCAATGACTACGGCCGAGATCCGCTCTAAGTTCCTCAACTTCTTTGAGGAGCGCGGTCTTAAGCTCTATCCTTCTTCGTCCCTCGTCCCCGACGATCCTTCGCTGCTGCTTGCCAACGCCGGCATGAACCAGTTTAAGGAGTACTACCAGGGCAAGAAGACCATGAAGGAGATCGGCGCGATCTCCTGCCAGAAGTGCGTCCGCACCAACGACATCGATTGCATCGGCGAGGACGGCCGTCACCTCTCGTTCTTTGAGATGCTCGGCGACTTTTCCTTTGGCGGCGTCTCCAAACAGCAGGCCTGCGCTTGGGCCTTTGAGCTCATCACCAAGGAGTTCAAGCTGCCGCTCGACCGCCTGTACTTCACCGTCTTTACCGAGGACGACGAGACCCACGACGTGTGGCGCTCCCTGGGCGTTGCCGAGGATCACATCTCTCGCCTGGGCGAGGACGACAACTTCTGGGCCGCTGGCCCCACCGGTCCCTGCGGTCCGTGCTCTGAGATCTACTTTGACATGGGCGAGGAGGTCGGTTGCGGTAGCCCCGACTGCAAGCCCGGCTGCGACTGCGACCGCTTCCTGGAGTTCTGGAACCTCGTGTTTACCCAGTACGACCGCCAGGAGGACGGCTCCATGCCGGAGCTGCCGCACCGCAACCTCGATACGGGCATGGGCTTGGAGCGCATGGCTGCCATCATGCAGCACAAGACCGCTAACTACGACGGCGATCTGATGCAGCACCTCATCAAGCTCGGTGAGGAGATCAGCGGCAAGACCTATGATGCCGACGATTACTCCGGTGCCAGCCGCTCCCTGCGTATCATCGCCGACCACTCCCGTGCTGTCGACTTTATGATCTCGGACGGCATCCTTCCCGGTAACGAGGGCCGCGAGTACGTCCTTCGCCGCCTGCTCCGCCGCGCAGTGTTCCACGGTCGCCTACTGGGCATCGAGGGCGCCTTCCTGACCAAGTTCATCGACGAGGTTAACGCTCAGATGGGTGAGGCTTATCCCGAGCTGCTCAAGAATGTCGCGCTCGTCAAGGGTATCGTCGCCTCCGAGGAGGAGCGCTTCTCCACGACGCTCGACAACGGCCGCGTCTATCTGGACGAGGCCCTGGCAGCGCTTGCCGAGGGCGCCGTGCTTTCGGGCGATGTCGCCTTTAAACTGCACGACACCTTTGGTTTCCCCATCGATCTGACCGTCGAGATCGCCGGCACCGCTGGCCACGACGTCGATATGGACGGCTTCACTGCCTGCATGGAGGACCAGAAGGCCCGCGCCCGCGCCAATGCCAAGGGCGACGCCTGGGGCAGCTTCAACGACGTGTGGGTCGAGCTTTCGGACAAGGTCGCCGCGACCGAGTTCGACGGCTATGACAACGATGTGATTGAGGGCGCCAAGGTTGTCGCCATCGTGCGCAACGGCGAGTCCGTCGAGTCCGCTGCCGCCGGCGAGGATGTCGAGGTTGTGCTCGACCGCACCCCGTTCTATGCCGAGATGGGTGGCCAGCAGGGCGATGCCGGCAAGCTTTCCGCCGAGGGCGTTGTTCTGACCGTTGCCGACACCAAGAACCACAACGGCCTGTATGCCCACGTCGCGCACGTTGCCGAGGGCACGCTGGCTGTCGGTGCCGCTGTTACCGCCGCGCTCGACGCCGAGCGCCGTGGCTTCCTGCGCCGCAACCACACCGCCACGCACCTGCTCGACGCTGCCCTTAAGCAGGTCCTGGGCGAGCACGTCTCCCAGGCCGGCTCGCTGGTGACGCCCGAGCACCTACGCTTTGACTTCACGCACTTCGAGGCCCTGTCCTCCGAGCAGCTCAAGGCTGTCGAGGACCTGGTCAACCAGCAGATCTTCGCTTCCAAGCCGGTCGTGACCCGTGTCATGGGCATCGACGAGGCTAAGGCTGCCGGCGCTGTCGCTCTGTTTGGAGAGAAGTACGGCGATGTCGTCCGCGTCGTCTCCGTGGGCGCTGAGGACCAGCCGTTCTCCCGCGAGCTCTGTGGTGGCACCCATGCCGCCAATACCGCAGAGATTGGTCTGTTCAAGATCATTTCCGAGTCCTCCACGGGCTCCAATGTCCGCCGTATCGAGGCCGTGACCTCTAAGGGTGCCCTCGACTACATGGCCGACCGCCTGGCGCTCGTTGACGCCGCCGCCGCTGCGCTCAAGTGCCGCGTCGACGAGGTTCCCGCCCGCGTGGAGAACCTGCAGGCTGAGCTGCGCGAGACGTCCAACAAGCTCAAAAAGGCTCTGACCGGTGGCTCCTCCGACGCCATCTCCAGCGCCATCGAGGGCGCCGTCGAGCTCGACGGCTATAAGCTCGTTGTCGCTGAGCTCCAGGGCCTTGAGGCTGCCGACCTGCGCAACGTATGGGATACCGTGCATCAGAAGGTCGCCGGCCCTGTCGCTTGTGTCGTCGCCAGCGTGACTGAGAAGGGCACTCCGGCCCTGCTCGCTGCCGGCTCCGATGACGCCGTCAAGGCCGGTTTCCACGCCGGTAACGTGATCAAGCAGATCGCGGGTCTGGTCGACGGTCGCGGTGGCGGTCGTCCCAACATGGCCCAGGCCGGTGGCAAGAATGCTGCCGGCATCGCCGATGCCCTCGCGGCCGCTAAGACCGCGCTCGGCGCCTAAGAATCTAAGAAGTCGCTGTGGTTGCGCTCGCGCTGGACATAGGGGAGACCAGGATTGGCATCGCCGTCTCGAGCCGTGATGGCAAGATGGCGATGCCTGTCAAGGTGCTTCCGGCTGCCGAGGTCACCGGTATGGCCAAGACGTTCCGCTACCTGGTTGAGGACTATGAGCCCGACATCCTGGTAAGCGGACGCCCCCTGACCATGGCCGGTGAGCCCGGCCCCCAGGCCGAGCGCGTTGCCGCCGTGGCGCAAAAGATTGCCGACGAGCTCGATCTTCCGCTGGAGTTTGAGGACGAACGTCTGTCTTCGCAAGAGGCCAAGCGTATCCTGCGCGAGCAGGGCCTCAACGAAAAGCAGATGAGGGGCAAGATCGACATGATTGCCGCCAGCCTGTTTTTGCAGACGTGGCTCGATCGTAAAAACGAGGAGGTTTCGCATGTCTAGCGCTTCCGATCCGCGCCAGCAGAATCGTACACGGCAGCCGGCGTCGCGCCCTGCCCAGCCTGGCCAGCGTCCGGCACAGCCGACGCAGCGCGCAGCTCAGTCTGCCGCGCGCTCGGTGCAGTCCTTCTCTCATTCGGCCCAACCTGTTCAACGGACGGGTCAGCAGCCTTCTGCTCGTTCGGTTCAGCATTCGGCTTCTCACGCGGCTCAACAGCCCACTGCTCGTACGGCCCAGCCTGCAGGCGGTACCCGCTTTAAGCAGCAGGCACCTACCCAGCGAACTCAGGTCCCTCAATCGCATTCGCATCACGCTCGCGGTTCGCATGGCGTTGCTCCGGCGACCCGCTCGAGCTACAACACGCATGCTCGTCGCGGTGCTCAAAAGAAAAGCTCCCCGGTGCCTATGATTATCGGCGTTGTGGTGGCGGTGCTCGCGCTTGCTGCGATCGCTTTCTTTGTCGTGCCGGCCGTCAAGGGCTTCTTTGCCGGTGAGGATACGAAGGTCACGGCTGGTCAGCAGGTTACGGTGACCATTCCCGATGGTGCTTCAGGCGATACGATCGCCTCGATTCTCTCCGAGAATCATATCGTAGAAAATCCCAAGGATTACTATGCGGCGGTGAAAAAGCTCAACGCCGATATGTCGCTCAAGCCCGGTGATTATTCGTTCACCACACTCATGGATGCGACCAAGGTTGTTCAGCAGCTCATGGAAGGCCCCAACGCGGGCTCCAGTGCGCTGACTATCCCTGAGGGCCTGACGGTCGATCAAGTCGCCGACCGTGTGGCCCAGGCCTACGACAGCATCTCTAAGGAAGACTTCCTCAACCAGGCCAAGGCCTCCAACTACGTGGACGACTATAGCTTCCTTAAGGGCGCCGCCAACGATTCGCTCGAGGGTTTCTTGTTCCCCAAGACCTATTCGTTGGGTGATTTGCCGACGGCCGATGGCGTGATTCGCGCTATGCTCGATCAGTTTAAGACCGAGTACAAGTCGCTTGACTTTGCGAGCTGCGAAGCCAAGATCAAGGAACGCTACGGTGTGGAGATGTCCGACTACGACATCGTCAACTTGGCCTCTATCGTTGAGCGCGAGGGCCTCAACGCCGATCAACGTGCGCACGTGGCCTCGGTCTTCTACAACCGTCTTGCCGGCAAGCTCGATGGTCTGCGCTATCTCAACAGCGATGCGACCATGATGTATGTCACCGGTGGCGAGGTTACCGCCGACGACCTGCAGAGCGATAGTCCGTATAACACCTATAAGCACGAGGGCCTGCCGCCCACGCCCATCTGCTCTCCGTCGCTCGAGGCACTCAAGGCCACGCTTGAGCCGACCGACTCCGATGACCTGTATTTCTACATTACGCAGGACGAGGAGTACTTCTCGCAAACCTACGAAGAGCATCAACAGTCTTGGAATTAGCATGAGGATTTTTAGCCCCAAACGTTACGTTGCCTCGGTCGATCGCATCGACCTTGATACCCTTTGGGCCGACGGCAAACGCGCCATTCTGCTCGATCGCGATAACACCCTGGTGCCGCGCGACACCGAGCAGGTTCCCGCCGCGGTTTCCGCTTGGCTCGATACCGCCCGCGCCAAAGGCTTTAAGCTGTGCATGGTGTCCAACAACTGGCATCGCGACCAGGTCATGGCATCAGCACGCGAGCTGGGACTCGAGGCCATCAGCCATGCCATGAAGCCGGCGCCGTTTGCCCTCAAGGCGGGTCTTAAGCGCCTCGGCGCCACGGCTGACGAGGCGGTGCTGATCGGTGATCAGCTCTACACGGACGTGTGGAGCGGCAACTTCGCCGGCGTCGATACCATCCTGGTAAAGCCGCAGGCGACGCAGGACCTGTGGTATACGCAGATCTTCCGTATCTTTGAGCGCCGGGCCCTGCGCGACCTTCCTTGCGAGGAATAGGTCTCGTCATGTCCCAGCACATCAAACACGGCTGCGACCATATCTTCTTTATCGGCTTTTTGGGCGCGGGCAAGTCGACGCTTGCGCGCAACGTGGGCACCATGTTCAAGCGGCGTTTTATCGATACCGACCGTCTGGTCGTGCGGCGTTGCGGCAAGTCGGTAACCGAGATTTTTGAGACCGAGGGCGAGGATCGTTTTCGCGAGCTCGAGACCTCGGCGCTCCGTTCGCTCCAAAGCGAGCGCAGCCTGTTGGTTTCGTGCGGGGGCGGTATCGTCGAAACGCCGGTGAATATTGAACTGATGCACGAAATGGGTACGTGCGTGTACCTCGAGGGCGACTTCGAGGATTCGATTCGACAGATTCGTCGGTCCGACACGCGCCCCGATTTCCGTTCGCCCGAGCATGCTGCGCGCCTGTTTGAGCATCGCCGTCCGCTGTATCGCCAGGCCGCCGACCTTACCCTTGATATTCGCAACAAGTCCTTCGAGGACGTTTCCTACCTTTGTGCCGAGATGCTTTTGGAGCGTGGGCTGCTATGATTCGCCGTCAACTGATCAATTTCCAAAACCGCAGCGTCGATGTCCGCGTCGGATTGGGCGCGTTCGATGAACTGTCGCGTATGTTTGCCTCGGCCGTGGGCAAGCCTAAGCGCGCGATGGTCGTTTGGAACACCGCCACATCCGAGCGTTTTGGTGAAGTCGTCGAGCATGCGCTGGTCGACGCCGGTTTTGCCGTGTCGCCGCTAGTCCTCGAGGTTTCGCCTGCTGGTGCCACGCTGGCCGATGCCGATGCGATCTTTGGCGCCCTGTCTGCCAACGGCGTTACCTGCGACGATCTGGTTGTCGCCGTTGGCGATGCCGCAACCTGCTCGGTTGTTAGCTGGTGCGCCAACCAGTGGTGTGGCCGAACCGAGTGCGCGCTGCTGCCGACGACCTTCGACGCCATGCTCACGGTCGCGACGACCATGAAGCCGCTCGTCGCCTCGCCGGCGAATGCGCTTCCCGCTATCGCGTTCCGTCCTGAGCCGGGCTTGGTCGTGTGTGACCTCGACCTTGTTCGCGAGGCGGACCCCGAGTACCTCAAGTTCGGCTATGTGGTGCTTGTTGGCACCATGCTTTCGAGCAGCAAGTCCCGCTGGAATCAGTTTACTGAGACCGTTCCCGAGTTTCTCGCGGGCGAGGAGGTCGCGCTCGTCAATGCAGTTCAATGGTCTCAGACTGCCCGCAAGGACGTACTGATGGCCACGAACCCGAGCGCCCGCCATGCGCTCGATTTTGGCAAGACGGGGGAGCGTACCCTGCGCGCTTGCTTGGGCGATGCTGCTTCGCAGGTTCCTGCCTACCAGCTGTTGTCCGAGGGCATCCGCTTTGAGGCGCGCCTAGCACATGATGCCTGCGACTTCGATATCGATTACGTCTTTGAGGTCGATGACTGCCTAGAGGACTTTGGTATCGAGGAACTTGCCCTCGATCTGGAGCCTGCCGCATATATCGAGGAGTTCCGCAGGCAGCAGTTCGCTCGCTCGAATCGCAGCATGCTGCCGCTGCCCGCGGCACTCGGCGCCATTCGCCTAACGAGCGTTGAGGACGAGGTTCTTGAGCGCCATGCTCACGCTTACTTGGCTTCTCGCAAAGAACTTCTCTAAGATTTATTGACATCCATCGTCTTTCGTATCATGTTGAGGGACGGGTTTCCAATCGGTTGCGGTTCGCATGCGATTCCGACGTTCGGTTGAGACCCGTCCCGTCTTTATAGAGACAATAAGAAAGGAATCTGCATGTCTGAGTTTGCTGCCGGTCCTGCCGGTCGTATCGAACGTGTCCGTGCCCTGATGGTCGAGCGCGGCTACGACGCTATCGTGGTACGCGACGAGGCCAATCTTCGTTGGCTCACGGGCGTGAAGGGCGTCTTCGACTACACCTTCGAGTTCCCGCACGCGGCGTTTATTACGGCTGACCAGTGCCTGTTCCATACCGACTCGCGCTACCTCAACAGCTTTGAGGAGAACACGCCCGCCGGCAGCCCTTGGGTCTATGACATGGACGAGGGCACCATCCCCGGTTGGGTCGCCGGCAAGATCGCAGCCAACAAGTGCCGCGTCTGCGCTGTCGAGGACGATATGCAGATCAACTTCTACCAGGGCATTCAGCGTGGTCTGGAGGATCGTTCCGTCGCCTGCATGTTGCCGCTGATGCATGACGACATCCGCAAGATGCGCGCCATCAAGGATGCCGAGGAGATCGAGCTCATGCGCCATGCACAGTCGATCACTGACGCCGCCTTCCAGCACATGCTCGGCTTTATTAAGCCCGGTATGACCGAGAAGCAGGTTCGCAACGAGCTCGAGAACTTTATGTTCGCCAACGGCGCTGACAGCCTTGCCTTCGGCTCCATCGTAGCGAGCGGTCCCAACACCGCCAACCCGCATGCCGTGCCGAGCGACCGCGTGATCA
>CABUXL010000052.1 GCA_902495525.1 uncultured Collinsella sp.
GATTCCCTTCCCCGCCACCTTGAATTGACTAGGACCTCTGCAAAGGGGTCCTTTTCTTTTATCGAGGACTCTGCGGAAATTGCGTCCCGGAATTTGGCTTCAGAGTGGGATGCGCTTTCCGGCGCTTACTTCCGACGTGCGTGCACATCTCGGGCCCGCCCGCCCAGACATTCCTCCCGCTTTTGCGCCACTTTACAGACCGTTCGGTCGTCTGTCCGCACGCGCGGGTATACTCAAAACGATACTTTTCCTGTGCAATACGATGCAGGCTCGGCCTGCACGATCCGAAGGGGGCAGTGATGGAGAGGATACTCGGCGTTAATCTCTCTGGCTGGTTTATTCCCGAGCCTTGGGTGACCCCGTCGCTATACGCGGCGACCGGTGCATCCAACGCGGTCGAGCTGCAGGAGGCCATGGGCACCGCCGCCTATAACGAGCGCATGCGCCGTCATTACGAGACGTTTGTGAGCGAGGACGATTTCCGTCGCATGGCGCAGATCGGTCTCAATGCCGTGCGTCTGCCGGTGCCCTGGTATGCCTTTGGCTCGCAGGAGTCCGATGCGTCCTACATCTCGGTTGTCGACTACATTGACCGTGCGATTGAGTGGGCTGCCAAGTATGACATCCGCGTGCTGCTTGATCTAGCAACTGTGCCCGGTGGCCAGGGCGATTCCAATGATTCGCCCGCCACGCCAGAGGCTGTTGCCGAGTGGCATTCGTCCACCAACGGTCGTCATGTCGCGCTCGACGTGCTCGAGCGCCTGGCCGATCGCTACGGCGAGGCCGAGAGCCTGCTGGGCATTGAGCTGCTGGATACGCCGCAGATGAGTGTCCGCAAGAGCCTCTTCACCATGACGGATGGCATTCCGGCGCACTACCTGCGCAACTTCTATCGCGATGCCTATGAGCTCGTCCGTTCATATATGCCCGAGGATAAGATCGTCGTCTTCTCGTCGTCGGGGCATCCCAGCGAGTGGAAGCATTTTATGCGCGGCGCCAAGTACAAGAACGTCTACATGGACCTTCACCTGTACCATTACCGCGACGAATATGCGCTCGATATCACGAGCCCCCGCGGGCTGACGACGGCGATTTCGCGCAACAAGCGCGAGCTCAAAGAAGCGATTTCGACTGGGTTCCCCGTGCTGGTGGGCGAATGGTCGGGCGCGGCGATCTTTGCCAACTCGTCGGTTACGCCCGAGGGCCGCAATGCCTACGAGCGCGTGTTTATCGCCAACCAACTGGCTTCGTTTGCGCCGGCTGCCGGTTGGTTCTTCCAAACGTGGAAGACCGAGAAGCGCATTGCAGCATGGGACGCCCGCGCGGCGCTCGGTACGCTCGAGCGTGGCATGATTGAATAGGTTGATATGACGCAAAACAGCGCCCATACGGGCAAACTCTATGTGGTCGGCACGCCCATCGGCAACTTGGGCGACCTGTCCCCGCGCGTTGGCGAGGCCTTTGCCGCTGCCGATGTCATCTGCTGCGAAGACACGCGTGTGACGTCAAAGCTGCTGATGCACCTGGGCATTTCCAAGCCGCTTGTCCGTTGCGACGAGAATGTGATCGCCAGCCGCGCCGCCGGCCTGGTCGGCCGTCTGCTGGCGGGGGAGACCCTCGCCTTTGCCTCGGACGCCGGCATGCCGAGCGTGTCCGATCCCGGCCAGGCGCTGGTCGAGGCGGCACGTGAGGCCGATGTGCCCGTCGAAGTTATTCCCGGGCCCTCTGCTTGCGTCACGGCGCTCGTTTCGTCCGGCATTCCCTGCGAGCATTTTTTCTTCGAGGGCTTTTTGGGCCGAAAGCACGGTGACCGTGTGCGCCGTTTGCAGCGCCTTGCCGTGGTGCCCGGCGCACTCATCTTCTACGAGTCTCCACATCGCATCGTGGCGACGCTCGAGGCCGTGACGGAGGTCTTTCCCCAACGTGAGGTTGCCGTCTGCCGCGAGCTCACCAAGCTGCACGAGGAAGTCTTGCGCGGGCCCGCTGCCCAGCTTGCCGAGGAGCTGCGTGCTCGCGGCGAGGTAAAGGGCGAGATTGCGCTGGTCATCGCGCCGCCGAGCGAGGATGAGGAGGCCGGTGCCGTGCCGGTTGGCGCCGCGGCAGCGGATCCCGACGAGGCCCTGCGCGAGGATATCCGCGCCGCGCTCGAGGAGGGGGAGCCCGCGTCTGCGGTGGCCAAGCGCCTGTCTCAGAAGTATTCGCGCCGCAAGCGCGATGTCTATGCCATGGTGCTCGATATGCAATAGATGGAGGATATCCAGCCCTTGCGCTAGAATCATCCCCTGTATGCAACGTTTTTCTGGAGGACAAACCCCATGGATCAAAGCAAGCCTTCGTTCTTTATCACGACGCCCATCTACTACGTCAACGCCGATCCGCACCTGGGCACGGCTTATTCCACCATCATCGCCGACGTTCAGGCTCGCTATCGCCGTTCCGCCGGCTATAACGTCAAGTTCCTGACTGGCATGGACGAGCACGGCGAGAAGGTCGCCGAGGCCGCAGCCAAGCATGGCATGACGCCGCAGGAGTGGACCGACAGCCAGGCCCCGCACTTCAAGGAGCTTTGGAGCAAGCTCGAGATTTCCAACGACGACTTCATCCGTACCACCGAGCCGCGCCAGCATCATGCCGTGCAGTACCTGTGGGAGCGCATGAAGGAGTCCGGTTACCTGTACAAGGGCAGCTATGACGGTTGGTACTGCGTGCCCGACGAGACCTACTTTACCGATACGCAGGTCCAGAAGGGCGACGAAGAGTACGGCAGCGTCGGCCAGCACCTGTGCCCCGATTGCCACCGCCCGCTCGAGCGCGTGCAGGAGGAGTCCTACTTCTTTAAGCTCTCTGCGTTCCAGGACAAGCTGCTCAAGCTCTATGACGAGCACCCCGATTTTGTTGAGCCTGCGTTCCGCATGAACGAGGTGCGCAGCTTTGTCGAAGGCGGCCTCAACGACCTTTCCGTGAGCCGTACGAGCTTTGACTGGGGCATTCAGGTTCCGTTTGACGAGGGCCATGTGACCTATGTATGGTTCGACGCGCTGCTCAACTATATGACGGCCGTCGGCTACGGTGTCGACACCGACGAGGCGCGTGCCGAGCTGGCCTATCGCTGGCCCGCGCAGTTCCACATCGTGGGCAAGGACATCATCCGCTTCCACTGCGTCATTTGGCCCGCCATGCTCATGGCCATCGGCGAGGCCCTGCCCGAGCACGTCTTTGCCCACGGCTTCCTGACCGTGCGCAATGCCGAGACTGGCAAGGCCGAGAAGATGTCCAAGAGCCGCGGCAACGCCATCGCTCCGCAGGACGTTATCGACATGCTGGGCGTCGAGGGCTATCGCTACTACTTCATGACCGACGTCGTCCCCGGTACCGACGGCGCCATCAGCTTCGATCGCATGGAGCAGGTCTACAACGCCGACCTGGCCAACAGCTGGGGCAACCTCATCTCGCGTTCGCTCAACATGAGCGCAAAGTACTTTGATGGTTGCGCGCCCGCCAAGCCCGCGTCGTTCGATGCGTTCGACAACCCGCTGGCAAAGATCGCCGATGGCCTGGTCGAGCGCTACATGGCCAAGATGGACGTGCTCGATTACGGCGGAGCCAAGGATGAGGTCATGGAGCTCATCCATGCTGCCAACCACTACATCGAGGACTCCGAGCCCTGGGCGCTTGCCAAGGACGAGGCCAAGGCTGACGAGCTGGCATTTGTGATCTACAACCTGCTCGAGGCCATCCGCATTGCCGCTCACCTGCTGATGCCGCTCATGCCCCAGACTTCTGCCGAGGCCCTGCGCCGTCTGTCCTGTGAGGGCGAGGCCGCGAGCGACGACCTCAAGGGCATTTGCACTTGGGGCCTGCTTGCCGGCGGTCAGCCCGTCGAGAAGGGCGATCCGCTGTTCCCGCGTCTGGCGTAGAGACCGCGCGAGCGCCATATCGGCAATTTGCTGTTTAGATGTAAGGGCATGGCCGCAACGGTCCATGCCCTTTCGTTTCAAGACGCCGCCATCATGCTAAGGAGGCAACTATGACAACTTCGCCTTTGGCAAACCCCACGGCCACCAGGGAGCTGCTGGAGGAGTTTGGCCTTGCGACCAAGCATCGCCTGGGCCAGAACTTTCTGATCGACAACCATGTGATTGAGCGCATCTGCGAGCTTTCCGAGCTCACGGGCGATGAGCGCGTGCTCGAGGTTGGCCCGGGCGTTGGTACGCTCACGCTTGCGCTGCTGCAGGAGGCGGCGTGCGTCACGTCGATCGAGGCCGACCCCGAGCTCGAGCCGGTGCTCGACGCCCATGCCGCCGACTATGCCAACTTCCGCTTTATCATGGGCGACGCGCTCAGGGTGGGCCCGGAGCAGATTGAGCAGGCTGCGGGCGGTGAGCCGACGGTATTTGTCGCGAACCTGCCCTATAACGTGGCGGCGACGATCATCCTGCAGTTCTTCCAGACGATGCCTGCGCTCAAGCGCGCCGTCGTCATGGTTCAAAAGGAGGTTGCCGATCGCATTGCTGCAGTGCCGGGTAACAAGACCTATGGTGGCTATACAGCAAAGCTCGGCCTGTATGCACAGGTTACGGGTCGCTTTGAGGTGCCGCCGCGTTGCTTTATGCCGGCGCCGCACGTGGATTCGGCCGTCGTGCGTATCGACCGTGTTGACGGCGTGGTGCCCGAAGGACTCGATCGCGAGTTTGTGGCCCGCGTGATTGATGCTGCATTTGCTCAGCGTCGCAAGACCATTCGCAATTCCATGAGCGCTAACGGTTTTGCCAAGGACGTGCTCGATGCCGCCTTTGAGGCTTGCGGTATCGCACCCACCACGCGCGCCGAGACGCTCGATGTTGCCGACTTTGTCCGTCTGGCCCGGGAGCTAATCCATGACGCTTAATGCCGAACGCGTGACGTTTACCAAGAAAAAGAAGACGGTCGCCTGCCCGGAGCCGTTGGCACCGCTTGCCGACACGCATGCGCATCTGCTTTCGTTTTGGGGCAAAGAAGTGCCCGAGACGCTCGTGCGCGCCAAAGCCGCGGGCGTCGACCTGCTGGTGACGATGCTCGACCCCATCGCCGACAAGCGCAGCGTGGCGGACTATAGCGACTGGCTGGTGCGCGAAATTCTGCCGATGCAGGATATTCCGCAGATCAAGTATCTTGCCGGCGTGCATCCGTATGGCGCGCCGGACTATACCGACGACGTTCACGCACAGGTCGTTGCCGCACTCGATGACCCCTTATGCGCCGGTATTGGCGAAATCGGCCTGGACTACCACATGGACTATGACGACGATATCGCGCCGGCACCCCATAACGTGCAGATTGACTGCATGGCGCGCCAACTCGAGCTTGCCGTGTGCCGTAACGTGCCGGTGGAGCTGCATCTGCGCCACGAGGACACGGACCAGGAGCGCACCTCGCACGTGGACGCCTACAACGCGCTTCGTGAGGTGGGCGTGCCCCAGGCTGGTTGTGTGCTGCACTGTTTTGGCGAGGACCGCGCCACGATGGAGCGCTTTGTGGAGCTGGGCTGCTATATCGCCTATGGTGGTGCGGCCACCTTTAAGCGCAACGACGACGTGCGCGAGGCATTTGCGGCAACCCCACTCGATCGAATTTTGTTCGAGACGGATTGCCCGTATATGGCTCCGGAGCCCATCCGCGGTCTTGAATGCGAGCCCGCAATGATCTCCATTACGGCAAACGCGCTGGTTAACGACCGTGTCGATCGCACTGGTGAGGATGCCGAAACAATCGCGCAAGCCGCTTGGGAAAATGCTCGCAAACTTTTTCAAAAATAGTTCTTGCGTTCGTGGTGGCGCTCCGTTATTCTAATTCCTGCACGCGGGCGTGGCGGAATTGGCAGACGCGTACGGTTCAGGTCCGTATGGGGGCAACCCCATGAAGGTTCAAGTCCTTTCGCCCGCACCATTGAATGAAAGAGCTCCCAGCAATGGGAGCTTTTTTGTTATGGGCCGTTTTTGGCAGATTTGACATATCGATTTCGCGCGGTAGATGCCCCTGTGGTCAAAAAGTGGCAAATATGAGTACTGACATGAAAATAGAGACATTTCATGAAGCCATTTTTGCTCATTTTACGCAACAGATGTACGCTAATTTGGCTCAACCTTGAGACAAAATGAAGTAATTTCGATAGACCTCGGGTTCAACGAGGCGATTTTGACCCAAATACGCTGTTACTAAACCGGTAACAGTACTCATATTTGGCCTTTTTTGACCACGGGTCCTCTTGTTGGTGTCACATAGCTGCTTCGTGCGGGTATCCTAATGCCAACGTGTGCCTATCAGAGGAGAGACCATGCTGTTGTCCGGTATCATCGCTGCTCTTACGAGCTTTCTACTTCCCATCATCATTTTGTTGCTGCTGCTCCCCAACGCCTGCTACGTCGTTGAACAGCAGCATGCCGTGATCATCGAGCGTCTGGGCAAGTTTAACCGCATCGTCAACGCGGGCTTCCACATGAAGGTGCCCGTGATCGACCGCAAGGCCGCCACGGTGAGTCTGCGAACCATGAAAAACGGTTTTGGCATCGACGTTAAGACCCAGGACAACGTGACCATCGGCCTTGAGGTCTCTGCTCAGTACCACGTGAGCTATGACATGGGCGCCGGCCCGGCAGATTCGGGCATCTACAAGAGCTACTATATGCTGCAGGAGCCCGTCGACCAGATGCGTGACTTCATCACCGACGCCCTGCGCTCTTCGATTCCCGTCTACACACTCGATGAGGTCTTTGCCAAGAAGGACGACATCGCCAAGGATGTCAACGCTACCGTTTCCGAGCAGATGGCCGCCTACGGCTTCACCCTCGTGTCGACGCTCATCACCAAAATCGCACTGCCGACCGAGGTTGAGAACTCCATGAACGACATCAACGCCGCCCAGCGCAAGCGCGCTGCGGCACAGGAGCTCGCTGAGGCAGACCGCATCAAGCGCGTCACCGAGGCGACCGCCGAGGCTGAGGCTATGGAAAAGGCGGGCGAGGGCATCGCCAACCAGCGCAAGGCCATCGCGCTGGGTATCAAAGATTCGCTCGAGATCATCCAGGAGACGGGTGTCGGCAATGACGAGGCCAACCAACTGTTCATGTTTACGCAGTGGTCCGAGATGATGACGGAGTTCGCTCGCACGGGTAAAACCTCGACGGTCGTGCTGCCGAGCGACTTTTCGCAGTCGGCCTCGATGTTCGAGCAGATGCTGGCCGCCGGCAAAGTTCAAAACGATTCGAAGGAGTAGACGCGCGTGAAATACACCGTCGTTTGCGTCGGTAAGCTCAAGGAGCGCTTTTGGAAGGACGCGTGCGCTGAGTACGCCAAGCGCCTAGGTGCCTATGCCAAGGTTGATATCCGCGAGGTGGCCGATATCGACCCGGCTAAGGCGGGCGGCGTGGATGCCGCGCGCGACAAGGAGGGGGCGGCGATTCTTGCTGCCTTGCCGTCTCGAGCGCATGTGATCCTGCTGGCCATTGAGGGCAAAGAGCGCTCGAGCGAGGAGTTTTCGGCGCGGCTCGATGATCTTATGCTGCGTGGTAACAGCGACATCGCCTTTGTGATTGGCGGATCGGACGGCGTGAGCGATGACGTGCGCGCCCGCGCCGACGAGATGCTCAGCTTTGGACGCATTACCTTGCCGCATAACCTGGCGCGCGTGGTGCTGCTGGAGCAAATCTACCGCGCCTGCAAGATCAGTCGTGGCGAGCCGTATCACAAATAGGTCGGCAATACGAAACAATGGCGTGGGACAATACCTTTCGTTTTGAGGAATGTGTCTGGAAGGACTATGAGATATGAAGATTGGATTTGTCGGTTTTGGCAATATGGCGAGCGCTATGGCCGATGGCTGGATCGCTGCCGGTGTAGCTGTGAGCGACATGTGCGCCTGCGCGGGTCGCTACGACGCACTGGTTGAGCGCTGCGAGGCGCGCGGCATGGTCGCCTGTCACGATGCCGCCGAGGTTGTCGCCGCATCCGATATCGTGGTCGCTGCGGTCAAACCGTACATGATCGAGAAGGTATTCGCCCCGCTCAAGGACATTCTTGCCGACAAGGTCGTTCTGTCGGTTGCCTGGACTTGGGACAGTGCCAAGTGGGAGCAGGTCCTGCCGGGCGTCGCGCACATCTCGACGGTGCCCAACACACCGGTTTCGGTGGGCGAGGGCGTCATCGCCTGCGAGAAGGCTTCCACGCTTAGTGATGAGCAGAGCGCAGTGGTGCTTGATCTGCTTGGCAAGCTCGGTGCGGTGGTCGAGCTCGATACGAGCCTGCTGTTTGTGGGCGGCACGGTGGGTGGTTGCGCTCCGGCATTTGTCGCCATGGCAATCGAGGCCCTGGGCGATGCAGCGGTCAAGCACGGTATCCCGCGTGCCGATGCCTATCGCATTGTGAGCCAGATGGTGCTGGGTACGGCAAAGCTGCAGCTTGCAACTGGCCAGCATCCTGCGGCGATGAAGGATGCCGTATGCTCGCCCGGTGGTGCCACCATCAAGGGCGTCGTTGCGCTCGAGGACGCCGGCATGCGCAGTGCCCTGGTCAAGGCAATCGACGCAACTCTCCAGTAAAACCTGCCATTTAGGGACAGGTTTATTTTGGCAGGTTTTTCCTGCGGTTTTGTCGTATGTGCGAAAAGCGCCCCGCAACTGGCTCAATTCCAGTTGCGGGGCGCTTGCGTTTGCCCAGATAAAACCGACCAAAATAAACCTGTCCCTTTTTGGCAGGTTAGTCCCAGAAGCTGTCTTCCTCATCCTCGGACTTGGGTCCGCGGTCGACGTACATCTTATGGGTACGCTTCTCCATTACAAAGGCAAGAATCGCAAATAACAGGATGCCGCCGGCGAAAAGGATGGCAAAACCGGTGCGGGTGCCAAACAAAAAGGAAAAAACTGCGTCCATTGGGTGCCTTCTTGCGTAGTTGAGTTGGGTCGTAAACGCTCATAAGTATATACTTGCCCATACATGTACAAGGTTGCAACCTAAATGGAATGTATATCGCCGGAGGATCTAATGCTTGATATCAAGTTTGTTCGCGAGAACCCCGATGCCATCGATGTCGCCATGGCTAACCGCCAGACGTCTTGGGATCGCGAGAAGTTCTTTGAGCTCGACGACGAGCGCCGTGCCGTCATCACCGAGGTCGAGGAGCTCCAGGCTACGCGCAATGCCGAGTCCAAGAAGATCGGCGCCCTGATGAAGGAGGGCAAGAAGGACGAGGCCGAGGCCGCCAAGGAGGCCGTGCGCGCCGTCAACGAGAAGATTGACGGTCTGGCCGAGCGCCGCACCGCTCTCGAGCAGGAGCAGTACGGCTTCATGGCTCACCTGCCCAACATTCCGTGCGATGCCACCCCGTACGGTAAGGACGAGGACGAGAACATCGAGCGTCGCCGCTGGGGCACCCCGCGCGAGTTCGACTTCGACTTTAAGCCGCACTGGGATCTGGGCACCGATCTGGACATCCTCGACTTCGAGCGTGGCAACAAGCTCTCCGGCAGCCGCTTTACCGTTCTCGGTGGCGCCGGCGCCCGCCTGGAGCGCGCCCTCATCAACTTCTTCCTCGATACGCACACCAGCCGTGGTTTTAAGGAGTGGTGGCCGCCCATCGTCGTCAAGCGTCAGACCATGTTTGGCACGGGTCAGCTGCCCAAGTTCGAGGACGACGCCTATCACGTCTCGGGTGACAACTTCCTGATCCCCACCGCCGAGGTCGTGCTCACCAACCTGCACGCCGGCGAGGTCCTCGATGCCGACACCCTGCCGCGCCGCTACACCGCCTTCACCCCCTGCTTCCGTGAGGAGGCCGGTTCCGCCGGCCGCGACACCCGCGGCATCATCCGTCAGCACGAGTTCGACAAGGTCGAGATGGTCAAGTTCGCTAAACCGGAGGAGTCCGACGAGGAGCTCGAGAGCATGACCGCCGAGGCCGAGTACCTGCTGCAGCAGCTGGGCCTTCCGTATCGCGTGATTAGCCTGTGCACCGGCGACTTGGGCTTCTCTGCCCGTCAGACCTACGACGTCGAGGTCTGGCTGCCGAGCTACAACGCCTACAAGGAGATCAGCTCCTGCTCCAACTGCGGTGACTTCCAGGCTCGCCGCGCCAACATCAAGTATCGCGACCCCGAGAACTTCAAGGGTTCGCGCTACCTGCACACTCTCAACGGTTCCGGCCTGCCGGCCGGCCGCACCATGGCCGCCATTCTGGAGAACTACCAGAACGCCGACGGCACCATCACGATTCCTGAGGTTCTGCGTCCTTACATGGGCGGTCTCGAGAAGATCGAGCCGGTCGCGTAACTTGGCTGCATAGGGGATATGCAAGGGCGCTCCTTCGGGGGCGCCCTATTTCGTGCGCAGGTCCATACCATGCTGTGCGGACAGCTCAATAGAAAACACACGAACAACTGTTCTGTATACAGCCATCTACCTGCTATGCTTTTGCTAAATAAGAGCGAGAGAAAGGGGACGCGATGGAGCTGTTTGATGATCGGGTGGTTTTGTTTGAGAGCGACGAGGGCGGGGAGTACCTGCTTGTAACGTGTGAGCCGTCTGGCATGGGCGGCCTGGTGGTTCGACAGACGAGCGAGGGACCGTTGACGCAATGGTGCTACGAGGAGTCGCCGCATGTGGTCGAGACGTTTGTGGCGCACGAGGGGCTTGTGGCGCTGGAGCACTTCTATGGAGTTGGGACTTCCAACCAGGTCGCGCGCATGCTGAGCATCTCGTTTGCCGATTATGATTGTGCCCAGCGGGTGAGATCGCTCCTGAGGGAACTTGATGCTAAGTTTGACGTGATCGAAAAGCCAATCGATCGTACGGGGAACGGCGGTATATGCGGAGCAGCATGACAAAACTGCGTTCCACAAAAAAGTTTGAGATTGTGCTTGACTCCAATAAGCTAAAGTGGTTTTATATGTCTTGCGCTGCGGCGTTACCTCAGCTGGATAGAGGGTCTGACTACGAATCAGAACGTCATAGGTTCGAATCCTATACGCCGCACCAATTGAAATTGAAAGCCTCCGGCGACGGGGGCTTTTCTTTTATGCCGCCACCGCATGGATTCGAACCTCGGTCGAGGCGCGGGCGTCAAGAAAACGCGGAGCGTTTTTAGCCCGCGGGCGAGCGCGCCGGCAAGCGGGCGAAGCCGGTGCGGATCCGCGCAGCGGATGCGCGGAATCCTATACGCCGCACCAATCGAACTTAAAGCCTCCGGCAACGGGGCTTTTCTTTTATGGCAACACCGCATGGATTCGAACCTCAGTCGAGGCGCGGGCGTCTTAATCAGCACTCCGTAAAATTTTTCCAAATTGTCGCTTGACCCATCGAGGGGTCACGTGCATAATAATCCGTGCGTTGCGGCGTTACCTCAGCTGGATAGAGGGTCTGACTACGAATCAGAACGTCATAGGTTCGAATCCTATACGCCGCACCAA
>CABUXL010000053.1 GCA_902495525.1 uncultured Collinsella sp.
ACCGCGCCCCCGAGTAAACCTTACGAGAAGTCAGCAACCTGAGCAGTCAGCGCCGCCAGGATCTCCTTGAGCTCAGCTGCACGGTCCCTCTTCTTCTGGACCACCGCAGGCGCGGCCTTGGCCACAAAGCCCTCGTTGGCGAGCGTCTTCTCGCAGCCGGCGAGCTCCTTCTGCGCCGCGGCGATCTCCTTCTCCAGACGCGCCTTCTCGGCCGAAAGATCAACCTTGCCCTCGAGCACCACAAAGACCTCGACGCCGCTGTCAACAACGGCGATGCTCGCAGCCGGCTTCTCAACGTCGGTACCCATGACCAGCGAAGCGGTGTTCGCCAGCGGCTCGATGGTCGAGCGCAGGCTCTCGAGCTTCGCGATGTCCTCGGCGCCGGCGCGCACGACCACGTCGAGCTCGGCCTTGGGGCTCAAGCGATAACGCGAACGCGTGGCGCGGGCGGCGGACACGACGGTGCGGCACAGCTCAAACGCGCGCTCGGCGTCCTCGTCGACATACTTGGCGTAGTCGGCGGGCTCGGGCCACTTGGCGATCATGAGCGCCTCGGCGCGATCCACGTTGCCCTCGGCATCCAGGTCGAGCACGCTCGCCGGCATGTTGTCCCAGATTTCCTCGGTGACAAACGGCATGAGCGGGTGCATCAGGCGAATAGAGGTGTCGAGTACAAAGATCAGGTTACGCTGCGCCTGCAGACGACCCTCGCCCTTCAGGCGGGCCTTGGTGACCTCGACGTACCAGTCGCATACCTCGTTCCAGAAGAACTGCTGCACGCCGCGGGCCATGTCGCCAAAGGTGTAGTTCTCGATGCCTTCGGTGACCATCTTGACGGCCTTGGCCAGGCGGCTGAACATCCAGGCGTCGGCCGGCGTCTCCACGACGGGCTCGCCGGGCGTGTAGCCCTCCATGTTCATAAGCAGGAAGCGGCTGGCGTTCCAGATCTTGGTCACAAACGACTTGGCCTGCTCGGTGCGCGGGCTGTCGATGAGCTTCTTGGTCTTCTTGTCGATGTTCGCGTCGAACTTAACATCCTGGTTGTTGGTGCACAGCGTAAGAAGGTTGTAGCGCATGGCGTCGGCGCCGTACATACCGATGAGGTCCATGGGGTCAACGCCGTTGCCCTTGGACTTGGACATGCGGCTGCCGTCCTTGGCAAGGATCGTCGGGTAGATGACGACGTCCTTAAACGGCACCTCGTCCAGGAAGTACAGCGAGCTCATGACCATGCGGGCGACCCACAGCGCGATGATGTCGCGCGCGGTGACGAGCGCCGTCGTGGGATGATGGCCCTCGAGCAGCTCCGGCTTTTGCGGCCAGCCCTGCGTGGCGAAGGTCCACAGCTGCGAGCTGAACCAGGTGTCCAGCACGTTCTCGTCCTGATGCACGTGATGACCGCCGCACTTGGGGCACACGTCGGTGTCCTCGGTCAGGGCGTCCTCCCAGCCACAGTCCTCGCAGTAGAACACGGGAATGCGGTGGCCCCACCACAGCTGGCGGCTGATGCACCAGTCCTTAAGGTTCTCCATCCAGGTAGTGTAGGTCTGCGTCCAGCGCGCGGGGTGGAAGGTGACCTTGCCAGAGTTGACGGCGTCGAGCGCCGGGCCCTTGAGCTTGTCGACGGCGACGAACCACTGCTCGGACAGCCACGGCTCCAGCGCGGCATCGCAACGGTAGCAGTGCATGACGGAGTGGTCGTGCTCCTCGACGTGGTCGAGCAGGCCGTGCTCGTCGAACCACTTGATGACGGCTTCGCGGCACTCGTCGCGGTTCATGCCGGTGAACTCGCCGTAGCCCTCGACGACCACCGCGTGCTCGTCGAAAATGTTGATCTGCGGCAGGTCGTGGGCCTGACCCATGGCGTAGTCGTTGGGGTCGTGGGCCGGGGTGACCTTAACAAAGCCAGAGCCAAAGTTGGCGTCGACATGCCAATCCTCAAAGATGGGGATCTCGCGGTCGACGATGGGGAGCTTGACGGTCTTGCCCACGAAGGCGGCCTTCTCGGGGTCCTTCGGGGAGACGGCGACGCCCGTGTCGCCGAGCATGGTCTCGGGGCGCGTGGTGGCGACGACGATGTAGTCCTGGCCGTTAACCGGCTCGGTCAGCGGGTAGCGCAGGTGCCACAGATGGCCCTTCTCGTCCTTGTACTCAGCCTCGTCGTCCGAGATGGCGGTGGTGCAGTTGGGGCACCAGTTGACGATGCGCTTGCCACGGTAGATCAGGCCGTCGTGGTACCAGTCGCAGAACACCTTGCGCACGGCCTGCGCATAGTCCTCGTCCATGGTAAAGCGCTCGTTGTCGAAGTCGACGGAGCAGCCCATGCGCTTGATCTGCTCGACGATGATGCCGCCGTACTCGTGGGTCCAGTCCCAGCAGGCGTCGACGAACTTGTCGCGGCCAATCTCCAGGCGGCTGATGCCCTCGCTCTTGAGCTTCTTGTCGACCTTGGTCTGCGTGGCGATACCGGCATGGTCGGTGCCGAGCACCCAACGCGTGGACTTGCCGCGCATGCGGGCCATACGGATGATGGCATCCTGGATGGAGTCGTCGGTGGCGTGACCCATGTGGAGCTTGCCGGTCACGTTGGGAGGCGGAATGGTGACGGTGCAGTCGCCCACGCCCTCACGGCGCTTATAGTAGCCGCCGTCGAGCCACTTCTGCAGGATCGCCGGCTCGTTGGTCGACGGATCGTAGTTCTTGGGCATCTCTTCCATATATCTCTCCCTTGCCCGTCGGCGTGTCCGCCTGCTTGGTTTTCGCTCGGTCAGGTCCTGACTCGCACGAAGAGCACATTAAGTGCTCTTCGGCTCGTGCGGAATCTACGAAAACCAAGCAGGCGGACACGCCTTAGGTATCGATTACTTCAGTCTGAAGGTACTAACTTGACAATCTCACAGAATAGCACAGGCATACCTGCCGAAAAGGGACAGGTTTATTTTGGTAGGTTTTATCAGGGGAAACGACATTTGCCCATATAAAACCGACCAAAATAAACCTGTCCCTAAATGGCAGGCCCCGCGGTGGTTGCCGCGGGGCCTGGATTCAAGCTATTTACCCATAGATGCGCTGGGGTTGTTCTTCGCCCTTTACGGAGGCTTCGGTCACGATGACCTTGGAAACGCCCTCCTCACTGGGCAGGTCGAACATCGTCTGCTGCAGCACGTCCTCGCAGATGGAGCGCAGGCCGCGGGCGCCGGTCTTGCGGGCGAGCGCCATGCGGGCGATCTCGTGCAGGGCGGCGTCCTCAAACTCAAGCTCAACGTCCTCGAGCTGGAACATCTTACGGTATTGACGCACCACGGCGTTCTTGGGCTCGGTCAGGATCGACACTAGGTCGTCCTCGTCAAGCGCCTGCGTCTGGGTGACGACGGGCGTACGTCCCACAAACTCGGGGATCATGCCAAAGGCGTTGAGGTCCTGCGGGAGCACCTGACGCAGCAGGTCGTTCTCGTCGACCGAGGTGGGGCCGGCAATCTCGGAGTTAAAGCCCACGCCCTTGTTGCCCACGCGATCGGCGATGATCTTGTCCAGACCCACAAAGGCACCACCGCAGATAAACAGGATGTTGGTCGTGTCGATCTGCAGCAGCTCCTGCTGGGGATGCTTGCGGCCGCCGGTGGGCGGAACGCTTGCCACCGTGCCCTCAAGGATCTTAAGCAGCGCCTGCTGAACGCCCTCGCCCGAAACATCGCGGGTAATGGAGAGGTTCTCGGCCTTGCGGGCGATCTTGTCGATCTCGTCCACGTAGATAATGCCCACCTGAGCGCGCTCGATATCGCCATCGGCAGCGTTGATGAGCTTGAGCAGGATGTTCTCCACGTCCTCGCCCACGTAACCGGCCTCAGTAAGGGCGGTGGCGTCGGCAATGGCAAACGGCACCTCGAGGATGCGCGCGAGCGTCTGGGCCAGCAGGGTCTTACCGGTACCGGTGGGACCGAGCAGCAAGATGTTGGACTTGGCGAGCTCCACCTCGTCCATATCATCGTCGAGCTGCGAGTCCAAGCCGTCGTCAAAGGCAGACACCGCAGCGCCGCCCTCAATCACGCGGCGATAGTGGTTGTACACGGCCACCGACATGGCGCGCTTGGCGTCCTCCTGACCCATAACATAGGCCGAAAGCTCGTCATAGATCTCGTGCGGCGTCGGCACGTGCGTAATGACCTGACGGTCGTCCTCGAGCTCAAAACCCTCGGTCTCGGGGTCCACGGCGGGCTGGGATACAGCCTGACCATGGTCGTTGAGGAAGCCCGGCAGTTTGCCGTTGCGGGCAGCGTCCATAAAGTCCGAAGCAAGCGACTCCTCAAGGATCTCGGAGCAGGCGGCGACGCACTCGTCACAGATAAAGATGTTGGTCGGGCCCTTTACGAGGCGACGAACCTGACCCTGCTCTTTTCCGCAAAAGGAGCAGCGGATGGGGTTGCCGTTCTCGTCAAAGTTGTCCTGCATGTTACCGGCCATCCTAGGCGTCCTTCGCGGCGAGGTCGCGCGAGGTGACG
Organism: uncultured Collinsella sp.; assembly: GCA_902495525.1. GTDB lineage: Bacteria > Actinomycetota > Coriobacteriia > Coriobacteriales > Coriobacteriaceae > Collinsella. The sequence goes on from CABUXL010000053.1 coordinate 4,500, forward strand.
ATACGGTCAATCAGGCCGTAGTCGAGGGCCTCGGCAGCGGTCAAGTAGTTATCGCGCTCGGTGTCGGCCTGGACCTTCTCGATGGGCTGGCCCGAGGCGTCGGACAGGATCTGGTTGAGCTCGCGGCGAGTCTTCTTAATCTCCTCGGCAACGATCTCGATCTCGGTCTGCTGGCCCTGGGCACCGCCGCTGGGCTGGTGAATCATAACCTTGGAATGCGGCAGGCAGAAGCGCTTGCCCTTGGCGCCGGCCGAAAGCAGCACGGCGGCCATGGACGCGGCCATACCGACGCAAATGGTCGAGACCTGCGGCTTGATGAAGTTCATGGTGTCCAGAATCGCCAGGCCAGAGTAGACCTCGCCGCCGGGCGAATTGATGTAGAGCGAGATATCCTTCTCGGCATCCTGGCTCTCAAGATGCAGCAGCTGGGCAACGACCAGGTTGGCACTGACGGAGTTGATCTCCTCGCCCAAGAAGATGATGCGGTCGTTGAGCAGGCGCGAATAGATATCGTAGCTGCGCTCGCCGCGCGGCGTCTGCTCGATAACGTATGGCACGAGGGCGGAATCGAACTTAGCGATCATACGCATCTCCATTTCTCTCTTGCGGACCAAATTGGTTCTAGATAAACGTACGGTGCCCGCATGCTATGCATTGGCTGGCACCGTACGAAGCAACCGGATAACCGGTGTATAACTTTACCCCATCACGGGCGCACCCATGCGCTCGCGGGCAAGGTGGCGAGAATTACTCGGCGTCCTTGGCGGTCTCGTCGACCTCGGTCACCTTGGCGTTCTCGACCAGGTGGTCGACGGCCTTGGAGCGACGGATGGACTCGCGGACGGCAGGCATGCGGCCATCGGCGATGAACTCGGCCTTGGAAGCCTCGACGTCCTTGACGCCGGCCTTTTCGAACTCGGCGTTGATGTCGTCCTCGGTAACCTCAATCTTGAGCTCACGGGCGAGGGCGTCGAGCGCCAGGGACTCACGGGCAACGTCGTTGGCCTGCTTGTGCAGGTCGCCGATGAACTGCTCCATGGTCAGACCGGAAGCGGGCAGCCAGGTGTCCAGCGTCATGCCGCGGGCAGCGAGGTTGGACAGGAAGTTCTGGCCAAGCTCCTCAAAGACGGACTGCTCGTAGTCGGCGTCCATCTCGTCGAGCTGCAGGCGCTCGGCGAGAGCGGAGACGCAACGGTTCTCCTTCTCGGCCGGGAGGCGGGAAGCCTTGTCCTGCTCGATCTCGATCTTGATGGCGTCGCGCATAGCGTCGATGCTGTCGAAGCCAAAGTCGGACTTGACGAGCTCGTCGGTGAGCTCGGGGGTGTTGCGGACCTTGATGCCCTTGACGGTGACCTCGACGGTGTGGGTCTCGGCCTCCTCGCCCTCCTCGACCTCGTCGGTCCAGGTGACGGTCTTGACGTCGTCAACGTTAGCGCCGATCAGGGCCTCGTTGAACTCCTTGGGGTTGCTGTCGCTACCGGCGATGAGCATACGGCCCTCGGCGGCGAAGTTGTCGGCGTTCTCGACGGCCTTGAGGTCGACGGTAACGTAGTCCTCGGCCTCGACGGCGCGACCCTCGACGTCCTCGAAGGTGGCACGGTAGTTGAGGAGCATCTCGACCTGGTTGTTAATCTCGGACTCGGTGACCTCCGCAGGAGGCATCTCGATCTCGACAGCGTCGAAGGAGGAGAGCTCAGCAGCAGGACGCAGAGAGAACTCGACGGTGTAGGTGTAGTCCTCGTGATCCTTGGCGAGGTCGAGCTCCTTGTAGTCACCGTTCTTGGTGGGGACGATGTCCAGCTCGTTGAGGACGGCGGGCTCGTTGGCGGCGATCAGGTCGTTGGTGGCCTGAGCGAGCGTAGCCTCGGCGCCAAGTGCAGAGTCGATGACCGGACGGGGAGCCTTACCGGCGCGGAAGCCCGGGAAGCGGTACTTCTTGGCGGTGTCCTTGTAGGCCTTCTTGATCGCGGCGTCGACGTCGGCGGCCGGGATGGTGACCGTAGCGGTGAGCTTGGCGTCCTTGACGTCAGAAGCGGTGATGTTCAACACGTTCCTCCTCATACTGCCCAGCTTATCTGAGGTGCTGGTACCTTTATGCAACAAAGTGTCGCGGGGGCATAAGCCGACGCGGGTGCGTTGGTGCGGGCGAAAGGACTCGAACCTTCACGGGAATCCCACCAGAACCTAAATCTGGCGCGTCTACCAATTCCGCCACGCCCGCATGAGCGCACAGACTAGGAATGATAGCAGATACGAACGGCAAGCGCACGCACACCTTTTACAAGCTCACGACCTCACCACGAGTGCAAAAGGCGGGACGAGTTGCCCCGCCCCGCCAATTACGACTTGTTCGCTGACCTGTTACTCCCCCAGCAGGGCCTTCTCGGGCGTGATCGGCAGCGAGCAGACCTGATGGCCGGTGGCGTGTGCCACGGCCGAGGCAACGGCGGCGAGTGGCGTGTTGATGACGACCTCGCCGATCGACTTGGCGCCAAACGGGCCCGTCGGCTCGTAGCTCGGCTCAAAGGCCACGCGAATGCTGCCGATATCCAGGCGCGTGGGCAGCTTGTAGCTCATAAAGTTGCCGGTGCGCAGACGGCCGCGGTCGTCGTGCTCGACAATCTCGTAGAGCGCGTGACCGATGCCCTGGGCAATGCCGCCCTCGGCCTGGACGCGCGCGAGCGCCTCGTTGATCACGGTGCCGCAGTCCACAGCCGCCGCGTAGTCCACAACAGTCACCTTGCCGGTGGCCTTGTCGACCTCGACCTCGGCAATGCCGGCCATAAACGGCGGGGGCGAAACGGGCAGGCAGGCAGAGGCATGCGAGGTCAGCGCGTCGCCGCCCGCGATGTTCTTGACGCACAGGTTAGCAAAGTCGCGCAGCGTGAGGTAGCGGTTCTGCTCGCGCGCGGCGCGCTCGTCGGACAGGCGCACGTACTGGCCATCGAAGACCACATCAGCGGCGTCCACATCCCACATCTGGGCTGCCTTGGCGCAGATCTTCTCGCGCAGCTCGGTCGCGGCATTCTTGGTTGCAAGGCCCGTCACGTACGTACCCGAGCTCGCGTACGAGCCGGCGTCGAACGGCGACACATCGGTATCCACGCCGCGCACCACGATCAGCGAACTCTCCACGCCCAGCTCCTCGGCGGCAATCTGCGCCAGAATCGTATCGACGCCCATGCCGTTATCGGTGGCGCCGGTGCCGATGGTAATGAAGCCGTCCTCTTCAAGGCGCATGTCGATGCCGGCGATATCCACATTGGAGATACCCGAGCCCTGCATGGTGAGCGCACAGCCCAGGGCGCGCACGCGGTCGCCCAGGTCGACGGCCAGCGGCTTGTCGCGCCAACCGATCATGTCCATCGCGCGTAGCAGGCAGCGGTCGAGTGCGCAGGCGTTGAGCTTCTCGTTGTAGTACTGCGGCATGATCTCGCCCTCGCGCACAATGTTCTTAAGGCGCAGGTCGGCGGGGTCCATGTGCAGCATGTCGGCGAGCTCGTTGACGGCGCTCTCCACGGCAAACTGGCCCTGGGTGGCACCGTAGCCGCGATACGCGCCGCCGCGGTTAGTGTTGGTGTAGACGGCGTCCCAGCTAAAGCGGCTCGCCTTCACATGGTTGTAGATGGGCAGGCTCTTGTGGCCCGAAAGGCCGATCGTCGTGGTAGCGTGCTCGCCGTACGCGCCGGCGTTGGACAGCGTGTGCAGGTCGATGGCCGTGATGGTGCCGTCGTTCATGGCGCCCAGCTTAACGGTCATCTGCATCTGGTGGCGCGAGTTGCCGGCGGTGATGGTCTCCTCACGGGTGTAGCAGCAATAGCTCGGACGGCCGGTCTGCTGGGTGACGAACGCCACGAAGATCTCGCAGCAGCCCGTCTGCTTGGAGCCAAAGCCACCGCCGATGCGCGGCTTAATGACCTGCACCTGCGACTGCGGGATATCGAGCGACTGAGCGACCATGCGGCGCACGTGGAAGGGCACCTGCGTGGAGGTGGTCACCGAGATACGCCCAAACGCGTCGGTCGTCGCGAAGGCGCGGAAAGTTTCCATGGGCGCGGTCTGCGTGGCCTGGCTGGTGTAGGTGCGGGTGAAGACGATGTCGCTCTGGGCGAAGGCCTCATCCAAGTCGCCAAAGTCACTGGTACCGCTGCATACCAAGTTGCGCGGGACGTCGCCGCCCTGCGGGAACATAAAGGTCACATCGCCCTCGGGGTGGACCACGATGTCATTATCGAGTGCCTTGGTAAAGTCGAGCAGCGGCTCGAGCACCTCATAGTCAACCTTAATGAGCTTGAGCGCCTTGTCGGCGGCCTCCTCAGTCTCGGCGGCGACGATCGCCACCTCCTCGTTTTGGTAACGGACGAGGTTCTCGAGAATCAAGCGGTCGTAAGGACTCGGCTGCGGATAGCTCTGGCCGGCGATGGTAAAGCGGCGCTGGGGCACGTCCTCGTAGGTGTAGACGCCCACGACGCCGGGCACCTTCAGGGCGCGCGACGTATCGATGGAGCGGATCTTGGCGCGGGCATAGGGGCTGCGCTTGAGTTTGACGATGAGCGCACCGGCGGGCACCATATCGCCGGTGTAGACGGGACGACCCTCGAGCAGGGCCTTCGAGTCCTTCTTGGGCTGCTTCTTGGTGATCTGCTTGTACGCGACACCGTCGGAGCTCGTCTCGTTGACGGGCAGCTCGGGCATCTCGAAGTCCACCTGCACGCCGGACTCGTTGAGGAAGCGCACAATGGCGCGCAGCTGGCTTTCGTAGCCACTGCAACGGCAAAGGTTGCCGGCGAGCTGGCGCGAGAGCTCCTCGCGCGTGGCGACGAGGCTCGGGTCCTCCTTGGCGGCGCGGGCAAGCGCCAGCACGTTCATGATAAGACCGGGGGCGCAAAAACCGCACTGCTCGGCGCCTTCGGCAGCCATCGCACGGGCGAGCGCCTCGGACTCGGCCTTAAGGCCCTCGAGCGTGGTGACGGAGCGGCCCTCAACACGGGCGGCGGGAACCGAGCAGCTCAGCACCGGGTCGCCGTCGAGCCACACCGTGCACAGACCGCAGTTGGTGGTCTCGCAGGCGCAGCGCACCGACGCGCAGCCCTGCTCGCGCAGCAGCGCAAAGAGCATGGTGTCGGGGGCAATCTGAACCTTGACCTTACGGCCGTTGAGCGTAAAGGAAAGATCGATGAGTTTGGCAGCCATTAGCGCACCTCGCTAGAATCGACGCCGGGCACGCGGCGGCAGGAATACTCGTCCGTGGCGAACTTAGGGATCTGCACGCCCTCGAGCTCGCGGGCAAGCGCGGCAGAAAGCTCGATGCCGGCGGCGCGGCGCACAGCCTGAATCGCCAGCGGGGCCGAGATGCGACGGCGGTAGTCAGCCGAGCCCCACATGTTGGTGCCGTAGCTCAGTGTGCGTACGGACGCGGCCAGGGCACGCAGCTCGTCCTCGGAAGGCCGCTCGTTCACCAGGCCACATGCCTCGCCCTGCAGCAGGGTCGCGCGCAGCGGGCGGGCACCCACGGTGACGTGCCAGCTGTTGTCCCACCAGGCAGCGGTGACGTTTAAGGAGGGAAAGTCGGTCGCGGCCTTGCGCACGGCCTCATAGCTTGCGCGGTAATCGTGCTTAACGACCACCACGTGCTCGATCACGTCGCGCACGTAACCCATGTCGACAAACTCGGCGAGCGGCACGCGGCCGGCGCCCGTCAGCTCAACATAGGAATCGAGCGCGAGGAAGGCGGAGAGAACGTCCGAGAAGCCAAAGCGACCGTAGACGCTGCCGCCCACCGTGGCGGTATTGCGCAGCTGCACGCCCACGATATCGTGGACGGCGAACTCAAAGACATGGTTGACAAGCGCGTTGAGCTCGGCATGGCGCTCGAGCTGGCGCAGGGTACACATGGCACCGATGCGAAACTCGGTCTCGGTCTCCTCGATCTGATCGAGTCCGCAGGCCGAAAGGTCAATCGCCGTCGCCACGCGACGCGAACCCAGGCGCATCCAGATGCCGCCGCCCACAATCTTGTTGTTGCGGTTCTTCTGTAAGAGCTCATAGGCTTCGGCCGCGCTTCCAACACGGACGTAGGTACCGAACTTGAGCACGTTCTCCCCCATCTCTCCACTTGTCCAGTACATTTAAGTGTACCAAACGAGGGGCCGCCGCCATCGTCACCATAGAAAAAGGCTCCCAGCCGGATAGCTGGGAGCCTCATCACAGGCTATGTCGAGCGAAGATTTAGCAGACGCCCTGGGCGAGCATGGCGTCGGCGACCTTCAGGAAGCCGGCGATGTTGGCGCCCATGACGAAGTTGCCCTCCTGGCCGTACTCCTTGGCGGTGTCGTCCACGTTGTGGAACATGCCACGCATGAGCTGCTCGAGCTTGCCGTCGACCTCCTCGAAGGTCCAGGACAGATGCTCGGCGTTCTGGCTCATCTCCAGGCCGGACACGAGCACGCCGCCGGCGTTGGCAGCCTTACCGGGCATAAAGGCGACGCCGTTCTCCTGGAAGTAAGTCGTGGCCTCGATGGTCGTGGGCATGTTCGCGCCCTCGCCGACCACCTTGCAGCCGTTGGCGACGAGCGCCTGGGCGTCCTCGAGCAGCAGCGTGTTCTCGCGAGCGCAGGGCAGCGCGATGTCGCAGGGCAGCTGCCAAACGCCACGGCCGTCGCCCTCGTGCCACACGGCGTTGGGCTTCTCGTCAACGTACATAGCGAGCGTAACGCCCTTGTCGTGGCCGGAGCGCTTCTTGTTGTAGACGTGCTCGAGCACAGTGTAGTCGATGCCGTCGGGATCCTCGACCCAGCCGTGAGTATCGGAGCAGGCCAGCACCTTACCACCGAGC
>CABUXL010000054.1 GCA_902495525.1 uncultured Collinsella sp.
GCGCTCTTGAGGAAGCGCGCCAGGCCCAGGCCGATGCGCGTGAGGCCACCGAGGTCGCCCGTGCAGCCCTGAAGGACTTGCGTAATCGTGAGAGTGAGGCGCGCAACAAGCTGTCCGAGGTGCGCTCGGAGCTTGCCAGCCAAAAGAAACTCGATGCCCGCATGGCCGACAGCTCGCCGCTCGTGAGCCGTCTGGTGGGTACGCTGGGCGACGATGTCTTGGGTCGTCTGGGCGACGTGCTGGAGGCCCCGCGCGAGCTTGAGGGCCTGGTTGAGCAATTGCTCGCCGGCGATATCGATGCGCTGCTGTTTGATGACGCCGCCACGCTTGAGCGTGCCGGTCGTGCGGCTCTGGACCAAAAGAAGGCCTCGGGCGAGGCGCTGCTGGTGGCGCGCGGCGTGAGCAGCTCTACCGCCGCTGAGGGCGCTGCCGGTACCCGTCTGGTTGATCGTCTGTCCGTACGCGCAGGCTACGGTCCCGTCGTCGAGGCGTTGCTCGGCGGCTATTACGTCGTGGACGATCTTGCTGCCGCGCTGTCGGCGCCGGTCGTTGACGGCGTGACTTACGTGACTCCCGATGGCGCTCGCGTAAGCTGCGGCGGCCTGGTGCGCGTGGGCCTCGATGCCGGCGAGGCCTCGGGTGCTCTGGAGCGCAAGCGCCGTATCCGCGAGCTGGAGGGGCTTGAGCCCGATTTGGCCGCTGTGTTTGAACATGTGTCAGGCCAGGTCGTTGAGGCCAATGCGGCCGTTGAGGAAGCGCGTGCCGCTGAGGGCGATGCCGCCGGCGAGATCGCCCGTCTTGAGGGCGAGCGCCGCTCGCTGCTCTCCGAGATCGGCCGCTTGGAGCAAAGCGCCAACAATGCCGAGGTCGAGCGCGTGCGCATCTCCAAGCGCCGCGAGCAGGCCTCCGAAGCCGTTCGCGCTGCGCGCCCGCGCGTTGACGAGCTCACCCGTTCGCGTGACGAGGCTCGCGCGCAGGCAAGCAATCTGGGGTTGCAGATTGCCGAGGCCAACGACGAACTCGACCGCGTTCGCCGTGACGATTCCGAGGCTGCCGGCAAGCTCGCCGACGCCAAGGTTCGCCTAGCCCAGACGAGCGAACGCCTGCGTTCGCTGAAGGGCCGCGTGCCCGATCTGGAGCATCGTCTTGAGGGCATCGACCGCCGTATCCGCGGAACACGCCAGGCCTCGCGCTCGCTCGAATTGCTGCGCCTGCGCGTCGATCCCATGCACGAACGCTATTCGGCCCTGCTGGAGCGCGCGTCGGATTGGGCCTCGCGTCTGCGTGACCAGGCTTCGCTCGAGGAGGCTGACTCGGCCTCGCTTAAGAAGACCATTGAGGACGCCAAGGCCGAGGTCTCCCGCGCCAAGGAGCGGGTCGATGCCGCCACCGCGACGCAAAACGAGTTCAAGGTCGCTCGCGGCAAGCTTGAGGTGCAGGTAGAGGCGGCTATCAAGGCCATTACCGCCGATGGCACCACGGTGCTCGAGGAGGCGCTCATGCTTCCTGCGCCCACCGACCGTGACGCTGCCGAGCGTGAGCTCAACCAGCTCGTGCGCCAGATCAACAACCTGGGCCCTGTGAACCAGGTTGCCATGGAGGAGTACGAGCAGCTCAAGCGCCGCGCCGATTACATCGAGGAGCAGCTGGCCGATCTGGAGAGCGCGCGCAAGGCGCTCACCAAGATCACCGTGGCCATTGACCGTAAGATGCGCAAGGCCTTCCTGGTGACCTTCGAGAAGGTCGATGCGAACTTCCGCGAGATCTTCGCCATGCTGTTTCCGGGTGGCCAGGCACATCTGGAGATGACCGACCCTGAGCATCCGGCCGAGACGGGCATCGAGGTCGTGGCGCAGCCGCGTGGCAAGCGCATCACCAAGATGATGCTCATGTCGGGCGGCGAGAAGAGCCTGACGGCGCTCGCCTTGCTCTTTGCTGTCTATCGCACGCGTACGGTGCCGTTCTATGTGCTGGACGAGGTCGAGGCGGCGCTCGATGACGCCAACCTGTCCAAGCTCATCGGCGCACTCGACGTGTTGCGTTCCGATACGCAGCTCTTGGTTATCTCGCATCAGCGCCGTACTATGGAGGACGCTGACGTCCTCTACGGCGTCTCGATGCAAGCCGACGGCGTCAGTCGCGTCGTCTCGCAAAAACTCGATCGCGAAACCGGAAAGGTCGTGAATGCATAATGGGATTCTTCGATGCTCTCTCGCGCGGACTTGAGCGCAGCCGCGAGGCCCTCAACGAGGTCTTCTACTTTGGCGGCGAGGTCGACGAGGATTTTTGGGAGGACCTAGAGGACACCCTCGTCATGGGTGACATGGGTGCCGAGGTCGCGATCCAGGTGTCCGATGACCTGCGCGATGCCGCGGCCAAGAAGAACCTTAAGACCGCCCCGCAGCTCCGTCGCGCCCTGGCCGAGCAGCTCGAGCAGCATTTTGTGCCCGTCGAGCGCGATCCGTTCGCCGACACGCCGAGTTGCGTGCTGTTTGTGGGCATTAACGGTGCCGGCAAGACCACGACGGTCGGCAAGATCGCGAGCGCCATGTCTGCCCGCGGCAAGAACGTCGTGATCGGCTCAGCCGACACCTTCCGCGCCGCCGCCATTGAGCAGCTCGATGTGTGGGGCCAGCGCGCCGGCGTTCCCGTCATCAAGCGCGACCGCGGCTCCGACCCGGCGAGTGTTTGCTACGACGTGCTCGACGAGGCCGACAAGCGCGGCAGCGACCTGGTGCTTATCGACACCGCCGGTCGTCTGCACACGAGCCCCGAGCTCATGCGCGAGCTTGCCAAGGTGGTCAACGTGACGCGTAAGCGCGCCGCCAATATGGCCGCCGGCCCCATGCCCGTCTCGGTCGTCCTCGTAATCGATGCCGCAACAGGCCAAAACGGCCTGAACCAGGCGCTCGAGTTTAACGAGGCGCTGGGCCTGGACGGTATTATCATGACAAAGCTCGACGGCACGGCAAAGGGCGGTATCGCCATGGCCGTGGCCGAGAAGCTCAAGCTTCCCATCCTGCGCATCGGCGTGGGCGAGCAGGTCGATGACCTGCAGGAGTTTAATGCCAAAGATTTCTGCCGCGCCCTGGTGGGCGAGTCCAATTAAGGAGTGACTAGTGTTTGATTCCCTGAGCGATCGCCTCAACGACACATTTGACCGCCTGCGCGGCAAGGGCAAGCTGACCGAGGCCGATATCACCTCGGCCATGCGCGACATTCGCATGGCGCTGCTCGAGGCCGACGTCAACTTCAAGGTCGTCAAGGAGTTCGTCGCCAAGACCAAGGAGCGCTGCATGACCGCCGAGGTCATGGAGTCGCTGTCGCCGGCGCAAAACGTCGTCAAGATCGTGCTCGACGAGCTCACCGAGATGCTCGGCTCCACCGAGAGCAAGCTCGTCTTTAGTAACCGCATTCCCAATGTCATCATGCTTGTGGGTCTGCAGGGCTCCGGTAAGACCACGGCTGCCGTAAAGCTGGCCTACCTGCTCAAGAAGCAGGGCCGCTCGCCGTTGCTCGCCGCGTGCGACGTCTACCGTCCCGCTGCTGCCGACCAGCTGGCCACGCTTGGCGGAGAGATCGGCGTGCCGGTCTTCCGCGGTGACGGCGAGCACCCGGTCGATATCGCCAAGGGCGCCATCCAGGAGGCCGTCGACCACCTGCGCGACGTGGTCATCGTCGATACCGCCGGTCGTCTGCAGATCGACGAGCAGATGATGCAGGAGGCCGTGGACATCAAGAAGGCCGTCAAGCCCGATCAGGTGCTGATGGTCGTCGATGCCATGACCGGCCAGGATATTGTCAACGTCGTCTCGACCTTCGCCGAGCGCACCGACTTTGACGGCGTGATCATCTCCAAGCTCGACGGCGATGCCCGTGGCGGCGGCGCGCTTTCCGTGCGCCAGGTGACCGGCAAGCCCATCAAGTTCGTCAGCATGGGCGAGAAGCCCGATTCGCTGGAGCCGTTCTATCCCGATCGTATGGCCAAGCGCATTCTTGGCATGGGCGACGTTGTCGGCATTATCGAGAAGGCCCAGGAGGCGGCCGACGCCGAGCAGCTCGAGGCTGCCGAGCGAATGCTGCGCGAGGGCTTCACCATGAACGACATGCTCGACCAGATGAAGGCCGTCAAGAAGATGGGCGGCATGAAGGGCATCCTGGGCATGCTCCCCGGCGGCCAGCGTGCGCTCAACCAGATGGGTGGCAACCTGGACGAGGGCATCTTCGATAAGAACGAGGCCATTATCATGTCGATGACCAAGGAGGAGCGTCTGCGTCCCTCCATCATTAATGGCCAGCGCCGTGCCCGCATTGCCAAGGGCGCCGGCGTGACCCCCACCGAGGTCAATAGCCTTATGAAGCAGTGGGGCGAGATGAACAAGATGATGGGCCGCATGCGCACGATGGCCAATCAGGCACAGGCCGGCGGCAAGAAGGGCAAAAAGGGTAAGAAGGGCAAAAAGATGCGCATGCCCAATATTCCCGGCCTAGATGCCATGGGTCTGGGCGGTATGGGTGGCCTGGGAACGGGCGGCCCCAAGTCCGATATGGACCTGCTGCGCCAGATGGAAGCGCAGATGCGCAACAAGAAGTAACGACTAGTTGAGTCGTGTATGACGAAGGCCGCCTGGATGGTATTCCAGGCGGCCTTCGCCGTTTGTTCGCCGTTTGTTCGCCGTTTGTTCGCCGTTTGTTCGCCGTTTGTTCGCCGTTTGTTCGCTGGTTGTCGCACGCGTGGAAGCGCGTTCTCGACGAGGTGCTTGCCGCTAGTGACAGCCGCAGCCTTCGTGCCCGTCATGGTCGTGGTGACCGTGGCAGCCGCAGGACTCGCCATGCTCGTGGATGTGCTCGTGATCATGTCCATGGCAGTCGCAGGTGGCCTCGCCGTTCTGTGCGAGCGTGCCGGCGATAAGTGCCTCGACGCAAGTGTCGCAGTTGCCCTGGGCACCTGCGTATACCGTGATGCCGGCTTGTGCAAGCGCGTTGATAGCGCCACCGCCGATACCGCCGCAGATGAGCGCGTCCACGCCGCCGTTGGCGAGCAGACCCGCTAGGGCGCCGTGACCGGTGCCGCCGGTGCCCACGACCTGCTCGTTGAGCACCTTGCCGTCCTCAATGTCGTAGATCTTGAACTGCTCGCTGCGGCCAAAGTGCATAAAGATGTTGCCGTTGTCGTACGTGGTTGCCACCCTCATGGTGTCGACCTCCTTTGCTGGCCATGCGGCCGTTGTCGTGGTGATGGGGGAGTACGCGATGTTTCCGCCTTCGATGACGATCGCCCGTCCATTGACCAGCGCGTTTGCCACCTTGCGATGCGCGCGGCTGCAGATTGCCGCCACCGTGGCGCGGGCAATACCCATGCACTGGGCGACTTCCTCCTGATTGAGGCCTTCCAGGTCGCATAGGCGCAGGACCTCGAGCTCGTCGACTGTCATATCGATAGCGTCTCCGCTCACCAGGCCATCGGGGGTAAAACCGCGATATTCGGGGATGATCCCAACACGGCGCAATTTTTCGCGTCTTCCTGCCATACACTCTCCAAATCTGACATATGTCAGTAATAGGATAGCGCGCATGCGGAAGCGTACAAGCTATTTTTGGCATATGTCAGAAAAAGGCAAAGGTGTTCCGCTTGCGAATGCAGAGCCGTGCTACCGTGCATTGCGTGTGCCTACCCTAGTGTCCAATCCGACACTGCGCGCCTGGGCTACAATAAAAATCGCTTATAGGCGACTGACAGGAGGGTCAATGAGCAAAGCTGATCAACAGTTTGTATCCATGTGCCGCGACATTCTGGACCATGGCACCACCACCGAGGGCCAAAAGGTCCGTCCGGTGTGGGAGGACGGCACCCCTGCCTATACCATTAAAAACTTTGGCGTTACGGCGCGCTACGACCTGCGCGAGGAGTTCCCTGCGCTCACCCTGCGCCGCACGGCGCTTAAGTCTGCGATGGACGAGATTTTGTGGATCTATCAAAAGAAGTCCAATAACGTCCATGACCTCAACAGCCATATTTGGGATGAGTGGGCCGACGAGACCGGCTCCATCGGCAAGGCCTACGGGTACCAGATTGGCCAGAAGAGCCATTATGCCGAGGGCGATTTCGACCAGATGGACCGAGTGCTGTACGATCTTAAGCACACACCGTACAGTCGCCGCATCATGACCAACACGTATGTGTTTAGCGACCTGTCCGAGATGCACCTGTATCCGTGCGCGTACAGCGTGACCTATAACGTCACGCAGCGCCCGCAGGACGACAAGCCGACGCTCAACATGATTCTCAACCAGCGCAGCCAGGACATTTTGGCCGCGAACAACTGGAATGTGTGTCAGTACGCCATCTTGCTGATGATGGTTGCGCAGTCGATCGATATGATTCCCGGCGAGCTGCTGCATGTGATCGCCGACGCCCATATCTACGACCGTCATGTCGATATTGTCCGCGAACTTATCGAGCGTCCGCAGTTTGCGGCGCCTAAGGTAACGCTTAACCCCGACGTGCACGATTTCTATGCGTTTACGACCGACGACCTGATTGTGGAGGGCTATGAGCACGGCCCGCAGGTCAAGAACATTCCCATTGCGGTGTAGGTGGTGCTCATGACGTGTAAGCTATCTGCTATCGTCGCCGTGTGTGAGGATTGGGGCATTGGGTGCGAGGGCGACATGGTGGTGTCCAATCGCGCCGACATGCGCCATTTTGTGGCGTGCACCAAAGGTTGCCCGGTTATTATGGGGCGCAAGACCCTGTTGAGTTTTCCCGGTGGGCGTCCGCTCAAGAATCGTCGCAATATCGTGCTCACGCGTGACGAGGATTTTGCGCCCCAGGGCGTCGACGTGGTCCATAGCATCGACGAGGCGCTCGCCGCGGTTGCCGATGAGCCCGTTGCCTGGGTGATTGGTGGCGGCGATGTCTATCGGCAGTTTTTGCCGTATTGCGTCGAGGCCGAGGTCACGCACAACCATTGCACTCATGCCGTGGACACGTACTTTCCCGATTTGGACGCCGATCCCGCATGGGAGATTGCGTGGCGTGGCGGTGTTGCCACGATTGCCTCGGGCGAGGGCGACGAGGGTGTCGATTATGAGTTCGTGACGTATCGTCGCGTTGAGGCGTAAATCGCCTGGCGTGAACGGTATTATCGGATTGATTGAATGTATGGGGCGGCGCTTAGCGTCGCCTCGTTTGGTATAGATGTGCTGTAAAGAAGGGTGCGGGCAGGCTGCTATGACTGATGCCGTTGAGGTTCTGCGAATTGATTCGCTCGAGGACGAGCGGCTCGATGCCTACGTGCGACTGACCGAGCGTGAGCTGCGCTGCGTGCTAGAGCCGCAAAAGGGCATCTTTATCGCCGAGAGTGCCAAGGTTATTGAGCGCGCGGTGCGTGCCGGATACGAGCCGGTGAGCTTTCTTTTGGGCGAACGCTGGCTCGACCAGATGATGCCGCTGTTTGAGCGCCTAGTCGTGCGCGAGGGCGCGGGTCCTGTTCCTGTGTTCGTCGCCTCCATGGAGCTCATGGAGCAGTTGACGGGCTTTAACGTGACGCGCGGCGCGCTCGCGGCGTTTCGTCGTCCGCGACAGATTCCGGTTGATGAGTTCTTGGACGGCGTCGTCGAGGTGGCGGGGGAGCGCCCGGTTCGTGTATGCGTGCTCGAGGGTATTGTCGACCACACGAACGTGGGCGCGATTTTCCGCTCGGCGGCTGCGTTGAATGTCGACGGTATTTTGGTCAGCCCGACGTGCTGCGATCCACTGTATCGTCGCTCGGCTCGTGTGAGCATGGGCACCGTGTTTCAGGTGCCGTGGACGCGTATCGGCAGCGAGGCACGCGTGTGGCCGCATGACGGGTTGGCGTCGCTGCATCAGGCCGGTTTTTCGTGCGCCGCGATGGCGCTGACGGATGATTCGGTGTCGCTGGACGATCCCGTGCTGCAGGAGTTAGACCGCCTAGCGATCTTTATGGGTACCGAGGGTGCCGGCTTGGGCGTTAAGACTATTGTCGGCTGTGACCACGCCGTGCGCATTCCGATGGCGCACGGGGTCGATTCACTCAACGTTGCCGCGGCGAGTGCCGTCGCCTTTTGGCAGCTGTGCCCGCACGTGAGCAACGAGTACCACTACCAGCCGGGTTTGTATCACTAGGCAGTTATTCCGCACCGCGCTCTAATTCGGGGTGTTTCGGTCGACGCCGGTCGGTGCTAAGCTGATATTGGCTTTGGTTTTAAATTGCCATTTTGTTGTTTAACATACGTTGGCGGGGAGGGCGTGTGGCTAAGAAATCTACGGCTATCGATGTAACGCAGGGTGTCATTTGGCAACAGCTGCTGTCGCTGTGCGTCCCTATCTTCTTTAGCTCGTTTTTTCAACAGGCTTACACGCTTATCGGTACGTATATCGTCGGCCAGTTTGGCGGCAAGCTCGCGCTGGGTGGCATTCAGGCCACGATGGTGCTCACCGAGCTCTGCATTGGCTTTTGCGTTGGCGTCGGCGCCGGCTGCGCGGTCATTACCGGTCAGTATTTTGGCCAGCACGATGACGAGCGACTGAGTCGTTCGGTCCACACGGCCATGACGCTCGCGCTGGTGGGCGGTATCATCGTCTCCATTCTCGGCATAGTGTTCGTTGAGCCCATGCTGGTGCTTATGAACACGCCGCATGAGCTTCTTGCCGAGGGCGTTGCCTATGCTCGTTGCTATTTTGCCGCCATGGTTGCGGCGCTGCTGCTCAATATGGGCACCGCGCTGCTGCGTGCCGTGGGAGATACGCGCGGGCCTGCCGTGATCATTGCCTCCGGCTGCCTCGTTAACGTGGTGCTGGATATCATTTTTGTTGCCGTGCTGCATATGGAGGCTTTGGGCTGCGGTATCGCGGTGGCGCTGACCATTTGCTCTAACGCCACGATGATCGTGATTCGTATGATGCACGCACCGGGTGCGTGGCGGCTTTCGCTGTCCAAGCTCGGCATCGATCGCGGTATTTGCAAGAGCATGATCTCGTGTGGTCTGCCGCTTGGCTTTCAGTCTGCTGCCTATTCGATTTCCAATGTTTTGATTCAGGTGTCGGTCAACTCGTTTGGTGCCGATGTCACCACGGCGTGGGGTCTTTCGGGCCGCTTAGATGGCATTGTCTGGATGGTTACCGAGGCGCTCGGCGTGTCGATCACCACGTTCTCGGCACAGAACTTTGGCGCGCGCAACTACGAGCGCATGCGCAAGGGCTACCATACGTCGCTCGTGCTGTCGTTTATGCTCATTGGTGGCCTGTCTGCCGTGCTGCTGGTGTTCTCGGGTCCGTTGTCGCGTCTGTTTGTCGACGATGCTTCGATTTCGGCGTACACCACGACGATTCTTCATTTCATCGCGCCGTTCTACGCGATCTTCTCGATTATCGAAAACGCGTCGGGTTCCATTCGCGGTGCCGGTGTGAGCTTGCAGCCTATGATGCTCACCATCTTTGGCACCGTTGTCTTGAGGGTGATCTGGGTGTTTGCGATCATGCCTTTCGATCCGTCGCTCGAGCATCTACTGCTGGTCTACCCCGTAACGTGGCTCATTACGGCCACGATGTTCACCATCTACCACCACAGCGGCAACTGGCTAGGCCGCGCCACCGCCTAGCTCATCCGTCGGATACCCCTGATAAGTTGCGGTGAAATAGTTCCTGAAAAGTCCTTGCGGACCGTCAAACAAGTACTATTTCACCGCAACTTCCTTATGAGCTTTAGGTGTTGGCGGAAAACGAATCAATTAGTATTCGATGCCTTGGCGGGCTAGGAGACCTTCATCGAAGTAGTGTTTGACGGGGCGCATTTCGGTTACTAGGTCGGCAAGGTCGGCGAGGGGTAGCAAGCCGCGGCCGGGGAGCACGAGCTCCGTGGTGGCGGGCTTTATCGCAATCAGTTCCTCGACATCCTCTCGCGCCCCAAAGCAGCCGTCGTCTTGCCCTTGCCGTCGCCTGTATAGATTTGAACCTTGCCGACTTACAGTGATGCCATCTCTGTCCTTTCGTGCCCGGCGTCGGTTTATCGCCGTCCGGGTTGGGTATTCTAGAAAGCATTATCAACCCCAGTAGATGGAGTTCAAGCAGATGGAGATGGATGACAACAAACGTAGACGGAATATGATCCTCTACGTGCTCATCGCCTTCGTCGTCTACCTCGTGCTCTCGACCGTTCTGTTCCCCAACATCGGTCACACGCAGCAGATTACGAAGACCGATTACTCGACGTTTGTCAAAGCGCTCGATAAGAAGAGCGTCGACAAGGTCGAGTACAACACGGACGATTACTCGATTTATTACACCAAGAAGGGCGAGGACGAGAACATCGCCTACAAGACGACCGGTGTGCCGAATGACGCGGGCTTTACCGATCGCGTGCTTGAGTCTGGCGCTTCGCTGGAGTCGGTCGTTCCCGATAAAAACTCGGGTTTGATGACCTACTACCTGCTCACACTCATTCTTCCCATGGCGATTTTCTTCCTCATCGGTTGGTGGCTCAACCGCCGCATGAAGAAGGCTATGGGCGATGACGGCCCGTCGATGAACTTTGGCGGCGGCGGTTTTGGCGGCGGCGGACTGGGTAAGTCCGGCGCGCGCGTGATCGCCTCCAAGGACGTGGGCGTGACCTTTAAGGACGTCGCCGGTCAGGAAGAGGCCAAGGAGTCTCTCAAGGAGGTCGTCGACTTTCTGGAGAAGCCGCAGCGCTACGAGGAGATCGGCGCCAAGCTGCCGCGTGGTGCTCTCCTTGTTGGCCCTCCGGGTACCGGTAAGACCCTGCTTGCCAAGGCTGTTGCCGGCGAGGCCGGTGTTCCGTTCTTTAGCATTTCGGGCTCTGAGTTCGTTGAGATGTTTGTCGGTCGCGGCGCTGCTAAGGTTCGTGACCTGTTTAAGCAGGCCAAGGAAAAGGCACCGTGTATCGTCTTTATCGATGAGATCGATACCATCGGTAAGAAGCGCGATGGCGGCGGCTTTAGCGGCAACGACGAGCGCGAGCAGACGCTCAATCAGTTGCTGACCGAGATGGATGGCTTCGATAACCACAAGGGTATCGTTGTCCTTGCCGCAACCAACCGCCCCGACAGTCTCGATCCCGCTCTACTGCGCCCCGGTCGTTTTGACCGCCGCATCCCCGTCGAGCTGCCCGATCTGACCGGCCGCAAGAACATCCTCGAGCTGCATGCCAAGAGCGTGAAGACCGAGCCGC
>CABUXL010000055.1 GCA_902495525.1 uncultured Collinsella sp.
CCGCCGATACCGATAAAGTGGGCGCTCTTAAACTCGGGCGCGGAGGTTGCAGTCTGGGAATCAGCCATGTGCTCGTGTACTCCTTGCGTAAACACTGCCTGTAACCCGTTAACTGTACCGCACCTACCGCATCAGCGCGAGGGCGACCGACGATATCCCGTCTAACTAACGCAAACCCTCTACCGCATCCGCCAGAAGAGCGGCGGCCCTATCCTGAGCCAGACCACGTGCCGCCTGACGCATGGCGTCGCGCGCCGCCGCGTCATCGACCAAGTGCAGCAGCTCATCGGCAAAGGCAGAACCATCGATATCGGCATCGGCGCAGAGCACACCGGCCCCGGCGTCGACCAGATAACGGGCATTGGTGGTTTGGTGGTCGGCCGTCGCATGCGGATACGGCACGAGCACCGAGGGCACGGCGAGCGCAGCGATCTCGGCCACGCTCGATGCGCCCGAACGCGAGAGCACCAAATCGGCAGCAGCCAGCATATCGCCCATGTTGTCGATGTAAGGCTGGACGCGATAACGCTTCGCCTCCTCGGGCGTCAGCGCCAAAGCGCGCTCGGTCTCCTCAAAGCCGTCGGCACCCGTCGAATGCAACACATAGAGGCTCTTGCGCGAAAGCAGCTCGTTTTTGAGCGAAGCCACGCGCTCGTTGAGGTGCTGAGCGCCAAGTGAACCGCCAAAGACGAGCAGCAGCGTAGCGTCCTCGGGAACGCCAAGTGCCTTGCGGCCGCGAGCGCGATCGCCCTCGATCACCGAGCGACGTACGGGGTTGCCGGTCATGAGTACGTGGTCAGGGTCACCTTCGCGCTCAAAGACCGCGCGCGCTGCCGGCACCGAGATGCACACGCGGGCGGCGTGGGAGTTCATCATCTTGTTGGCCAGGCCCGGAACAGAGTTCTGCTCATGCAGCAGATACGGAACGCCCGCGCCCTTGCACCACCCCAGCAGCGGAACCTCGACATAGGCACCAAAACCGATGGCGGCATCGGGCTTGCCGACCTTTGAGAAATGACTGGCGAGCGCACGCTTGGCCTTGTTGACACGCCACAGCGAGGTCAGCGCCGTCCAAGGACGGGAGCGGTCGAAGCCCGTAACCGTAATGGGCACAAAATCAAACCCAGCCTCGGGGACCAGACGACCCTCGAGCTTGCGCGACTGGCCCACGAACACAACGTGGTGGCCACGGTCACGCAGCTCTTCGGCCAAGGCGAGCGCGGGGTTGATATGCCCTGCCGTACCGCCGGCTGCGATAGCAACGGTCATCTTATCGGTCATGGTAGTCCCTTCGTACACGCGGTCCCTGGTCGTCGGTGCGCAAACGCGCCGACGGGCCCGAGTTCAAATCGATTCGATTATATCCGCCGCCCGCATTGCGAGGGGTTGGGCGCTGCGGACGACCTTGCGGCGCCGTTCGCTGACGCGGACGGGCTGCCGGCTCGGTCGCAGAGCCATCCAGAACGGTAAAGCCGTTACGCGAAAATCGCTCGCCGCGCACGTGGGGCACGCCGGCGGTACTCTCATCCATAACGGCAAAGCTCTCGCGGCGACGGTCGTACTCATCGCGACGCGCGCTCTCGTACGAAACGCGCAGGATCAGACCGGCAAGCATAAGCGACACAATAATCGACGAACCGCCGTAGCTAATAAACGGCAACGGTTTGCCCGTCATGGGAAACACGTTGAGGATGCCCAACGCATTGATCAAAAACTGCACCGCGAGAATGACCGCGGAGCCAGACGCCACGAGCGCGCCCCGACGATCGGTCGCCTGCTCGGCAATGCGAAACGCCGAGTAGATCAGCATCGCAAACACCAAGAAGAACAGCACGGTTCCGACAAAACCGACTTCCTCGCCAATGATGGCCAGGATGTAGTCATTGTGCGCCTCGGGCAGATACGAGTACTTCATGGTTGAGTTGCCGATGCCACGGCCGAACAGACCGCCCGAGGCAAAGGCCATGATGGCAAGCGTGGCCTGATAGCCGTCACCATACTCGTCGGCCCAAGGGTTCAAGGCAACCTGGATACGCACCATACGGTACGGCTCTGCAACAAGCGCAATCACGATCACGAGAATGCCGAAGATTATCACGCCGATGATAAATTTGGGGTCGAGGCCCGCAAATAACGCCATGCACATGAGAGTCAACAGGATGATCAGGACGGTACCGAAATCGGGCTGGATAAAGATCAGAAAGAGCGAAATGCCCAGGTAGATGCCCATCTTGCGAAGGAATTCGTTGATGTTGCCACCGGGCGAAAAGAAGCGATCGAGCATGATGGCCGAATACGCAATGGCAAATGGCTTTAAAAACTCGGAAGGCTGGAACTGAATGCCGGCGATGTTGAGCCAGCGCGTGGCGCCACGGCTGCCGCTGCCCACCAAGAACACCAGAAACAGTAGCCCTATCATGCCTATGAGGAAGATCCTGAGCACATCCTCCCCAAACCAGCTGTCCGGCAAAATGCGCACGATGGCAATCAGCGCCAGAACACCGACCACGGCAAACGCGACCTGTCTACCCAGAAAAAACGTCGCTGAGCCATTCTCGTGCAGCGCCTCGACCGAAGACGCCGAGTACACCATCAGCAGGCCAAAACACACCAAGATAAACAGACAGGCCATGAATATCAGACGGGGGCGCATGATGCGGGCGGGAACGCCGGCAATATAGCGTTCGCTAAACGACTGCCCGCCGCGTCCGGAACGCGGTGTGCTACGCCGCGAGGAAGCACGGTCCGAGTCGGGCCTCCTCATACCTTGTCGGGGGCTCTCCTCTCTCACCGGCAACCCCTATTCCATTTGCGATTTCGCTGCAGCGGCAAGCTGGGCCACATAGTCCTTAAACACGCGGCCGCGCTCCTCATAGCCCGAGAACTCATCGAACGAAGAGCAGGCAGGAGAAAGTAAGATCACGTCGCCACGGCTCGACAGCGAACGGGCAACGTCCACGGCATCGCGTAGGTCATCCGCCTGGGCGATATCCACATCGCCATCGACATCGGCCTCGTCCATAGCGGCGGTGAAGCGTTCGCGCGCATCGCCAAAGCAGACGACCGAGCGTACGTTATCCATAACAACGCGCGCGAAGTCCGTGAGCGGCGTGCCCTTATCGTGGCCGCCGAGCAGCAAAATCACGTCGTCATCGGGAAACGCCGTCAGTGCCTTCTCGACCGCGTCGGTGTTGGTCGCCTTGGAATCGTTGACGTAGCGCACTCCGTCAATCTCGCCGCACGGCTCCACGCGGTGCTCGAGCGGCTGGAACGAGGCCAGACCGCGGCAAATGCCCTCGGGATCGGCACCGACGGCCAGGGCAGCCGTGGCAGCGCACAGAGCATTGATAACATTGTGATGGCCCGAGATCTTGAGCTCGGATGTAGCGATGAGCGGGGTCTCGACGCCCTTCAGGCGCACGATCATCTTGCCATCGCGCACAAAGGCGACATCCTCACCCTCTGGCTCGTCAAAGGCAACCTTGCAGATGCGACGACCCGGCGTGTAGATGTACTCATCGAACTCGTGAATGCCGGCGTCTTCGACGTCGACGACCACCAGATCGTCATCGACCATATTGTCAAACAGTTTGATCTTGGCAAGCGCATAGTTCTTATGGCTCTTATGCCAGCCCAAGTGGTCGGGAGTGATGTTGAGCAGCACCGCCACGCGAGGGTGGAGCTCGGTGGTCGTAGCAATCTGATAGCTCGAGAGCTCAGCCACAAACCACTCGTTGTGGGCTCGGCCGTCAATCTCGTTGACCGGCGGCTCGCCGATGTTGCCGACAGCTACGCTGGCCTCGCCGGCAGCCTTGAGCAGATAATCGGTCAGCGACGTGGTGGTTGTCTTGCCGTTGGTGCCCGTGATGGCAATCCAGTTATCGGGCGACAGGCGATAGGCAAACTCGGGCTCACCCATAATCTGGGCGGCATGCTCGAGCCCGGCCTTAAAGAAGCCCGAGAACTCCGAGATGCCCGGGCATGTCACGCATACGTCATAGGCGCCCTCGACCTGTTCGGTCCCATAGACAAACGACGCACCAGCAGCCTCGAGCGCACGCGTGGCATCATTGGGCTCAGAGGTGCCGCCGCCATACACGGTAACGGCGCTTACGCGCTCGGGATGTGCCAGCGCCCAGCGGGCGACATCGAGACCGGATTTGCCCTGACCCAAAACGAGCAGGCTAAAGACATCAGCAAGAGGCATGAAAGACCACTATCCCAACTGGAAGAACAGAGCAAGGCCAACGGCACCAAAGGCAGCAGCGATAATCCAAAAACGGATGACGACCTTGGTCTCGGCCCAGCCCTTCTTTTCGAAATGATGATGGATGGGCGCCATAAGGAAGACGCGCTTGTGCGTAAAGTGGAAGTAGACAACCTGAATCATGACCGACAAGGTCTCAACGATAAATAGGCCGCCGATGATGAGGGAGACGACCTCGGTGTTGGTCATGATGGACGTGCAGGCAAACGCGGCGCCCAGGGCAAGCGAGCCGGTATCGCCCATAAAGATGCTCGCCGGATAGCAGTTGAACCACAGAAAGCCCAAGCAGGCACCGGCACACGCGGTGCAGAAGATGGACAGGTTCACGTCTCCATGCAAAAACGCCATGGCAGCCATGGCGAGCATGGCGATCATGGAGGTGCCGCCAGCAAGACCGTCAAGGCCATCGGTCAGGTTCACGGCATTAGAAAGACCGGCAATCATCAGCCAGCAAAAGACAATATAGAGCCACGGGAACGAATAGCCGCAGATGGTAGTCGAAAGCGCGCCAAGGTCGATCGTCAACCCACCGGGAAAACGAATTTCGGGGGCGACGCCGCACCAGTTGACGGCAAGTACCGTAAAGGTGACACAGATAATGGTTAGGCCGATCATCTTGGCATGAGGCGTCAGACCGAGCGAGCGCCCATGCGTAACGGAGGTCAGGTCGTCGATCAGACCCAGCACGCCGGTCGCCAGCGTGGCGAGCAGCACGAGCACGAGCTCGGTGGTGAGCTTGCCCATCAGCAGGCAGGTCAGCGAGATCGCGACGAGGATGACAACGCCACCCATGGTGGGCGTTCCCTGCTTAACCAAATGACGCTTGGGGCCGTCGGCACGAACCTGCTGGCCGATACCCTCGACCTTGAGCAGCTTGATCCACCACGGCATGAGCAGCAGCGCAATGGCGGCGGCGATGCCAAGCCCCAAAAAAGCCTGATACGTTGGATATGAGGGATTGCCGAACATGGGCTAGCACACACCTTCCACAAAGCGGTCGAGCTCAACAAAGCGGGAACCCTTGACCAGTACAACATCATGTTTTTCAAGCGCGCCGCCCATGCGGTCGAGCACCTGCTGATAATCGGAGAACACCTGGATGCGGTCCTCGTCCATGCCCATCATGCGTGCGGCATCGGCCATAAGCTGGGCCAGCTCACCACCCACGCACGCCAGCATGTCGAGCTTCTTGGCGGCGGCATAGGCGCCCACGAGCTCATGCATGCGAGGAGCCTCATCGCCCATCTCGCCCATCTCGCCCAGGATCGCCATGCGAGACCCCGTACACGAAAGCGAGCACAGCAGATCGAGACCGGCTGCCATCGATTCGGCACTGGCGTTATAGGAGTCATCGATGATGCGTGCACCGCTCTTGGCGCGCTTGATCTCCTGGCGGTGACCGGTGATCGTGAGGCCCCTAAAGGCAGCATCGATCTGCTCGGGCGTCACACCCAGGCGATAGGCAACCGCGGCGGCCTTAACGGCATTAGGAACGGACTGCACGCCGGGGATGGCAAGCATGGTATCGATCGTCTCACCCTGGCCAAAATCGAGCGTAAAGACCGGACGGCCCTCGTCATCAACACGAACGTCGCGGGCACGGACCTCATCATCGTCCGAGACGCCGGCCAGCATCACGTCGATACCAGCAGGCTGGGCGAACGCATCGCGAATGAATGGCGTAAAGTCGTCCTCGCCGCCCAAAACCAGCAGCGGCAAATAGTCGCCGGCGGCGCACATACCCTGGACAATCTCGGCCTTAGCGCGGGCGATGTTCTCGCGGCTGCCCAAAATGCCGATATGAGAGGTGCCGATCTTGCTCACGATGGCAAGGTTGGGATTGGCGGACTGGGACAGGCGCTCGATCTCGTGGAAATGGTTCATGCCCATCTCGAGCACCAGGACCTCGGTATCGGCCGGAGCGGAAAGCACCGTGAGCGGCATGCCGATCAGGTTATTGAAATTGCCCTTGGTGGCCCAGACGCGATAGCGCTTGGCGAGCACAGCGGCGAGCACGTCCTTGGTCGTCGTCTTGCCGATGGAACCGGTAATGCCAACGACCAGGCAGCCAAGCTCCAGGCGATACGCATGCGCCAAACGCAGCAGAAACTCCTCGGGATCATCGGTCAGCAAGATGGCACAGCCCTTGTCCTGTGCCAGCGAGACCAGCTCGGCCTCGGGCTCACGCGTCATCACGACGGCGCCGGCACCCGACTGGACGGCACGGGAAGCAAAATCATTGCCGTCGACGTTTTCACCGGGAAAGGCGACGAAAATCGTCCCTTCCTCGACCTGGCGCGAGTCGATAACGCACCCGCGGCATACCCGATCGACTTCTCCCGTCACGGTTCGGGCCCCTGTTGCGGCCGCGAGGTTGTTGACGGCGATCTCTATCATTGCAGCTCCCCTGTAAACCTAAATAATGCTATCGGCGTATTGTATCCCAGCGCCGCGCATGCGTGGTGCAGGGCATGTGAACACCCCTCATGATGGGACAACAAACCACGCCCCAAAGATTGTAACCCCCTACTTCGTGTGCGGGATACCCAGCACGTCGAGCGCGTTGGCCATAATGGACTGGAACGGCACCGCAGCGGCATCTGAGCCGCTCGGCGTTCCGTCGAGCGTGATATAGCACAGCACCTTGGGCGATTGTGCCGGTGCAAAGCCCATAAAGGACGACATGTAGTTCTCCTTGAGGTAGCCGCCGTTCTCGTCGGCACGTTCGGCCGTACCGGTCTTACCCGCCACGTCATAGCCGTCAACCGCGCCGCCAACGCCCGTTCCCTCCGACACGACCGTCTGCATGCACGATGTCACCTGGGATGCGGCGTCCTCCGAAATCGCGCGCTCGCCTTCGCCCCAGTCCTTCTCGTCGCCTTTGCTGGACTTATAGAAGTGTGGGGTCATCATCACGCCGCCGTTGGCGATGCCGCCCACGGCACGTGCGATCTCAATCGGCGAGACAGACAGCGCCTGTCCAAAGCTCATCGAGCCCAGCGTGGCGCCGTCATACTGGTCACGCTCCTTGACGATGCCCAGGCTCTCGCCCGGAAAATCGACACCCGAGCTGTGACCGATGCCCCACTTGTCCACATAGGCGGCAAAGTCGTCGGCACCGATCTTGCGCCCCACCAGGACAAATCCCACGTTGGACGAACGGCGCATCATCTCGCGCACATCCATGGTCATGGCGTAGTCGCGCTTGTCGGCATCGGTGACGGTATCGTCGCCCACCTTGATGCTCGCCGGCACCTCAAACGACGTACTCGACCGCACGACGCCCAAGTCGAAGCCGGCGCCCGCCACGAGCGTCTTAAAGACCGAGCCGGGCTCGTAGGCGTCGGTGACCAGGCGCAGGTTCATATCCTCGGTCTTGGCGTTTTCCAAATTGGTCTGGTCGTAGGTCGGATACGAGCAGGCTGCCAAGATCTCGCCTGTCGTAGGATCGGTGACCAGCGCCGAGCCGTTCTTGGCCTTTGTCTTCTCGACAGCCTCTGCCAGGGCATCCTCGGCCGCACGCTGGATATTGACGTCGAGCGTCGTCACGATATCAACGCCGTCGACCGCAGCCACCTTTTTATAGGCACCGCCCGCGATATAGCTGCCGTCCCTCGCGCGCTCGCGTACGAGAGAACCGTTCGTGCCGGTCAGAAGCTTGTTGTATTGCTTTTCGAGACCCGTCAAGCCGTCGTTGTCTACATTCACTACACCCAGCACCTGCGATGCCAGATTGCCGTATGGATATACGCGCTTCATGGCCTGCTCAAAAAGCACGCCGGGCAGGTTCTTCTTCTCCAGCGCCGCAGCATCGTCTTCGTCCACCTGGCGTTTGATATACACCCAGGTGCCATCGGACTCGACGAGCTTGCGGCAGGTCTTTTTATCGATTCCAGTTGCCTTGACCAGCGCCGACACCGTCTTGTCAACATCCTCGACAAGCTGCGGGTTCACGGCGATGTTGCGACATTCGACCGACGACGCCAGCACGTTACCGTTGCGGTCGTAGATGGTGCCGCGTTTGGCATAGAGGGTCTGTGCAAGCAGGCGGCGCGCATCGGCACGCTCGCGCAGTTTATCGGCTTCGACAATTTGATAGTCGCCAAGGCGAAAGACGCCCAAGCCCAAGCCAAGCCCAATGAAGCCCATGACGGCTTTGCGGCGAGGCAGAGGCGTGCCCGTGAGCCATTCGGTCGACGAACTCTTGCGCGACCTGGTGTTATGCACTTGAGGGCCGCCCGAGCCGCGAAGTCGCGACGCCGGGTCGTTGCCACGGGACTGCCCGGCGTTGTAAGATTGCCGACCCGTTCCTTGATAACCAGAACGTCCCCGCGACGAGGGACGTCCAGAACCGCGGCCCCCATCGGAACCGCGGCGATAGTCATTTGTCATACTCAGCTACCGTCTTGCTACTGAGCGGTCGCGGTCGCGTTGGCGCCCGCGGCTGCATCCTGCGAAAAGTCAAGTGTAACGCTCTCGCTGGGCTCCACCATGCCATAAGCGCCCGCAAGGTCGCGAATGCGCGTGTCGGCGCCATAGACCGAATGCATGACCTCCAGGTCGGAGCTCTCATCGGTCGCCTTTTCGAGCGTATTGGTAAGCTCGGCGTTGCTGTTGAGCACCTGGGCCGTAACACCGGCGAGCGCCACGCGGGCGACGCCGATCGTCATGAAGATAGCCGCAATGATGCAAAACGTTTTAAGAACGCTCATGAAAACCGGGCTTACCGCCTGGTTTGCCTGACGGCCCGCGCCCGTGTAGACATCAAAGCGCGGCGTGCGCTGCTCACGGGGAGCAACGGGGGCCTGCGGCGTCTCACGATAGGCGGGCATGGCGTTCATATCATAGGCGAGTGCTGCGCTTGAAGTGTTGTAGCCCATGATATGCCGCCTCCCATCCCGAGTACGTTGGTAGTGTGTTTAAGCTTCGTTTATGGTGCGAGCGGGAGGTCCAATATCACGCGGTCGCGCCTACAGACGCTGCGCCACGCGGATTTTGGCTGATCTCGCCCGAGGGTTGCGCTCAACCTCATCAGGCTGTGCAACCAAGGGTTTGCGGGTGATGACCTTGAGTATCGGCACGTTGCCGCACACGCACACCGGAATCTCCGGCGGACACGTGCACCCCTGGCTCATCTCCTTAAAGTGGTTCTTTACGATACGGTCCTCGAGCGAGTGATATGAGATGACGCAGATACGTCCGCCCGGGTTGAGCCACCTGGTGGCGGCATCAAGCCCTCGTTCGAGCACATCGAGCTCGTGATTGACCTCGATGCGAATGGCCTGGAAACTTTTCTTGGCCGGGTGTCCGCCATGCCGACGAGCGGCAGCCGGGATACCCGCCTTGATGATCTCGACAAATTGGCCGGTGGTTTCGATCGGTTCTTGCTCGCGGCGGCGCACGATCTCGCGCGCGATCTGCGAGGCAAACTTCTCTTCGCCGTAGACGCGTAGAATCCGGGCGAGGTCGTGTTCGTTATAGGTGTTGATGACCTCAGCTGCGTTTAAGGTGTTATTACCCGGATCCATCCGCATGTCCAATGGGGCGTCCTCGTTATACGAAAAGCCCCTGCCAGGGATATCGAGTTGCGGTGACGAAACGCCCAAATCGAACAGGAAGCCATCGACCCCGGGCACCTCGGCCGAGCAAAGCAGCTCGTCCAAGTCGCCGAAGTTGCCCTTCAGCAGCTGGTGCGGAACTCCGGGAACCTCGCGGTCCAGACGGGCGCCAGCGGCCTCGAGGGCCATGTCGTCCTGATCGACGCCGAGCAAAAGGCCCGTCTCCCCCACCTGCGCGGCCATCTTTACCGAATGGCCGGCACCGCCAAGGGTGCAATCGCAGACAACGGAGCCGCTCTTTAGCCGCAGCGACTCAAGCACTTCGCCGAGCATGACAGGTTCATGCCGATATTCTTGTGTCAAGATCCCACGCTCCATCCGTTACCCGTGCCTTGCCCTTACGAGAAGAAGAGGTCCAGCAGGGCCTCATCGTCATCGTCCTCATCGGCCGCGGCGCGATCCCAAACCTCAAGGTGGTCGTAGTTGCCCACAACCGTGACCTCGCGGTCGAGGTTCGCCTGCTTGCGGAGAGACTCGGAAAGACCGATACGACCGGCGCTGTCCACGTCCATCGACGTGGTGCGCTTGTTGATCGCCCTCATGAGCTTCTGGTCATTAATGTCACGCGGGTTAAAACCCTCGTGGCCCTCACGACCCGCGAAGAGTCCTTCGACCCACTTATCGAAGGCCTCGGCAGAGAACACGTACAGAGCATCGACATCCAGGGCTTTAAACACGCGAACGTGCTCTCCAAGCTCCTCGCGAAGGGGTGCAGGCAGGGATAGACGACCTTTTGCATCGAGATTGCGCTCGTATGCACCAGTCATTCCCATGTGCGCCCTCCCCTCGGTTACTCAGATGGCACGTACGCGGGGAACCACCCCGCCTGTCGACGTCATCAATAATATGGGGAACCGCCCCATTTTTCAACACCTTTCCCCACCCCTTCCCCCACCCCGCCCCACCATTCCACCCCCAATATGTTGTAAAACACCCCCGAGCATATGTTCGAAAACACAATATGTTGTGTTTACAGCAAAGGCGGGATGCCACCTGTGGCACCCCGCCTTTCAACCTCAACCTTCAAGTTGACCTTGAGGCGATTTTTGCGTCCTTTTACATGGCGTTCACATCGCCCCCAAACTCCCCCCACCCAAGGCACGTGCGGCCCACCACCGCGACGACAAGTGGCGAAAAATGGGACGGGCCCCAGATTGCCCATGCGCGCGCAAAAGCACGCCGCAGCAATCTGGGGCCCGTCCCCAAATACCTATAAATATGCAGGCCAGCGATGTGTTAACGATGCGCCAGCGGATGCGCCGCCAGATAGACCTCGGTCAGTTGC
>CABUXL010000056.1 GCA_902495525.1 uncultured Collinsella sp.
GAACGAGAAATCACGCGGCTGCAGGTCATCGATGGAGTGTCCATGCTCCGGGCACGCTAACGCCAGCGAATACTCCAGCAACTCGCCTTCGGTCCCCTCGGGAGCGTCGCGGTCGGGCAGCAAGTACACGTTTACATTGCCGTGAGCCAGCGCGGTCGCCTGCTCAACAGACTCGGCGATACGTCCCAGAGAGTTCTCACGGATTACGATGCGATCGACCACGACCTCGATATCGTGCTTGAACTTCTTGTCCAGATCGATCGGATCGTCGAGCGAGCGCACTTCACCGTCGACACGCACGCGGCTAAAGCCCTCGGCGCGAAGGTCCTCAAACAGTTTGGTGTACTCGCCTTTTCGCCCGCGCACCACCGGTGCCAGCACAAACGCGCGACGGCCCTCCCCCGCCGCCAAGACCTTGTCGGCAACCTGGTCGGTCGTCTGGCGCTCAATGACGCGGCCGCATTCGGGACAGTGCGGGGTGCCCACACGGGCGAACAGCAGGCGCAGATAGTCATAAATCTCGGTTACGGTGCCAACCGTCGAGCGAGGGTTTTTAGACGTCGTCTTTTGGTCGATCGACACCGCCGGCGAAAGGCCGTCGATTGAATCCAGGTCGGGTTTGTCCATCTGGCCCAAGAACTGGCGTGCATAGCTCGAGAGGCTCTCGACGTATCGACGCTGGCCCTCGGCATAGATAGTGTCAAATGCCAGCGAGCTCTTGCCCGAGCCAGAAAGACCGGTAATGACCACGAGTTGGTCACGCGGAATGGAAACATCGATATCACGGAGGTTGTGCTCACGAGCGCCGCGAATAACGATAGAAGAATCAGACATGGAAGCTCCTTGCCTCCTATTGCATCGAATCATACTGTCGATGAGTTTAGCGCACTCGACGCGCACAGATGTTCGTAATACAAGATTCGCAGACCTTTAGCTTTGCGTATCGGGCGCTTTGTTTCTCGAAATGCCGTGGAAAGGTTACAGTAATCTAATACTGAACTTAATTTGCCGTAACAGAGGAACGTCCATGACCGAAGATATCCCCCTTGAAATCACTTCGAGCGACATGGCCAATCTGCCCATATTCATCGCCGTCCTTATCGTGGCCATCGTCGTGGTGCGTGTATATTTTTCAATCAAACACAATGAAAAGCCGCCCATTGCCCGCGTCTTTTGGTGCGCGACGCTCCTCATCCCGCTCGGCATGGTAGCTGCATGGATTACGAATCAATTGCTCGTAAATGAGGACAATTCCCTATGGGTCCTTTCTTATTCGGCGCTCGGTGCTGCCGCCGTCATACTTCTTGTCGAGCCCTTGGTTTCGGGACTTATCGACCAAACCGATCTTGCGACGGGAACGGTTGCCTGTATTTGCCGTGACATCCTTGTCATCGCCGCTGTTTCAGCGCTCTCGTTCGTTTCACTCGAAATTGCCTGCAACGAAACGTTCTATCGCATTCCCGCCAACTCATTCGGGTTTTCCGTCGGGCTGCTCGCGACGGTTCTGCTCTCCCTTTATTTGCTGGGACAGCGTCATGGAGGCGTCATGGCCCTCGTGCCCGTCGCCTGCTGCATCCTTGGCATTGCCGAGCACTTCGTCATAACGTTTAAAGGCGAAGCCATCCTGCCAAGCGATATCTTGGCCCTTGGCACCGCAATGGAGGTGAGCGAGGGATACGAGTTTACCTTTACCGCCGGAATCGTAACCTCTCTCGCCCTGCTGGAGATTTCCCTGGGGCTTCTTTCGCTTATCCGTCCGCGAAAGCTCCGTACGCCCACCCATGTCTTCCCCGCAATCGCCGCTAACCTCTGTGCTTTTCTGTTAGTGACCGTTGTGGGGCTCTCGGGCTTTTCCAGCATCGACTTGGAGCAGGCGCTGAATTTTGGATTTGACCGTTGGCAGCCCATCACCACATATGCGTCTCAGGGTTTTATCACTTCGTTCACCGAAATGGTCAACGAGTTGCCCATTGAGAAGCCCGAAGACTATACGCCCGATGAGGCGCAGAGCATCGAGCAGGAGCTCGCCGTCGCCTACGACAGCACGTATGGCTCGAGCGAGCAACGCGCGGCGGCCGTTGCCCAGTTCAATGAAATCAAGCCGACGATTGTTGCCGTCATGAACGAGAGTTTTAGCGACCTTTCGTGCTTTGAGCAGCTCCAGGCAGCCGGGTACACCGGCCCCGCATTCTACAACTCGCTTCCCGACACGCTTGTTCGCGGCACCATGCTCGCTTCGGTCACCGGTGGCGGAACGGCAAACTCCGAATTCGAATTTTTGACCGGAGCGACAACGGCCTTTGTCGGATTAGGCAAGATCCCCTATCAGCTGTATCAGATGAATGGCGTCAACAGCCTGGCAAAGGACCTTAAAGAGCTTGGGTATACCGCTACCGCTATGCACCCGCAAAACCCCGTCAACTACCATCGAGATAAAATCTATCAGCAGCTGGGCTTTGGAGACTTTCTTTCAATCGGCGATTTCGAAGGTGCGCCCTGTTACCATGCCGGCGTATGCGACTACGCCACCTACGACAAGATACTCGACCTGCTTAGAACCGACGAAGCACCGCAGTTCATCTTTGACGTCACGATGCAAAATCACGGCGGCTACGACTATGGCACCGTTCCCGCCGAAGAGCTGACAAACTATTGGGTCGAGGGAGCCAGCGAGGGCGCCAATAGCGCGCTCAACACCTATCTCACCTGCATCAACGCATCCGACCGGGACCTCGAGTACTTTATCAACGAGCTCCGCAATATCGGCAGACCGGTTGTCCTTGTCTTTTTTGGCGACCATCAGCCGAGCGCCGCAACGACTCTCAACGACGAGCTGTACCCTCAGGAAGACACGGCAAGCCACGCTTTCCGTGTCTATCAGTCGACCTATTTCGTCTGGGCTAACTATGAAATCGCCGGCAATACCGAGCTCAACGTCTACGACACCGTCGGGGCAAACGAGATTGCAGCCATTACCCTTAATAAGATCGGCGCCCCGCTCACCGACTATCAAAAGGCCCTGCTTGCAACAAGGTCAGATGTGCCCACCATCAATGTCGCCGGCTACCTTGGTGCCGACGGGCTGCGCTACGACTTGGAATCTGAAGACAGCCCATACGCCTCGACGATCGACAAGCTGCAGCGCATGCAATACCTCGAGTTTGCCAGCAAAGTTCAGTAAGCCCGCCCATTCGCTTGGACCCATCGTATTGCAAGCACGCTCGGCCCAAATGCATCGCAAATGACTCCCGCTCGCAAACGAGGGTACAATGACGCTCGTGTCACATCACGGGGCCCCGGCCCCAACATATACAAAGGAGTCATACATGGGTTGCGAGCACGCACAGGCCGCCGGCGGACAAACGTCGCCGTCGCAATTTGAGGAGAACACGCTGTCCGAGGTCAAACGCGTCATCGCCGTGCTTTCCGGCAAGGGCGGTGTCGGCAAGTCGTTTGTCACCGGTGCCATCGCCACCGAGCTTGCCCGTCACGGCCACAAGGTCGGCGTTCTCGATGCCGACATCACCGGTCCCTCCATCCCCAAGATGTTCGGTATGAGCGGACGCCACGTCCATGCCCTTGGCAACCTTATGCTGCCCGAAATCTCCGAGCACGGCGTCAAGGTCATGAGCTCCAACCTGCTGCTCCAAAACGAGACCGACCCCGTCCTTTGGCGCGGTCCGGTCATCGCAGGCGCCATTAGGCAGTTCTGGAGCGAGACCTCGTGGGGCCCCATCGACTACCTGCTGGTCGACATGCCTCCGGGAACAGGCGACGTCGCGCTCACCGTCTTCCAGTCGTTGCCCGTTGACGGCATCGTCATCGTCACGAGCCCGCAGGATCTGGTCTCGATGATCGTCGCCAAGGCGGTCAACATGGCCGAGAAGATGAACGTCCCCATTCTGGGCATTGTCGAGAACATGAGCTATATTGAGTGCCCCGACTGCGGCAAGAAGATTGAGGTCTTTGGCAAAAGCAAGCTCCCCGAGGTCGCAGATCGCTATAACCTCGACATCTTGGGCCAGCTTCCCATTAATCCAGCACTCGCCGAGGCCTGCGATAAGGGCGAGGTCGAGACCGCGCTGCCCGATGGCATGTTGCCCAAGGCAGTCTCTGCCGTCGAGGCCGTTACCCCGCACGAGACCGACGAGGCCTAAGTGAACGCGAGCGCCTTCTATGACGTCCTGGTAATCGGCGGCGGGGCTTCAGGCCTCGCCGCTGCCATTACGGCCGCACGCGCTGGCAAAAGCGTCTGCATCGTTGAGCGCGATGTCGCCTGTGGCCTTAAGCTCCTTGCGACCGGTAACGGCCGCTGCAACCTCTCCAACGAATCGATTGATCCTCAGCGGTATAACCACCCCGCATTCGTCGAATCCGTCATGGGCCCCCAGCCCGAACAAGAGCTTATGGGTTTCTTCTCCTCGCTGGGTATCATGACAACCTCCGAGGAAGGCCGGCTGTACCCGCGCTCCCTTCGCGCTGAATCGGTGCGCGATGCGCTTCTCAACGTTTGCGACCGCCTAGGTATCACCTTAATCTGCGGAGCCAACGTTGCCTCGGCGCACAAAGCTTCCGAAGGCTGGGCACTCCAAATAGACCGTCCAGCGCGGGTGCTCAAGGCAAAAAAGCACGACGACCGAAAATCGGAGCTCCGCTCGCTTCGGAAAGCGCTCGCCGATGTCCCTCGCAAGAACGAGGCCCTGCAGGCACATGCCGTAATTATCGCCACGGGCGGCAACCCCACCGGTATCGCCGATACGTTTCGCCTCCCCCTCACTTCGCTGCACCCCATCCTCTGCCCCGTATCGGCAACGGTCGCTGGCGATCGGGCGGCACTCAAGACGTTGGATGGTCTGCGCGTCCGCGCCCGCTTGACGCTCGCCCGCAACCATAGTGAGCTCTGGCACGAAGACGGTGAAGTGCTGTTTCGAACCTTCGGCATCTCGGGCGTCGCTGTCTTCAACCTCTCCCGTCGTATCCAGCGCGGCGATACGATCCTGCTCGACGTTTTCCCCGACCTCTCTAAAGACGAGCTGCTCGATATGCTTAACCAGCGCGTTAAGCTGCTCGGCGGCTTTTCGCCCCGCGATCCCCGTTGGCTCGACGGCATGCTCGCCCCGCAACTCTCCTGCGTCGTCTGCACAGCGTTTGAGCAGTGCCATCCAGGCTCCAACGATGTCATCCACCTGGTCTCGATTCTCAAGCACTTTAAGTTGCTCGTCGAGGGTACAGCCGAGGAGCGCTCGGCGCAGGTCACGCGTGGTGGTGTATCTGTCGAGAGCATCTCAACACCCAGTCTACGCACGCGCTGCGTTGTCGACGCCCCGCTTTACGTCTGCGGCGAAGCGCTCGACATCGACGCCGATTGCGGAGGCTTTAACCTTGCGTGGGCCTGGCTCTCGGGCATTCGCGCTGCAAGCAGCTTGTAGCCGCGCAGTCTATAATCAAAAACGCATTCGGGCCGTCTGAGATACCGGACGGCCTCTTTCTTGCCTCTAAGGAGACCTCGATGATCGAAATCACCCAAGTCAACGCGTCGCTCGATGAAGCCCGCGATGAAAATGCCTGCCTCATTGTTGGCAAGCGAGTCGCCAAGCGCATCCTACGTTGCAAGGACTCCGAGATCAAGTCCATCGAACTCCACCGCAAGTCAATCGACGCTCGCAAAAAACGAGACGTCCATTTTATCCTGAGTTTTCGTGTTGAGCTGACTAGTCCCCACCTCGAGCGAGAAGCGGTCGACAGCGTTGCCGAGCGTGACCGCTCGCGCGTACGCGCGATAGAAGACGATGAGCCTTCATTCCCCTCCCCCGTCTCCGACGCACCTCAAGAACGCCCTGTCGTTGTCGGCGCCGGATGCGCTGGCCTTTTCGCCGCGCTAACGCTCGCCAAAGCAGGTCTTAAGCCCTTGCTCATCGAGCGCGGCGACCCGGCATTTCGCCGCTCGCATGCGATCGACCTCTTTCTAAAGGAGCGCATCCTCGACCCCGAGAGTAATATCCAGTTTGGTCTGGGCGGCGCGGGGACCTTCTCGGACGGCAAGCTCAATACGGGAACAAAAAATCCCGCCCATCGCCTTATCCTCGAAACCTTCGTCGAGGCGGGTGCGCCCCGCGATATTCTGTGGGATGCCAAGCCGCACATTGGCTCCGACATCCTTCCCACGGTTGTCACCGCTATATCCCAGCGCATCGAGCAGCTCGGAGGTATCGTCCGTTATCGAACAAAGCTCGTCGACATTCACATCGACGCGTCTGGCGCCATCACCGGTATTGATGTCCAATCGTCCCAAGACGCCGCTTACGAGCCAATCGAGACAAAGCACCTCATCCTCGCCTGCGGGCATTCTGCTCGCGATATTTTTGAGCTCCTTAAGGACCACAACGTGGCCCTCGCACAAAAGACCTTTGCCATGGGCGTTCGCATCGAGCATCCGCAGCGCGACATCGACCGAGCCCAATATGGAGCCTTGGCGGGACATCCTGCCCTCGGAGCAGCCCCCTACAAGCTCGTCGCCCATCTTCCCAACGGCCGCAGCGTGTTCTCGTTTTGCATGTGCCCCGGCGGGCAGGTTGTCGCCGCCTCTTCCGAGCAGGGCCACCTGTGCGTCAACGGCGCCAGCCTCAATGCCCGCGACGGACGCAACGCAAACGCCGCCCTGCTCGTTAACGTCACGCCTGAGGACCTTCCCAACGATGACCCGCTCGCCGGCATTGAGCTCCAGCGCGCCTGCGAGCGAGCCGCCTATCGCCTGGGTGGCTCTAACTGGAACGCGCCGGCACAGCTCGTCGGAGATTTCCTTGCTAGACGCGCCAGCACGACACCCGGAAAGGTAAAACCAACCTATCCACTTGGCGTGACCTGGACGGCGATCGACGATGCCCTCCCGCAGCATATCGTCGAATCGCTTCGTTTGGGAATCCCCCTGCTCGGCAAGAAACTGCGCGGCTATGACCGCCCCGATGCGGTCCTCACTGGCGTGGAGACGCGTTCGAGCTCCCCGGTCACGGTCACCCGCGATCGAACATGCCACGCCGTGTCGACTCCGGGCCTTTACCCTTGCGGCGAGGGTGCCGGATATGCCGGCGGCATCATGAGTGCCGCCACCGACGGCATCCGTTGCGCTGAGGCGCTGATAGCAGACCTCTAACGCGCGAATTCCCGCGCACAAAAAAAGACAGGCCCGAGCTCCATAAGGAGCTCGGGCCTGTTCGTTATTTCTTAAACCGTGCACCCTGGCGTTTTCTGCCCGAAGCAAAGGTAGAGCCCTTGCGAGCCTGCGAACGCAAACGCTCGATCGTTTCGTCCTCAGATGCGCCCTCAAGCATCGACCGAATCTGAACGACGGCATCGCGCAGACGTGCCGCCTCCTCAAAGTCCATGGCGGCGGAAGCGTTACGCATGTCTTCCTCCATGGTCTCGACGATCCGCACGAGCTCGTCATGCGGTAGCCCTTCCAGCTGCTCGGCAAGCGTTTGCTCGGGTGCCACCGTCTCCGGCGCGGCGCCCTCGCCGTTTTCATCGGGCGTATAGAACGCACCATGGCCCAGAGAGTCGCCCTTCGAGCGTCCCTTCGAGCCCACAGTCTTTTCGGCCTCGGCAATAAAACTCGAAATGTCGTTAATGGCCTTGCGGACCGTCTTGGGCACAATGCCATGCTCTTCGTTATATGCCATCTGAATCTCACGACGGCGCTGCGTCTCCTCGATGGCTTCTTTCATCGAATCGGTCACAACGTCTGCATACATGATGACCTCGCCGTCGGCATTGCGGGCCGCACGGCCAATCGTCTGAATCAGCGAACGGCGGTTGCGCAAGAAGCCTTCCTTGTCGGCGTCGAGAATTGCCACCAGCGAGACCTCGGGAAGGTCTAGACCCTCGCGAAGCAGGTTAATGCCAACGAGAACATCGATCTTTCCCTCGCGCAGCGTTCGCAGGATCTCGACACGGTCCATCGTCGCTGTATCGGAGTGCATGTAATTGACCTTAATGCCGGCATCAAGCAGATGGTCGGTCAAGTCCTCGGCCATGCGCTTGGTGAGCGTGGTCACCAGCACGCGCTCCTTGCGGGCAACGCGCTCGCGAATCTCGTCCTCAAGATCGTCAATCTGCCCACGAACCGGACGCACATCGACCTTGGGGTCGAGCAGGCCGGTCGGACGAATAATCTGCTCAACGTCGTTCTGGCTAACCCGCAGCTCATAGTCGCCCGGCGTGGCCGAAACGTAGATGAACTGGGGAATCCTCGCCTCAAACTCATCGAAGCGGAGCGGGCGGTTATCGAGTGCCGAAGGCAGACGAAAACCATGCTCCACCAGCGTCACCTTACGCGAGCGGTCGCCTTCGTGCATGCCGCGGATCTGCGGCACCGTTACATGACTCTCATCGATGATGCAGAGCATATCCTTTGGAAAGTAATCGATTAGGGTAAACGGCGGCTCACCCGGCTTGCGACCGTCCAGATGACGCGAGTAGTTCTCGATGCCGTTACAAAAGCCCATCGTCTCGAGCATCTCAAGATCATAATCGGTGCGCTGCTGCAGACGCTGCGCCTCGAGCAACTTGTCGGTCGCCTTGAGCTCCGCCACGCGCTTCTCGCACTCTTCGCTGATCGATTTCAGAGCGGCCTTGACCTTCGGCTTCTCGGTCACGTAGTGTGATGCCGGCCATACGGGGATGGCCTCGTACTCACGAAGCATCTCACCGGTGACCTCATCGATCTCGGCAATCAGCTCGACCTCGTCGCCAAAGAACTCAAACCGCAACGGATGCTCGGCATAAGGCGGATACACGTCGACAACATCGCCGCGCACGCGGAACGTGCCACGCGCCAGGTCATAGTCATTGCGATCATATTGAATGTCGATAAGCGCATGGATAAAGTCATCGCGCTCGAGCGGCACCTTCTTGTCGACGTTTGGAGCCAGACCCGCATAGTCCTCAGGAGAGCCAATGCCATAGATACATGAGACCGATGCGACAACGATCACATCACGTCGAGAGAGCAGTGACGCGGTCGCCTGATGGCGCAGCATCTCGACCTCTTCGTTAATCGAGGAGTCTTTCTCGATATATGTATCGCTTTGCGGCACATACGCCTCGGGCTGATAGTAGTCGTAGTACGAGACGAAGTAGACCACAGCGTTATTGGGAAAGAACTCTTTGAGCTCGCTCGCAAGCTGAGCGGCGAGCGTTTTATTCGGAGCCATGACAAGGGTCGGCTTACCCAAGGCTTCAATGGTTTTGGCCATCGTAAAAGTCTTACCCGAACCAGTCACACCCAGCAAAACCTGATAGCGGTCTCCGTCCCTCACGCCCCGCACAAGTGACTCAATGGCCTTAGGCTGGGAACCAGCGGGCTCGTATGGAGACACGACCTTAAACGGCACATCAGCGCCCTCAACGCCAAAGCGCTTAAGTTCACCACCAACGCGTTCTACTTCAAATTCCGCCATGGATACTCCTAACTCATACATCTGCAGTATACGCGGGCGGTGGGCTTAGTCCTATACGAACCGATCGGGATAGAGAGTCTTATATCGAACCCAGGCATTATTGACGCGAATCAGATAGGCCTGAGTTTCAGGGAAGGTAATCGCATTATGGAGTGACGTGTTCTGCTGCGCCCATCCGTCGACATTGCCCATACCGGCGTTATAGGCGGCGATGGCACTATCCGTCGACCCGTTGAAATAGGCGAGAAGATACGAGAGGTATGCGCAGCCAAACTCGATATTCGTAGCCGGATCGTTAAGATTGTCGGCCGAATACACCCCTCCGTCGACAAGGCCCTTGGCGATCATGTCCTGCGCAGTCTCGGGCATCAGCTGCATCAATCCCTGAGCACCCTGATTCGACTCGGCCTCGGGATCCCAATTCGATTCCGACTTAATGACAGCGCACACCAGATACGGATCCAAATTATGCGAAATACTGGATTGCTTTACATACGCCTCGTAGTCAATCGGATACAGCGGCTTAAAGAAAGCGGCAGGGGCACACGAGTAGACGAGCGAAATAAGGCCGAAGACGAACAGAACGGCAAGTGGCGCCACGCGATACCACGTAAAGAAACGTGCCTTAGGCATCGGCCTCCTCCTTATCCACGACATCCCCGAAGCCATGGCGCGCAAGCCATGCGTCAAGTTGTTCAAAGAGCGAGTTATCGCCTGCCGCATTATCAATCACCGTTGTAGCGAGATTGCAAAGCGAAGCCTCATCAGGCTGGCATGCAGAGCGCGCATCAAAATCAGAGGACTCCATACCACGATGAATGGCACGCTCGCGACGAACTGCTAAAGGAGCGCTGATAACCAGGATTTCATCTGCCAGGCCAAAAGCATCCTCAAAACCAGTCGGGGCAGAAACCTCAACAACCGCAAAGGGGAAACGGGGGGACGAAACCGTGCAGCAAACCGGATCAAGAATCCTCAATGACAGCTGTTCGATGAGAACCGGATGAACGATGTCGTTGAGCCGCGCAACTGTATCAGGAGAGGCGAAAGCTCGAGCAGCGAGAACATTGCGGCGAATGCCGCCCTCCCCGTCCAGAATGTCCCAACCGAATTCTTCGGCGAGGGCATTGACGATATCGGAGCCTGGCACATACAGCGATTTGGCAAGCTCATCCAGATCGATAAGCATGGCGCCATGAGATTCGAGATAGCGGCAGGCAGTCGACTTTCCGGAAGCAATATTGCCCAAGACAAAAACGGTAAACATCAAGTCCTCCCTAACGCCAATGGGAGTTATTATCGCGCAAATACAAAAGAAGGACTCAAAATACAGCCAAACAGTAAGACAAGCTAAACGAAGGCGAGTTCTTGTATTACAACTCTCTATCAAACGCAAAAAAGGGGGAGGCCGCGAGGCCTCCCCCTTCTCAGTTCAAGCGTACGGCTCGGTGCCGTCCACCGGTCAGCGGCGCCCTGGCCTCCCACGGGCTGACCCCGCAGTACTCTCGGCGCGATGGGGC
>CABUXL010000057.1 GCA_902495525.1 uncultured Collinsella sp.
AACCTCTACGGCTTTAATTGGGCCAAGGAGTTTATCGTCGCGCTGGATACCGCTATTGTGGTGGAGGGCTATACCGACTGCATCGCCTGCTGGGAGGCGGGGATTAAAAACGTCGTCGCCACGCTGGGCACCGCGCTCACGGAGCATCACGTCAAGACGCTCACCCGCTTTGCCAAGCGCATCGTGTATATGTTCGACGGCGATGCCGCGGGCCAGAAGGCCGCCCGCCGTGCGATTCAGTTTATTGAGCAGGATTCGATGGATCTGCGTTGCGTGGTGCTGCCCGACGGTAACGATCCCATGGAGTTCATCACGGCGCATGGTGGCGAGGCACTACAGGCGCGCATCAACGCTGCCGAGCCGCTTATGGACTTTGTTTACCGTTCGCTGCAGGAGTCGAGCGACATCACCACGCCGGGCGGTCGCGCCAAGGCGCTGGAGGATGCGCTGACGCTCATCTATCCGCTGCGCGATAGCTATATGATCGACACGTACTTTATCCAGATTGCCGATCTGCTGGGTTTGGATCTGGAGACAGTGCGTGCGAGCTCGGGCCGCGTGTTTCGCGATGTCGCCAAGCGCGAGGATGCGGAGCGACGTCGTGAGCAAAACTATGAGCGCCAGAGGGCGCAGGCCGAACGCTTTGGAAATGCGGGCGGTCGGGCATCGGTTTCTCGCGATGCCGGTCGCGGTACTTGGGCATCGGGCGCGACGCCGCCGGTGTCCGCGCCGGTCGAAGAAGAGCCGTACGACTACGTCCCGCTCGATGCCTACGGTGCCGCGCCCGTGGAGGTCGTCGACGACCTGCCGCCGATCGATATGCCTGATGGTATGGGCGCTGTGCCTGCGGCTGACGGTTCGGGCGCACCGGCTGCGGCGGCGCCGATGGTTTTGACCGATCTAGAGCGCAAGTCCTTGGCAGGGGAGCGCGAGCTGTTGACCATGCTCACGAGCTACCCCGACCTGTTCCGCACGTATGCCGACCGCATCTGCTCCATCGAGTGGGTTGACCCACGTCACGAGTCCATCGCATGGGCCGTTCTGGCAACGCCGCCGGGAACCGATCCTGCAGCCTGCATGGATGCGGCGCGCTCAGTGTGTCCCGAGGCGGCAACGCTTGTGAGTGCCGGGCGCATCTCGGCGACGAGCAAGCACCCTACCGAGACGAACATCGTGTTTATGCTCGATACGCTCGAGCTCTACACCATCAAGCGCCGCATGCGTGCCGCACAGGCCAAGCTGCGCCAGGACCGTTCGCTCGATGATGAGGCCCGTCGTGCGCTGACCGTGCAGGCCGCGCAGGATTCGCAGCGTCAACGCGAGCTGCAAAAGTCGATCGGCGGCGTGGCGGACCCGTTCCGTTTGATCGGTCTGGAGGCCGCAGGCACCGAACAGGCCTAGATGTTGTGGTCAACCAGCGTATTCTCGCCTATATCCAGTCCTCTTTTTGGGTATAGACGTCAATGTGTGTGCTAAAGTATTGAGTCCTGTGGACTATGAAGGGAGAATCTGTGCCAAAAAAGACTGAGAGCACGGGTACTGGGCTGGAATCCTACGTTGCAAAGCTCATGGGCAACGGCTCAAACAGGACTTCGGTAACCGAGGACGAGATTCAGGTCGCCCTGAAGGATATCGATGTTTCTGACGAGCAGCTCACCGCGGTGTATTCCGCGCTGCGCAACAGCGGCATCCAGATTATCTCCGCGAGCGGTAACGACGACGCCCCCATGGACGTCGACGATGACGATAACGATACCGATACCGACGATTTCGATGACGACGATGAGCACGATTCCGGCTCGCTCGACGATCACGAGCTCAAGATGGCCCGTCAGGCCGACGCCGAGATGGGTTCTTCCAAGAGCAAGAAGAAGCGCACCGTGCGCACGTCCCGTTCACGCTCCCGCGTGCGTGGCATCGATGCCTCCACGGTGATGCTGACCGGCGATCCGGTTCGTATGTACCTCAAGGAGATCGGCAAAGTCGACCTGCTGACCGCCTCCGAAGAGGTCGATCTGGCCATGAAGATCGAGGCCGGTCTTGAGGCCACCGAGAAGCTCGAGGCTGCCGATGCTGGTGAGCTCGAACTCACGCGTGCCGAGATGCGTCGTCTTACGCGCATTGAGAACGTTGGTCTTGAGGCCAAGCAGGCGCTCATCAGCGCAAACCTGCGTCTGGTCGTCTCCATTGCCAAGCGCTATGTCGGTCGCGGCATGCTGTTCCTGGATCTGATCCAGGAGGGCAACCTCGGTCTGATCCGCGCCGTCGAGAAGTTCGACTACCAGAAGGGCTTTAAGTTCTCCACGTACGCCACGTGGTGGATCCGTCAGGCCATCACGCGCGCTATCGCCGACCAGGCCCGTACCATCCGTATTCCCGTGCACATGGTCGAGACCATCAACAAGCTCGTCCGCGTGCAGCGCCAGCTTCTCCAGGACCTGGGTCGCGACCCGACCCCCGAGGAGATCGGTGCCGAGATGGACATGAGCGCCGACCGCGTCCGCGAGATCCAGAAGATTTCGCAGGAGCCCGTTTCGCTCGAGACCCCCATCGGCGAGGAAGAGGATTCCCAGCTGGGCGACTTTATCGAGGACTCCCAGGCCATCGTTCCGCCCGATGCCGCCAGCTTCTCCATGCTGCAGGAGCAGCTCACCCAGGTGCTCGACTCGCTTGCCGATCGTGAGCGCAAGGTTATCGAGCTGCGCTTTGGCCTTGTCGACGGACATCCCCGCACGCTCGAGGAAGTCGGCCGCGAGTTTGGCGTCACGCGCGAGCGCATCCGCCAGATCGAGTCCAAGACCCTGGCCAAGCTCCGCCACCCGAGCCGCTCGAGCAAGCTCAAGGACTACATCGAGTCTTAGTAGTTACGGCGTTTTACCAAACGCCGTAACTGGTCGACGCTGCGCGGGCACCAGAGCGACAACTTGTCATTCAAAGAGGACGGCATGACCAGAAGGTCTATGCCGTCCTCTTTTCATGCCAATTTGTTCGCTCTGGTAGTCGTTGGGGACGTTCTTGAATGACTAGTCGTTTAAGAACGTCCCCAATGACTAGGTCGAAAAATTCTTAAAAAAGTTCTTGCCCTTAGCTGATTCGTCCGTATAATAAACTTCGTTGCTTGAGAGCACGCACCTATTCCTCGGTAGCTCAATGGTAGAGCACGCGGCTGTTAACCGCGCTGTTGTAGGTTCGAGTCCTACCCGGGGAGCCAGGTTGTAAAACCCGTCGCTTATGCGGCGGGTTTTTTCATGTCGCGATCGCCGTTCGCGAACGTTACCGTATCAACATTTCGTGTCGAGGATGTAATCCCGAGGCCCGCCACCTCAACATGGCGCGGTCGTTGTAGAATATTGCAATGATTGCTCCCACGACATGGTGCCGCGAGCACCAAGAAAAGGAGATTCTTGTGTCTGAGACCATTAACGGCAGCCTGAGCGTCTCGAACGACGTTATTGCCGATATTGCCGGTTATGCCGCGATGACGTGCTATGGCGTCGTCGGTATGGCTGAGCAGCTCCAGGGCGCCGAGAGCGTGCGCCTGCTTGCCGGTCAGCGCCTCCGCAAGGGCGTGCTTGTCTCCGCCGACGAGAACGGCCTTACGGTCGATCTTCACGTCGTGCTCGAGAACGGCGTTAACATGAAGTCCGTCTGCCACAATCTTTCGAGCTCCGTTGCCTTTACCCTGCAGGAGATCGCCCAGATCGATCCCGCCAGCCTTAAGATCGGCATTCACATCGACGCGCTCAAGAGCCGTCTGAACTAGCATCCGAAAACGGAGATTCAAATACCCATGATTGCAAAGACCATTCGCACCTGTTTTCCGATCGCTGCGGCTGCCGTTTCCGACAAGGCCGAGGAGATCAACAAGCTCAACGTCTTCCCCGTACCCGACGGCGACACCGGCACCAACATGTCGCTCACGCTCGCCTCGGTGACCAAGGAGCTTTCTGCTCTTCCTGCCGACGCCGACATGGAAGCCATCGCCGGCGCCATCACCCACGGCTCCCTGATGGGTGCCCGCGGCAACTCCGGTGTCATCACCTCGCAGATCCTGCGCGGTGTGGCCGAGGGTCTCGTCTCTGCCGATGAGCCCATCACGTCCGCCAATATCGCCTATGCGTTCCGTCGCGCCGTCAAGGTCGCCTTCCAGGCCGTCCGCAAGCCCATCGAGGGCACGATCCTCACGGTGCTGCGCGATGTCTCGACCAAGGCTGATGAGTGCGAAAAGAAGAAGTTCTCGGCCGAGGATGCGCTCGATGCCATCGTCGTCGAGGCGTACCAGTCCGTCGCCCGCACGCCCGACCTGCTGCCCGTTCTGAAGGAGAACGGCGTGGTCGACTCCGGCGCCTTTGGCTTTGCCATCTTCCTCGAGAACTTTGTTGCCGCCGCGCTTGGCCGCAGCACCGTTGTCGAGGATTTCTCCGCTACGTTTGACTCTGCCGGCTCTGCTCGCGACGCGGCC
Organism: uncultured Collinsella sp.; assembly: GCA_902495525.1. Classification (GTDB taxonomy): domain Bacteria; phylum Actinomycetota; class Coriobacteriia; order Coriobacteriales; family Coriobacteriaceae; genus Collinsella. The sequence goes on from CABUXL010000057.1 coordinate 4,463, forward strand.
CTTGGCCGCGTTGAGATCGAGGCTAACGACGACTGGGAGGGCTCGGAGTTCCGTTACTGCAACGAGTTCCTGTTCAAGGCCGACGCCCCGTTTGACGAGGACGAGTGTCTTAAGTTCCTGGGCTCCATGGGCGACTGCGAGCTGCTCGTGGGTGCCTACCCCGATTACAAGATCCATGTGCACTCCAACACCCCCAACCTGGTGCTCGAGCACATGCTGCAGCTCGGTCAGATCTATGAGGTCTTTATCCACAACATGGAGATGGAGGCCCACGACCGTACCGCCAAGATCCACGAGGATCAGGAAAAGGCCGCCGAGCCCGCCAAGGCGCTGGGCTTTGTCGCCGTTGCCGCCGGTTCCGGCGAGGCCGACATCCTTAAGTCCCTCGGCGTCGACGTGATCGTGTCGGGTGGTCAGACCATGAACCCCTCGACTGCAGACCTGCTGGGCGCGGTGGACAAGGTCAACGCGACTTCGGTCATCATCCTGCCCAATAACGGCAACATTCGCATGGCTGCCGAGGCCGCTGCCTCAGCCTGCACCGACAAGAAGGTCGCCGTCGTTCCCACCAAGACCGTTCCGCAGGCCTTCTCCGCGCTGTTCGCGGTCCTGCCCGATTCCGAGCTCGAGGATGCCGTCGCCGCTATGGTCGACGCCATCAGCGAGGTCCGCGATGGCGAGGTCACCCGTGCTGTGCGCGATTCCAGCGCCTCTGACGGTTCTCCGATTCACTCCGGTGACGTCATGGGTATCATTGCCGGCTCCATCGACGTGGTCGGCTCCGACGTGAAGCAGGTCACGCTCGATTGCATCAACCGCATGCAGGAGGAAGAGGAGGGCGACGCGCTGACGATTCTGGCCGGCGAGGAGCTGTCCGATGAGGCCTTCCAGGAGATCGTCGACGCTATCGAGGAGGCTCAGCCCGACTTGGAGATCGACGCCCATCGTGGCGAGCAGCCGCTCTATCCCGTGATCTTCTCGATCGAGTAGGCAACTGCCCATGTCCGAGCTGTGCTCCGTGCCGCGCGTCTCGGAGCGCTTTGCCCAGAGCAATGCGCTCGACGAGGATATCGCGCGACTCAAATATGTTTCGGGTAAACGCGAGGAGGCCCTTCGCCGTCTGGGAATTCGGACGGTGGGGGACCTCCTTCTCCATATCCCTCATCGATACCTCGACTTTACCCGTTCTTGGTCTATCGAGATGGCGCCCATCGGTACCGTGTGCACCATCATCGCCACGGTCGACCGTATCGTCCAAAAGCAGCCGCGTCCGCGCATGCAGGTGACCGAGGTCTCGCTTGTGGACGAGACGGGCGTGCTACAAGTCGCCTTTTTCCGCCAGCCCTGGATTGCCCAGCAGCTTAAGCAGGGCGACCGTCTGGCCGTGATGGGCAAAGTCGAGTTTGCCTACGGTTTTAAGCAGATGGCCTCGCCGCACTTTGAAAAGCTCGAGGAAGGGCGTGCCGCAGGCACTATCCTGCCGGTCCATTACGTGAGTGACGGCGTGAGCCAGGCATGGATGCGCCGCATTGTAAGCGGCGCGCTCGAGGTCGTCGGCAATCCGTTCGATCCGATTCCCGCGCCGCTGCGCGCAAAGCGGAAGCTCATGAGCAATGCCCGCGCGTTGCGTTCGATCCACTTTCCCTCGAGCATGGCTGAGCGCGACATCGCACGCCGGCGTCTTGCCTACGAGGAGTGCCTCTACCTGCAGCTGGCGCTGCGTCTGCGCAACGACAGCTGCCTGGTCGATGTGGTGCCCTATGCCCACACCGCGGGCGAGCACCTGGCAGCGCTCAAGCATGCCCTGCCGTTTTCGCTGAGCGACGAGCAAGAGGCCGCGTTTCAAGATATCCTGCGCGATATGTGCGATGGCGGGCGCGTGATGAACCGGCTGCTGCTGGGCGATGTCGGCACCGGTAAGACCGCCGTTGCCGCCTGCGCGCTGGCAGTGGCTGCCGATAGCGGCACGCAGGCCTGCGTTATGGCGCCCACGGGCGTTCTGGCGCGCCAATATGCCGATAAGACTGGCCCTCTGCTCTCGCAGGCCGGCATGTCCTGGGCGCTTCTGACGGGCGCCACGCCGGCCGCAGAGCGCGAGCGCATCCATGCCCAGCTGGAATCGGGCGAGCTTGACGTGCTCTTTGGCACCCATGCGGTGCTTTCGGATAACGTTGCGTTCAAGCATCTGTCGCTTGTCGTCATCGACGAGCAGCACCGGTTTGGCGTCGGCCAACGCAACGCCCTACGCTCGAAGGGCCCCGGTGCGGACCTGCTCGTTATGACGGCGACACCGATCCCGCGTACGCTGGCGCTTTCGGTCTACGGCGATCTGGACACGAGTATCATCCGCCATCGGCCTGTACCTGGCGCTGGCGTGACGACACGCGTGCTCACCGAGTCGAGCCACGACCTCGCCTATGGCGCCATCCGCGAGGCGCATGAAAAGGGTCAGCAGGCCTACGTGATTTGCCCGCTCGTGGAGCCGAGTGACTCGGCCGATGAGCTGGAAGACGTGCCCGGTATCGCCCGCGACGACGAGGGCCGCGTGACCGTGCCTGTGCCGCTGCACGATACGGCGACCGAGCTCGATCGCCTGCGTCTGGCGTTGCCGGGTCTTGCCATCGAGCGCCTTCACGGCCGTATGCCAGCGGGGGAGAAGGATCGCGTGATCGACGCCTTCAAGCGTGGCGAGATTGACGTGCTCGTCTCGACTACGGTGGTCGAGGTGGGCGTCGACGTGCCCAACGCCACCGTCATGGTCATCGAGAACGGTGAGCGCTTTGGCTTGGCGGCGCTGCATCAGCTACGCGGTCGCGTGGGCCGCGGCAGCGTGTCGGGCACGTGCCTGGTCATGACACACTCCAAGGGCAACGGCGGCGCGTCGGCGGCGCAAGATCGTCTGCAATCGCTCGAAAAAACCTCGGATGGCTTTACGCTCGCCCAGATGGACCTGCGTCTGCGCCACGAGGGCGAAATTCTGGGGTACCGCCAGCATGGCGGCGTGACCTTGCGCTTTGTGGACCTGGACGCCGATGAGGACCTTATCGAATGGGCCCATTTGGACGCGGTCGAGCTCTTGCGGTATGCTTGCAACCTTGACTCTGTGGCGACGCGTCCCTTGCGCGACGCGGTCGCCATGCGATATCGACACATTTTTAAGGAGGTCAGCGGAGGATGAGAATCATCGGCGGCGAATGGCGCGGTCGTAAGATCGAGGAGCCCCGTGGTCGCGATGTTACCCGCCCCACGACTGATCGCGTACGTGAGGCGTGCGCATCTATGGTCATGTCGGCATTCGACTTCGATTTGGACGATGTTCGTGTGCTGGACGCCTTTGGCGGCTCCGGCGCTCTGGGAATCGAGATGCTCTCTCGTGGGGCCTGCTCGCTCACGACTTTTGAGATCGATCGCAACGCCGCGCGGCTTATTACCAAGAATATCGAGTCGCTCTGCCGTGACCGTGCGCGCTGGCGTGTGGTGACGGGTGACGTGCTGGCGAGCGCCTCGCGCGGCCGCGTGCCGGGCGGCCCCTTTGATCTGGTCCTGCTCGACCCGCCCTATGCTTTTGGTGCCGAGCCGGTCGAGGAACTGCTGCAGAACCTGGCTCAGCAGGGTCTGCTTGCACCTGGCGCTTATGCCCTGTTTGAGCATGCCGCCGCCGATGCGGGCGCGCATCCGGCAGACTTTGAGACTGTACGTGAGAAGCGCTACGGCATTACCTCGGTCGACCTGCTTCGTTGGGTCGGCGATGACGATGGTGAGGGCGATAGCGCCGGCACCGATGCTGACAACAACGATGCCACGACGTTTCAGGAGGACGCCCATGAATGACACCATCAATCGCGTGATCGTCCCGGGCACCTTCGATCCCATCACGTTTGGCCATATCGATGTGATCCGCCGCGCCCGCCGCATCTTTCCCAGCGTGATCGTCGCTGTTGCCGAGTCGCAGGGTAAAAACGGTGTGGGCACCACGTTTACGCTCGATGAGCGCGTGGCGCTGGCCCGAGAGGCGCTCGGTGATATCGACGGCGTCGAGGTTCTGCCCTTCACTGGCCTGCTGGTCGACTTTGCACGTGAACAGGGCGCCGGCGCCGTCGTTAAGGGTCTGCGCGCCATGACCGACTTTGAATATGAACTGCAGCAGGCCGACCTCAACTATCGCCTGGATAGCGAGCTGGAGTCCATCTTTGTCATGAGTGCGCCGCAGTACGGCTATATCTCGAGCTCGGTTGTTCGCCAGATCGCCTCGCTCGGTAGTGACGTATCGACGTTTGTCCCGTCCAACGTGGTCGAAGCGCTCAAACATCGCTTTTCGTGACGTTTCTTATTGCCTGGTGGCATGTGGTAAACTAGCACGATGATATGTTACCTATGAAAGGAGACCGGATGCCGGGCGAGAATTTTCCTGGCGATAGGATCGTCAGCTTGGTCGATGAGCTCGAAGGGCTGATCGAGGAAGCCAAGCCGCCTTTCGGCAAGAACGCTCAGTTCAAGGTCATCGACGCCGACGTGTTCTTCAACATCCTCGACGAGATCCGCATGAGCTATCCCGAGGAGTGGCAGAAGTCCCGCCGTATCCTTAAGGAGCGCGAGGAGCTTATGGCTTCCGCCGCCGCTCAGGCCGATTCCATCATCGCCGACGCTCAGCAGCAGGCCCTCACCATTGCCGGTGAGCAGGAGATCGTCCGCCTTGCGCAGCAGCAGGCCGACGACATCCGCGATCGTGCCCAGCAGTACGAGCGCGAGACGCGTTATGCTGCCGAGGACTACGCAGAGCAGGTCTTTACGCACTTGGAGGAGAACCTCAAGAGCCTGACCGGCACCGTTACCCGTTGCCGTCAGCAGCTCAACGAGGGTGCCGCCCAGCAGAATGGTCAGTGGTAATGGCTGAGTTCCCGAGCGTTACCGTCGATCTTTCCGAGCAGCTCGAGTTTCCTGGAGATTCGTATCCGCTGACCGGTAAGGTCGATGTCGCCACCTACACGGTGGGCGAGAAGGAGTACCAGCTACAGGACGGCATCGACTACGACGTTGTCTTTACCAATGCCGGTACCGGTGTCTTGCTCACGGGCATGGTTCGCGCGCACGCCACCGGCGAGTGCGACCGTTGCCTGGAGCCCGCCTCGTTTGATATCGCCGGCGAGATCGAGGAGTTTTATCTCTTTGAGGTGCCCGAGGATCCTGAGGCCTACGAGGACGGCTATGAGCTTCTGGGTGAGGACCGCATCATCGATCTGGGTGAGCCCATCAATGACGCGGTCGTTATGGACACGCCGTTTGTGGTGCTCTGCAAGCCCGATTGCCGCGGTCTGTGCCCCACTTGCGGTCGCAATCTCAACGTCGAGCAATGCGATTGCGCCGTCCAGGCAGAGGCAGAATGGGCCGCTGCCACGGAAAATCCATTTGCAGCATTGAAGAATCTCAAGCTCGATGAGTAAAACTGTGGTAGTATCGCTACTTGCGCGTAATCGCCACACTGGATAGTTCATAAGGAAGGTCACTATGCCCGTACCTAAACAAAAGCAGGGTCGTATCCGCACTCACACCCGTCGTTCCGCCAACATGAAGATCTCGGCTGCGGCTCAGTCCACGTGCCCCCGTTGCGGCGCTGTCAAGCTTCCGCACCACGTGTGCCCCAGCTGCGGTTTCTACAAGGACCGCGAGGTTATCGTTACCGAGTAACGGTATACTCTGGATGCGATGCCGTTCCAAATGGAACCACAATGGCCGGCTCAATGAGTCGGCCATTTTTGTATAAGGAGCATGTATATGAGTAACGTTCGCGTTTGTGTAGACGTTGTGGGCGGAGACGAGAAACCTCAGGTTGTTCTCGATGGTATCGAGGCTGCGCTTGCCGCCGATCCCGATATCGAGGTCTTGGCAGCTGGCCCCTCCGAAATCGTCAATCCCTTTGCAGCTTCCCATGCACGTGTTGAGGCCCTTGAGGCACCTGACGTTATCGCCATGGATGACGATCCCATTCGCGCCGTGATGACCAAGCGTAAGTCGTCGATCGTGCTTTCTTGCCGCGCCATTAAGAAGGGCAACGCGGATGCGTTCTTCTCCGCCGGCTCGACCGGTGCCATGACCGCCGCTGCCACCGCCTACGTGACGCCGTTTAGGTATCAGGCCGAAGGCAAGAAGCAGCCGGTGCGCCCCTGTCTGACCAATGCACTGCCCAATCGCGCCGGCGGTCTGACGGTGCTGTGCGACATGGGTGCCAACCCCGATGTCGAGGTTGACGATATGGTGCGTTTTGCCCAGATGGGCAGCGCCTATGCCCGCGTCGTCCTGGGCATCGAGCATCCTCGCGTGGGCCTGCTCGCCAACGGCACCGAGGACGAGAAGGGCTCCAACTTTACCAAGGCCTGTTTCCCTGCTATGA
>CABUXL010000058.1 GCA_902495525.1 uncultured Collinsella sp.
CGATTGCCGCCGGCACGGTGCTCGCCTTTGCCCGCGCGATGGGCGAGTTTGGCTGCACCCTGTTCTTTGCGGGCAACTATGCCGGCATTACGCAGACCATTCCCATTGCGATTTACTTTGAGTGGATGGGCGGCAACACCTCGGTGGCCCTCTTTTGGGTCGCCGTTGTGATTGCGTTCAGTTTCCTGGTCATCCTATTCATCAACATGTACACGGCGCATTCGCAAAAGTATCGCGAGCGGGGCCTTTCCCGTGCGGAGCGCAAGCGGATCAAAGATCTTGCCGGACAGGGCGATTCGCTCGACCCGGCGGGCGGCGATGCCTTGCGTATCGATCGCGAGGCGCTGGCCGAGCTCATGCGCGATGATGCCGCTTTGCAGGGAGGTCGATAGGCCATGTCGCTCGTTCTGGATATCAAAAAGCGCTATCCCGGGTTTATGCTCGACATGCAGCTTGAGGCCGGCGAGGATCGTGTGGCGCTGCTCGGTGCCTCGGGTTGCGGCAAGAGCTGTACGCTGCGCTGCATTGCCGGTGTGGAGACGCCCGACGAGGGCAAGATCGTCGTCAACGGCGTGACCTTTTTTGACTCGGCGGCGGGCATCAACCTGTCGCCCCAGGAGCGAAAATGCGCCCTGCTGTTCCAAAACTATCAGCTGTTTCCCAACATGACGGTGGCCGATAACGTATGCGCCGGTGTAAAGGATGCGGGCGACGCCGCCGCGCGCAAAAAGCTCGCCGAGCGCTATCTGGGCATTTTCGGTCTGTCCGATTTTGCCGACCGCTATCCCGCGCGACTCTCGGGCGGTCAGCAACAACGTGTGGCGCTTGCCCGCATGGTGGCGGCGCATCCGGGCATTTTTATGTTCGACGAGCCCATGAGCGCACTCGATTCCTATCTTAAGAGCGCCCTCGAACAGAACATGCTCGACCTGTTCGATGTATGCAACCGCACCGTGCTCTACGTGAGCCACGACATCGACGAAGCGTGCCGCCTGTGCGGGCGCATCTGCGTGATGCACGACGGGCATGTGGAGGAGATCGGCTCCGTCGAGGACGTGGTCCGCCGTCCGCAGACGCTGGCGGCACTGCGCCTGACGGGCTGCAAGAACACAAGCCGGGCGCGCAAGATCGGCGACGAAGAAGTTGGGGCTCTCGACTGGGGCATGACCTTTAATGTGGGTCGCGAGGTTCCCGACGATGTTGCCCACTTGGGTATTCGTGCGAGCTACTTCCATGTGGACAACCGTGCCGAGCGGGGCCGCAACAGCTACGACCTGCACGTGGCGCGCGTGAGCGATTCGCGTTTTGAACGCCTGGTGCTGTTGGATGTGCCGCGCGTCGATGCGCCCACGCGTCTGCAGTGGAAGGTCAACAAAGTGGGCATGCCTGTTGACGAGCTGCCGCAAGCAGGCGAGACGCTTCGCATGCATTTTGATGCCAGCAGGATCCATTTGGTTTGTCGATAGCGCCGGGTAATGCCGTCGGGGCATATAAGCCTCGGCGGCTTTGTTTTTGCCGTTCGCCGAATGAGGAATGACAAACTCTTATCAATTAAGATAATTATTTATTAAGCGATGGCACACGACGCTGTCGTACGAATGTCAACGGTGTTCGCATGGTCGGCGACCGTTGATATAGTTGACCTCAACTGGTAAAGGAGGGTGCGCACATGCCGCAGATGACATATATTCGCCGCGTTGCCGCGCGCGCCCTGTATATGGCTCGGAGTCGCATATGAGCAGGTATGTTCACGGCTCCGGGAGAGACGACGCACAACTAAATAATCGACCGCAAAGCAGGTTCCCTAAAATTCCGGGTTTGAGCACGGCCGGGCAATCGCCGTCCGTCGTGCATCGATACCGCTGTTATCCATTTTTGGTTCGAGAGGGGAACCGTCATGGCTGAAGAATTTGATTTCCATCCGATGTGGGAGAGCCTCGGCATGAATCTTGCCGACCACGACATGCTGCTGGGCGCCGTGGGCCAGATGTACGGCGATATGTTCCTGACGCAGAACAATCGCCCCAAGTCCACGTCCTACCTGGACTTTGTGGCCACCAACATCCATAGCGGCCGCATTAAGGAGATGCTCGACAAGAAGGAGGCTGGCGAGGCCACCAAGATCGTGGGTTCGTTCTGCGTGTACGTGCCCGAGGAGATCGTACTTGCCTGCGACGGTATCCCCGTGGGTCTGTGCTCTGGTGCCGATTGGGCAGCCGATAGGGTCGAGGAGCACCTGCCGCGCAACACCTGTCCGCTTATCAAGAGCTTTGCCGGCTTTAAGCTGGGCGAGGTCTGCCCCTACATTGAGTCGAGTGACCTGGTGGTAGGCGAGAACACCTGCGATGGCAAGAAGAAGGCCTACGAGTTCTTTGCAACGCAAAAGAACATGTACGTCATGGATATTCCCAACGTGCACGACGAGTCGACGCTCGTGACCTGGAAGGCCGAGGTCAAGAAACTCGCCGCCAAGATCGAGGAAGAGTGCGGCGTCAAGATTACGCCCGAGCGTCTGAAGGCTGCCATCCACGCCGTCAATGAGAAGCGTCGCGCCCTGCAGCGCCTCGCTGCGACCCGCGCTGCCGACCCTGCGCCCATCAGCGGTCTCGACAGCCTGCTGACCGTTCAGGCCGCCTTTATGGACGACACACCGCGTCTGACCGGAGCCATCAACGATATGGCGGCTGAGTGCGAGCAGCGTGTCGAGGCCAGCGAGGGCGTGGCACCCAAGGGGACCAAGCGCATCCTGTACACCGGTACGCCCATGGCCGTGCCCAACTGGAAGCTGTTCAACCTTATCGAGAAGGCCGGCGGCGTTGTGGTAGGCGAGGAGTCCTGCACGGGCTCGCGCTACTACAAGGACCTGGTCGACGAGTCCGGCGAGACGGTTGACGAGATGCTCGACGCCATCGCCGAGCGCTACTTTAAGATCAACTGCGCCGTCTTTACGCCCAACGATCAGCGTATGAAAGACATTGTCCAGATGGCCCAGGACCTACATGCCGACGGCATCGTCGACGTGGCTCTGCAGTTCTGCACGCTCTACGAGATGGAGTCGTTTGCCGTGGAGAAGGCTGCCGAGGAGGCAGGCATTCCGTTTATGCACATCACGACAGACTACGCCGGCGAGGATGCAGGCCAACTGCAAACCAGGATTGAGGCTTTCTTGGAAACCATTTAGGGCTATCCGGTCCAGCGGCTTCCCCAAGCACCCGATCTTGCCGTTCAAACCATCGCTTGCATACCAAAGTACGCGGCGCTCCTCTTTCACGGCAACCTCGGGCACCTGGGAAAGCCGTTTCCTTGGTTGGTTAAAAGGTTTGTTAAGGAGTTATATGTCGGAAAATATTGAGCAGCCGTTGCCGTCCACGTTTGAGGAGTTCAACGAGCAACGCAAGGCGGCGTTTATTCGCGTCAAGGATTATAAGCAGGCGGGTAATCGCCTGGTCGGTTTTCTGTGCAGCTACACGCCGCTCGAGATTATCGATGCCGCGGGGGCTGCGAGCGTGGCGCTGTGCGGCACGTCCGACGAGGTGATTCCCGAGGCCGAGAAGGTGCTGCCGGCAAACCTCTGCCCGCTCATCAAGTCGACGTACGGTTTTGCCTATTCGCAAAAGTGCCCGTTTACGTACTTTAGCGACATGATCATCGGCGAGACCACCTGCGACGGCAAGAAGAAGATGTACGAGCTACTCAACGAGCTTAAGCGCACGCACATTCTGCACCTGCCGCAGGGTCGCGATCGCGCCTACGAGCGTGAGGGCTGGTACGACGAGTGCCGTCTGCTCAAGGAAGAGCTCGAGAACTTCTACGGCATCACTATCACCGATGACGACCTGCGCGTCGCCGTCCGTCGTCGCAATCGCCTGCGTGCTGCCCAGCTCGAGATGTTTGCGCTGCAGGCCAACCAGCCGGCGGCTATGAGCGGCGTCGACCTGATGAGCACCATGTTTGCCGGTACGTTCAGCTTTGATATCGAGGCCTATACGCAGCAGCTGGAGCAAAAGGTTGTCAAGCTGCGCGAGGCCTACGACGCGGGCGAGCGCCCGGTTGCGGCGGATGCCAAGCGCATTCTGATTACCGGCTGCCCGGTGGGCGGCGTGATCAACAAGATTGGCCGCACCATCGAGTCCAACGGCGGCGTGGTTGTGTGCATGGACGACTGCTCGGGCGAGCGCACGGCGGCCATGATGATCGACCCGGAGGCTCCCGACATCCTGCGCGCCATTGCCGACCGCTACCTGGATATCAACTGCTCGGTCATGACGCCCAACGACGGACGCATGGAAAACACCTTGGCCATGTGCGAGAAGTATCACGTCGATGGGGTAGTGGAGAGCGTGCTGCAGGCCTGCCACACCTTTAACGTGGAGAGCGCGCGCATGCAGGAGGCCGTCGAGGGTGCGGGTATTCCGTATATGAAGATCGAGACCGACTACAGCAACGGTGACATGGGCCAGATCGAGACCCGCATCGCCGCTTTTATCGAGACCCTGTAGGACGAACGCGGCAAGGGGACAGCCGCTTTGCCGCATAGAAGGAGGATGCCGTGGTTGGCATTGGTATCGACATAGGCTCGACGGCCGCGAAGGCTGCGGTTGCGGAGACGGATGGCGCCATTGCGTGGACCTGCGTCATGCCGACGGGATATTCGTCGGTCGATGCGGCCGAGCGTCTGCGCGGCGAGCTTGCCGCGGCTGGCTATGACGTGGCTGCCGACGACGTGCGCGTGATCGCGACTGGCTACGGCCGTGTCGCCGTGCCCTATGCGCACAAGGTCGTGACCGAGATCACCTGCCACGGTACCGGTGCCGTACGTCTGTTTGGCGACCACGGCACCGTGATCGATGTGGGTGGTCAGGACACCAAGGTCATTCAGCTTAAAAGTGGCCGCGTGGCCAAGTTTGCCATGAACGACAAGTGCGCCGCCGGCACGGGGCGCTTTTTGGAGATCATGGCCGACCGCCTGGGCATTACCCAGCAACAGATGGCCGACCTGGCGCGTTCCGGCGAGCCTACCAAGATCAGCAGCATGTGCACGGTGTTTGCCGAAAGCGAGGTCATCAGCCTCATCGGTCGCGGTGAGCCGCGCGAGAACATTGCGCGTGGCGTGATCGACAGCGTGGTTTCGCGCGTGGTGACCATGGCCGGGCAGGCCGCGGGCGCCCCGTACTACCTGACCGGCGGCCTGTGCGAGAACGCCTTCGTGGTGGAGCGGTTGGGCGAGCTGCTGGGGTCGCCGGTGACCACCTCACCCCAGGCTCGCTTTGCCGGTGCCATCGGCGCGGCGATTCGCGCACAGGCGCTCAATTAATGCATCCGTCGCAGGCTCGCATTCATGCGTATACTGGGAGAAAATGATTGACCGATGAGAGGAGGTATCGATGGCTGACGATCAGATTAAGCTCACGTCTATGACGGCCGCGAGCGGTTGAGCTGCTAAGCTGGCTCCCGGAGCCCTCGCCCAGGTCCTGGGCGACTTGCCCAATGTGCATAACGACAACCTGCTCGTGGGGTTCGATACCTCCGACGATGCGAGTGTCTTCCGCGTAGGGGAGAACCTGGGGCTCGTGCAGTCCATCGACTTTTTCCCGCCGATGGTCGACGACCCGTTCCTGTTTGGCCAGATCGCCGCAGCCAACTCGCTGTCGGACATCTACGCCATGGGCGGGCGGCCGAGCCATGCCATGAACTTGCTGTGCATCCCGAGCTGTCTGGGCGTCGAGGTCGCCGGTCAGATTCTGGCGGGCGGCGCAGACAAGTGCGTCGAGGCGGGTTGCTCCATCGCGGGCGGCCACACCATCAACGACGACGAGCCCAAGTACGGCCTGTCCGTGAGCGGCTTTGTCGCGCTCGATCGCATGCTCGCCAACAGCGGTGCATGCGTGGGCGATGTTCTGCTGCTGACCAAGGCGATCGGCTCGGGCATCATCACCACGGCCATTAAGGGCGAGCTCATCGAGCAGGACGAGGCCGCGGCCATGTTTGACTCGATGCGCACCCTCAACGAGGCTCCGATTCGTCTGGCCGAGGGACTTGAGCTTCACGGCTGCACCGACATTACGGGCTTTGGTCTGATCGGGCACGCGTGCGAGATGGCCGAGGGCTCGGGCGTGCAAGTTGAGCTTGCGTCGGGGGCGGTACCGCTCTTTGACCAGGTGCTCGACATGGCGCGTCTGGGCATTATCCCCGCGGGCTCCTACCGCAACCAGGACTTCTTTGACCCGCGCGTGGCTGCCGACGAGGACCTGGAGCCGGGCATGCTGGATGCGCTGTACGATCCGCAGACGTCTGGTGGCCTGCTTATCGCGGCACCTGCTGCCGATGTGGATGAGCTTGCGCGCCGTCTGCATGCCGAGGGTCGCATCGCCGCCGTCGTCGGTCGCGTGTGCGAGCCGGTGCCAGGCGGTCCTGCCGTTCGCGTTGTGCATTAAGGAAAACCGTTTATGCGACCGCCTACTGTTCTGGGCGGTCCCTTTTGAAAGGAAAAACTATGTCTACCAAGATTGAAGTCAATGCCATGGGCGATGCCTGCCCGCTGCCCGTCGTCAAGACGCTCAAAGCTCTGAAGCAGCTCGATGGCGAGGGCACCGTCGTGACCTCGGTCGATAACGAGACCGCCGTCAAGAACATCTCCAAGATGGCGCAGGAGAAGGGTTGCACGGCCTCGGTCGAGAAGGTTTCTGACGCCGAGTGGCACGTGACCGTGGCGACCTCTGGCGCCGTTGCCGTGGCCGATCCCGAGCAGGATGGCGCTGTCTTCTGTGATGCCAGCGCCGGCAAGGGCAAGCTCGTCATTTCCGTCTACACCGACTGCATGGGCCGTGGCGACGACGAGCTGGGCCACAAGCTCATGAAGGCCTTCATCTTTGCCGTGACGCAGCAGGAGGAGCTGCCCGTGACTATGCTGTTCTACAACGGCGGTGCCAAGCTCACCGTAGAGGGCTCTCCGGTGCTCGACGACCTGAAGGGCCTGGCCGAGCAGGGTGTCGAGATTCTCACCTGCGGTACCTGCCTCGACCACTATGGCATTAAAGACCAGCTTGCGGTGGGCGAGGTCACCAACATGTACGTGATCGTGGAGAAGATGGAGCAGGCTGTGCGCGTTGTGCGCCCGTAGCGTATTGGTTGGAGTTGCCATGAGGGAGAAGCGCCCGGCGCTTGTCATCACGTTTCCCACCACGGCGGCCGCCATGGGTTGCGAGTCCCTGTGCATCGAGCGCGGCCTTCCCGGGCGAACGATTCCCGTGCCCGGGGAGGTCGCTGCCGGCTGCGGTTTGGCGTGGAAGGCGTTGCCTGCCGATGAGGAGCTGCTGCGCGCCGAGCTTACCGCAGCGGGTATTCCCACCGAGGGCTTTACGGTGATTGATATGTGGGAGGTCGTGCGATGATCTATCTAGATAACGCGGCGACGACCATGTACAAGCCGCAGGCGGTCATCGATGCCGTGACGCAGGCGATGTGCTCGCTCGGCAATGCCGGGCGCGGCGCCACGTCGGGTGCCCTCGATGCCGCTCGTACGATTCACGCTTGCCGTGCCAAGCTCGCGCGCCTTTTGGGTTGCCCGCGTGCTGACCATGTCTGTTTTACGCCCAACTCCACCGCGGCGCTCAACACCGTCATCAACGGGGTGGTGCGCCCCGGCGACCGCGTGGTCACAACGGTGCTCGAGCACAACTCCGTGCTGCGTCCGCTCAATCGCCTGGCGACGGAGCGGGGTGTGACGGTTGAGCATGCGGGTTGCGATGCGAGCGGCGTGCTCGACTATGATGAGCTCGAGCGGTTGGTCACGCCGGGCACGCGTGCCGTGGTGGTGACGCACGCCTCCAATGTGACCGGCAACGCGGTCGACGTTTCGCGTGTGGCTGCCATCGCCCATGCGGCAGGTGCGCTTGTGATCGTTGATGCCTCGCAGTCTGCCGGTACGGCGAAGATTGACATGGATGCCATGGGACTCGACGTCGTGTGCTTTACCGGCCACAAAGGGCTCATGGGACCTCAAGGCACCGGCGGCCTGGCCGTGGCGGAGGGTGTTGACGTGGCTCCGTGGGCCATGGGCGGCACGGGCGTGCACAGCTTCAATGCGCTGCAGCCGCTTGAGTGGCCCACGCGACTTGAGGCGGGCACGCTCAACGGTCACGGTATCGCGGGCCTTTCTGCCGGTCTCGACTTTATCGAGGCACAAGGCGGGGTTGAGGCGATTGCGGCGCATGAGCGCTCGCTTGCAGAGCGCTTCCTCGCCGGTGTTCGCGAAATCCCCGGCATTGCGCTCTACGGTGCGTTTGACCAGCCGATGCGCTCGGCGATCGTCTCACTCAACGTGGGTGATATCGACTCTGCCGAGATCTCGGACGCGCTCATGCAGGGGTGGGGGATTGCGACGCGCCCCGGCGCCCATTGTGCCCCGCTCATGCACCGCGCGTTAGGTACCGAGCGCCAAGGTGTCGTTCGCTTCTCGTTTGGGTATTTCAACACGACCGAAGAAGTCGAGACGGCTATCGATGCTCTGTGCGATTTAGCCTGCTAAAGCTGCTAGAGCGTATATACTTGCGGGACGGGTCTTTTGCCCGTCCCGTTTTTGTTTCGACCCGAAAGGTGGTTCTATGGCCTCCTCCGCGCCGCGCGGTCTGCGCTCCGACCATGTCGTCACCGTCGGCATCGCCCTGTTCTCGATGCTCTTTGGCGCTGGCAACCTCATTATTCCGCCGCTGCTGGCGCTGCAGGCAGGTTCTGCCACGCCGGTCGCCATGCTCGGCTTTCTGATTGCCGCCATCGGCCTGCCCGTCATGGGCTTTATCGCCGTGGCACTTGCCGGAACGGCGCGCGAGCTTGCCGGCCGCGTGCACCCCAAGTTTGGTGAATTCTTCGTTGCGGCAGTCTACCTGGCCATCGGTCCGTGCCTGGCTATTCCGCGCACGAGCTCCACGGCCTTCGAGATGCTGGTGCCGCTGCTGCCCGAGGGCGTTTCGCTCGGCACGGCACGTCTGGTGTTTGCCATCGGGTTCTTCGTCGTCGCGTTTGTGCTCACGCTGCGCCCGGGCGTCATCACACGCGTGCTCGGCCGTATTACGGGCCCCGCGCTCATTGCACTCATCGTGCTGGTCGTGGGTGCCGCCGTGGTCTCGCCGCTGGGTCCCGCTGCCGCGCCGCAGGCTCCCTACAATGCCGGTGCTGCCGTGCAGGGCTTTTTGACCGGCTACCAGACCATGGATCTGCTCGCGTCTCTCGCCTTTGGCATTATCATCGCCGAGACCATCCACGAGCTGGGCGTGACTGATGACAAGCGCGTGGCCTTTGAGATTTCGCGTTCGGGTGTGATCGCCGGCGTGCTCATGGCCATCATCTACTGCGGCTTGGGCCTTGCCGGTATGCAGCTCGGCACCGTGATGCCTGACGCTACCAACGGCGCCGCCATCCTCGCCCGTTCGGCCTCCATGCACTTTGGTCTTGCCGGCACGGTCGTGGTCTTTGCGATCTTCTTCCTCGCCTGCATGAACGTGTGCATTGGCCTTATCAGCTGCTGCTCGCGCTACTTCTGCGAGACGTATGTGGTCGAAGGGGGAGCAGAGGCCTACGAGGAGGCCATGCGCCGTCCCTTTGCGGTTCTCGCCTTTGTGTTCGCAGCGTTTTCGTGCGTGCTTTCCAACGTGGGCCTCGACATGATCCTCATGTTCTCGGTGCCCATGCTCAATGCCTTGTATCCCGTCGCCATCGTGCTGGTGCTTATGGGCCTGGTGCACGGTTTTTGCGATGCGCATCCGCAGGTGTGGGTTTGGGTCGGCGGCGTGGTTGCTGTGCAGAGTGTGATCACCTCGGTCCGCGATGCGTTCTTTGCGGGCGCATGGCTGCCGTTTGATGTGCTGCCGCTGGCGGACATTGGAGCCGCGTGGGCACCGGTTGCCGTGGTGGCGTTTGTGATCGGTCTGCTCCATAGTCGTTTTGTCGCACATTCGAGGAGCTAAGGCATCAATGCTTGCACAGGCGGTGAGTCTACCCTATAATTTCCTTCGCTTTGGGACACGCAAGGTTTAGACCTTAGCTGCTCAACACCTTCGGGACGTGGCGCAGTTTGGTAGCGCGCCTGCTTTGGGAGCAGGATGTCGCAGGTTCAAATCCTGTCGTCCCGACCATATCTTGCGGGCGTAGTTCAATGGTAGAACCCCAGCCTTCCAAGCTGATGACGCGGGTTCGATTCCCGTCGCCCGCTCCATAGGATAGCTTTAACGGCTTTGGCTCCTTTTGGTGCCAGAGCCGTTTTCATATACATGTCTGGGATCCCACATCCCCTCCTAAGTTGCGGTGAAATATGGACTGTCTTTTGACTTTTATGAGCCCATTAAAGGCCGGGTAGCTAATTTGGAGCGGGCTTTTTGACTGCTCCAACGATTGGCTGGCAAATGTGGCCAAAAAGCCCTGTCCCAAAATGACTGGTCCGGTGCTGAGCCACGAAAGCGGCCCATCTACTACGTTTGGACCGTAGGGGTCGACTATAGCAGCATTTTCGGAAAATCGGCAAACCGTCTACCAGCGGTTTTGATTTTTCGGATTTCGGTATGGTCGAGGGTAATCGGTTAAACGTAGTAGATGGGCCCATTTCGTGGCGAACGGTGGCATTCGCGGTCCAAGGCTGACGGTTTCGGATGGCCAACCTGGAAGATGCGGTGAATTAATTTCTGAAAAGCTCGAATAAGCCTAAATCGGGGGTGCGGACAGAAAGTTGGACCGCGGGGCGGTCCGGACTGGAGGTTCGCATGTACAGCAGGGAGAAGGTCGAGCTCTTCCTCCTGGCGACGGAGGACGGCATGGGGCCGACCGCCG
>CABUXL010000059.1 GCA_902495525.1 uncultured Collinsella sp.
CGCCAAAGCGCGAAAGCGCGGCAAGCACGTTGCGGTCGCCCTGTGCGGAGCTCAGGGACACGCCCTCGACGGTGATGGGGTCGGTGCCGATAGCGCCGGCACACAGCCAAAAGGCAGCGTTGGACCAGTCGCCCTCGACGGCCACGCTGCCGGGCGTGCGGTACGAGCCGCTGCTCACGCGGAAGTTCGTGACCTCGGGCTGGCCGTCCTTGGCCGGAATGCGCTCGACGTTGACCTCAACGCCAAAGGCCTTCATGGCCTGGATCGTTAGGTTGATGTAGGGGCGGCTCTCAATGAGGCCAGTCACCTGCACACAGGAGGGCTGGGCGAGCAACGGGGCTGCCAGCAGCAGGCCCGAGATGTACTGCGAGCTTACGTTGCCCGGCAGCACAAAGGTGCCCGGGCGCATGCGTCCGCTTGTCTTGAGCGGAAAACCGCCCAGACCCTGTAGGTCGCAGCCGGCGGCAATGATCTCGTCCGAGAGCGGGGACAGCGGGCGTGCGCCTAGGCGGCCCTGTCCCACAAAGGTTGCCTCTGCGCCCAGCGCGCAGGCGACGGGCAGCATAAAGCGGAGCGTGGAGCCGCTCTCGCCGCAGTCGAGCGTGCCGCCGGCAAGGGCCTTGAGCAGGCCGAACTCAATGCTCTTCATGGTGGGGTGGACCTGGAAGCCGTCCTCGACGGTCTCGATGCGGGCGCCGAGCGCCGTGAGGCAGCGGACCGTGGCCTCAATATCGGCGCAGGTGGTGTTGCAGGTCACATGCGTCTCTCCGTTGGCAAGGGCAGCGCAGATGATGAGACGGTGCGCCATCGACTTGGACGCGATGGCGGGAACGGTGCCCTTAAGCGGGGACGGGGTGATGCGGGCTAGCATGCGGATGCGTCTCCCTTCTGGCCGAGGCCCTCGGCAATGAGTTCGTGGAAAGTGGAAAGCGGCGTGCGGTCGATGCTGCAGCGGCCGATGCCGTGGGGAATCACCAGGTCGATGGTGTCGCCCGTGCGCTTCTTGTCGTGGAGTGCCTCGGCAAAGACGGCGTCGGCGGAAAGCTCGCAGCGGGTCTTGAGGCCGTGGCGCGCGCATAGCTCTTCGATGCGCCCCGGCAGTTCGGCGTCGCAAATGCCATGTAGCGCTGCGGCGCGCGTGATAATGCCCATGCCGATCGACACGCAGTTGCCGTGTCCGAGTTCAAAGTGCTCGCAGGCCTCGACGGCGTGTCCGGCGCTGTGTCCAAAGTTGAGGAGCTTGCGTTGGTTGGTTTCGCGCTCGTCGGCGACGACCACGGCGCGCTTGATGTCGATATTGCGGGCGATGATGAGCGCTACGCGGGCCACATCGCGGTTGAGTAGCTCCAGCGTGAGCGGGGTCTTCTCCAACTCGGCAAAAAGCTCCGGGTCGGCGATCACGGCGTGCTTGACGACCTCACCGCAGCCGTCGGCGAACTGCTCGGGCGTGAGGGTGGCCAGGCACCCCACGTCGGCGATAACCACGTTTGGCTGCCAAAAGGCGCCGGCTAAGTTTTTGCCGGCAGCCAGGTCGATGGCGGTCTTGCCGCCCACCGACGAATCCACCATGGCGAGCAGGCTCGTCGGGATTTGCACAAACTTGCAGCCGCGCATGTAGGTGGCGGCCACAAAACCCGCCACGTCGCCCACGACACCGCCGCCGAGTGCCACAATCACGTCGGAGCGCGAAAGCTCGTGCTCGGCCACAAACTCCAAAATGGCAACATAGGTTTCGGCGCGCTTATGGGCTTCGCCGGCCTCGAAGGTGCAGATGCTCACCTCGTAGCCTGATGCCTCCAGGCTCTGCTTAACGGGCATCTGGTAGAGCGGGCCCACGTTGGTGTCCGTCACGATGACGGCCTTGGTGCCGCCGGCAGTGGCGCGCACGAGCGGTCCCGCCTGCTCCAGCAAAAACGTGCCAACATGCACCTGGTAGGGGCGTGCAGTGTCGATATCGATGGCAATCGCCATAAGCTATGGTCCTTTCGACCTGGCGTGATAGGTGGTCTAGTGGGAGGCCTCGTCGTCGAGTGCGCGCTTAATGCGGTCGCCCTCGGCAAGGAGATTCTCCAGATAGCGCTGGTCGCGGTCCTTAAGGGCGCGGCTGTAGGCGCCGAGCGATTCGATCAGATGGTCGATCTCGAAGGCAAGCGCATCGGCGTCGTCGATCATGAGCTCGGACCACATTTGCGGGTTGAGGTGCGCCACGCGGGTGAGATCGCGGTAGCTACCGGCCGAAAAGCCGTGGTGGACCTGGGCGGTGGGGCTTTTGACGTAGGCGTTGGATACCACGTGCGCAAGCTGGCACGTGAAGGCGATGACGCGGTCGTGCTCGGCGGCGCTGGTCACGCTGAACTTGCCAAAGCCCAAGGGGCGCACCATCTCGCGCACCTGGCCCAAAAGCTCCAGCTTGAGCGCATCGTCTACCGCGGGCGGTACGAGCACCAGCGGGGCGCCCTGGAACAGGTCGGCACGAGAGTTAGCGTAGCCCGAGAACTGGGTGCCCGCCATGGGGTGCGCGCCCACAAAGTAAAAGCCGTGCTCGCGGGCAAGCTCAAAGGCACGTTCGCACACGATGCCCTTGACGCCGACCGTGTCGATCACCACGGGGCCCATGATGGCGTCGGTGTCGGTGGCGTCGGCGAGCGCCTTGGCGTGCGTCTCGAGCCACTCGATGCATGCCTCGGGGTAGCAAGCCAGGACGATGATGTCGCATTCGCCGAGTGTCTTGTCGTTGAGCTCTCCGGCGACAGTGCCCATGCTGGCGGCCGTCATGACATCGTCATCGGGGTCCCAGGCCAGCACGCGGACGCCCGCCTGTGCATAGCCGCGGGCAAAGCTGCCGCCGATGAGGCCAAGGCCGACGATGCCGGCGCACTTGGGGCCGCCCTGGTTAACGCGCGCGTTTCTCACCGTACCCATGGGCTACTCCATGGTCTCTTGGCAGACAACCTCGCGGATGGCTCGGATGCGGCGCATGGTGTCGTCGAACTGGTCGGGGGTGAGGGCCTGGGCGCCGTCGGACCAGGCGCGGCTCGGCTCGTCGTGGACCTCGATCTCCAGGCCGTTGGCACCGCAGGCGGTCGCGGCGAGCGCCATGGGCTCGACGTAGCGGGTGTAGCCGGTGGCGTGGCTGGGGTCGGCGACGACGGGCAGGTGCGACAGGTGGTGCAGCACCGGCACGGCGTTAAGGTCGAAGGTGTTGCGGGTGCGGGTCTCGAAGGTGCGGATACCGCGCTCGCACAGGATAACGTTGTCGTTGCCCTCGCTCATGATGTACTCGGCAGCCATGAGCAGCTCGTCGATCGTGCCGGACATGCCGCGCTTGAGCAGAATCGGGGTCTGGGTCTTGCCGACCTCCTTGAGCAGGGGGAAGTTCTGGGCGTTGCGGGCGCCGATTTGCATGACGTCAATCTTCTTGTCAAGGAAGACCTGCACGTCGCGTGGGTCCATGATCTCGGTGACAATCGGCATGTCGAGCTCGGCAGACGCCTCGCACAGCAGGTCGAGGCCGGCGGGGCCCATGCCCTGGTAGGCGTAGGGGGAGGTGCGGGGCTTGTAGGCACCGCCGCGCAGCATCGTGGCGCCGGCGGCCTTCACGCGGCGTGCGATGCGAATGAGGTTCTCGCCCTCGACGGAGCAGGGGCCGGCGATGACTTGGAACTGGTCGCCGCCGATCTTGACGCCGTGACCGCAGTCGATGACGGAGTCCTCGGGGTGGAACTTACGGTTGGCACGCTTAAAAGGCTCGGAGACGCGCTGCACGCGCTCGACGACGTCCATGGACTCGAGCAGGAACGGGTCGATCTTGGTCGTATCGCCCACCAGGCCGATGATCGTCTCGTTCTCGCCGCGCGAGACATCGGTCTTCAGACCCTTTTTCTCAATCCAGCTGACGATATGGCTTACGGCCTCGTCGCTGGCGCTCTGCTTTAAAATTGCAATCATGGTGTGCCTCTCACCTCGAATGGATAACTTTTGCAAAAACGGCCCGCATCGCGAGCCGTGTATATGGTGCATGTGAGTTTATACTATCTGACTCGCTTTTGCCTTCTAAAGTGGGCCGTTGCGCCTCGTCTCCCATGGAATTGCAAAGCTTTTTCTTTTCTTTTGTTAGCCCATGACGCACTTGGGTATAATGCCAGTCGTTCGCCCTATTAGCTCAGGGGATTAGAGCGTCTGCCTCCGGAGCAGAAGGTCGTTGGTTCGAATCCAACATGGGGCACCATCGAACGTAAGACCGTCCGAACCTCGCATGGTCCGGGCGGTTTTTCTTATACCGACGCGACGTGATGGGACGTGGTATGGCAGTAACGGATATCGAGCGCGGACTCTCGACCGCCGAGGTCGAGGAGCGCATCGCCGCCGGTAAGATC
Organism: uncultured Collinsella sp.; assembly: GCA_902495525.1. Lineage (GTDB taxonomy): Bacteria > Actinomycetota > Coriobacteriia > Coriobacteriales > Coriobacteriaceae > Collinsella. The sequence continues at coordinate 4,377 of CABUXL010000059.1, forward strand.
AACCGCAACATGGAACTCAAGACCAAGTCGGTCAAAGAGCTCATCATCGAGAACCTCTGCACGCTGTTCAATTTGATCAACGTGATCTTGGCGTTCCTGGTCATTTTGACCGGTTCGTTTAAGAATCTGACGTTCCTGTTCGTGGTGTTCCTCAATACCGCTATTGGCGTCATTCAGTCCATGCGTTCCAAGAAGATGGTCGATAAGCTCACGCTGCTGACCTCCAAGAAGGCCATCGCGGTGCGCGACGGCGTCGAGGTGGAGCTCGACCTGGACCAGATCGTGCTCGACGACATCATTCGCCTGGGGCGCGGCGACCAGATTCCCGCTGACGCCGTGGTGGTTTCGGGCGAGGCACTCGTGAACGAGAGCCTGCTGACGGGCGAGAGCGACCTTATTAAGAAACAGCCCGGTTCCGAGCTCATGAGCGGCAGCTTTATCGACTCGGGCCTGCTGCGCGCCCGCGTGATCCATGTCGGCGCCGACAACTACGTGGCCAAAATTAATAACGAGGCCAAGTACGTCAAAAAGGTCAATTCCGAGATCATGAACGCGCTTAACGCCATCGTGCGCTTTGCGAGCATCATCATGATCCCGCTCGGTTTGGCGTTGTTTGCCTCGAGTGTGAGCGAGCTGTGGGATGCCGCGGGAACCCCGGGCGATAGCGCGCTTTCGTGGTGCTTCTCCGAGCTGTTGGCTGGTCATGTGCCTTCGTCGGCGCTGCTGTCCACGGTGGGCGCCCTGCTGGGCATGATCCCGCAAGGCCTGGTGCTGCTGACCTCGTCGGTGCTCGCCATCGCCACGGTGCGCCTGGCGCGTCGCAAGGTGCTGGCGCAGCAGCTCTACTGCATCGAGACGCTCGCGCGCGTCGACGTGCTGTGCCTGGACAAGACGGGCACCATCACGTCGGGCCGCATGGAGGTTGAGGGCACGTATCCGCTGCCGGTTGAGGGTGTTGGCTTTGGCGTGGACTCGGACAAGGTGGCTGTTCCCGTCGATACCACGGTGCTCGATTTTGCGCTGGCTAACGTGGCACGTGCGACTTCGGCCGATGCCAACGAGACCTGCCAGGCGCTGCTCAACTATTACGCCGATCGCCCGGTCGAGGTGTCTGAGCCGCTGTCGGTCATTCCGTTCTCGTCCTCCAAAAAGTGGAGCGGCGCGTCGTTTGCGCAGGGCTCCTATGTGATGGGCGCCGCGCAGTTTGTGCTCTCTGATCGTGTGTTTGCCCAGGTCGAGAACCGTGTCGCCGAGCTTGCCGATACCTGCCGCGTGCTCGTGGTGGCCCGTGTTGACGGCTTTACGCCCGATGGCGATATGGTGGGCGAGGCCGAGCCCGTGGGCTTTGTGACCATCCGCGACGAGATTCGTACCTCGGCGGCCGAAACCATCGGCTACTTTAACGAGCAGGGCGTGACCCTCAACGTGATCAGTGGCGACGACCCGCGTACGGTGTCGTCGATCGCGCGCGTGGTGGGCGTGCCGGGGGCGGACGCTTATGTGGACGCCACGACGCTCGATACGCCGGCCAAGCTCGATGCCGCAGTGGACCGCTACCATGTCTTTGGTCGTGTGACCCCGCAGCAGAAGCGCGAGCTCGTGCAGGCGCTCAAGCGCCGCGAGCACACCGTGGCCATGACGGGCGACGGCGTCAACGACGTGCTGGCGCTCAAGGAGGCCGACTGCTCCGTGGCCATGGCGGCCGGCTCCGATGCCGCGCGCAACGTGGCCGAGATCGTACTCGTCGACAACGATTTTGCCTCGATGCCCGCCGTGGTGGCCGAGGGCCGTCGCTCCATCAACAACCTGCAGCGTTCGGCCTTGCTGTTCCTGACCAAGACGCTGTTCTCGATGGGCCTGGCGGCGCTGTGCATCGCGCTGCCGCCGTACCCCTTCGAGCCCATCCAGATGACGCTCATTAACTTCTTCTGCATCGGCGCGCCGGGCTTTGTGTTGGGCCTGGAGCCCAACAATGCTCGCGTGAAGGGTGCGTTTTTGACCAACGTGCTCAAGCGTGCACTGCCGGCGTCGATTGCGGTCATTTTGGCTGCGGCACTCGATATCTTTGTGGCGCGCGTGTTTGGCTTTAGCCAGCTCACGCTGTCTACGATGTGTCTGCTTACGTCGTGCGCGGCGAGCGTCAGCCTGATTTGGCGCATCTCGCAGCCTCTCACGCCCTTACGTGTGGTGCTCTTTGTGTTTGTAGTCGCCGGCATCTTGGTGGGCGTTATCGGATTCCCGGAGCTGCTGTCTATTGCCAACCTGTCGATGGGCCAGATGGTTATCTTGACTGTCATCGTGGTCTTTACCTGCTCGGTGTTCTTTAAGCTCGCCACGATGATGGATTCGCTCAAGCCGCGTCGTCGTCATGCCGCAACTGGTTTTGGCCGCGGTGTGCGCGTCCGCCTGGGTCGCGGTGGCGGCAAGGTGAGCTCGACGGGCTCGACGGCCGAGCGTTTTGCCAAGCGCGTCGCCGCCGACATGGCGCAGCGCCGCGAAGATCGCACCGCTCGCGAGGCCGAGGCCCGCGCACTCGAGGGCGTGGCCCAGGCCCAGCCCAAGAAAAAGAAGAGTACCGGAGCCAAGCGCTCTCGTGTGACCAAGTCCGCCCAAGGCATCAAAGTCTCGATGCCAAGCAAAAAGAAGAAGTAGCTACGCGCCCTGGCGATGTTGAATTGGTGCCTTGCTCCTGTGGGGGCGTGGCGATGCTATGCTCTAACTTCGACTGTATGAATTGCTTCGAAAAGAGGATGCCGTGATCTGCCCGCATTGCCTTAAGACTATCGAGGACGGCGCCTCGTTCTGCCCCTACTGCAACGCCTATGTGGGTCCGGGCGATGGTCCCGAGCACACCGAGTTCGTGTTCTGTGAGGGCTGCGGTGCCCGTCTTTCTCCGCATGATCGCACGTGCCCCAAATGCGGACGCCCTGCTCCGGGTATCCTCTCCGAGGACGCGGCCGCATCCGACCTGGCAGCGGGCCACACGGCGGGCTTTCCGCGCCTAACGCAAGAGCAGATCGATACCGAGGTGCCGCATGCGCCAGCCTCTGCCGCTGCGGTGCTTTCGGACGCCGCCGACCCCAATGAGACCTGTGTGCTGCCGGCTTTCGATAAGGATTTCGGTATCCCCAAGGTCGATATTCCCACGCCCGTTTCCCTGCATGACGATGCTCAAAAACCCAAGCGCAAGGTGCACCCCGACGAGGACGCCTATCACAAGCACAAGCGCCATATCCCCAAGCCGCTCATTATCATTGCGGTCCTCGCCGTCGTTTGCGGCGGTGCCTATTGGTTCGTGACGACCGATCCCATGGGCGTTATGCCTGGCTTCTACGACCAGTTTGGCCAGGCTGCGCAGACGACCTTCCCCACGCGCCAAAAGGGCGAGGCGACCGAGGACGATACCAAGCAGGACGATTCTGCCGAGGTAGTCCAGGAAGAAACCGTGCTCACCGATGATCAGCTCTATACCAGGCTCGACGGTCTGTATCAGACCATCGTTTCCTACGGTGACGAGGACCAGATCGGCGAGGTCATCGATTCCTTTAACAACGGCTATCTCCGAACGCCGCTGTCCACCCGTCAGGAGCTGTCGCAGAGTGCCTACGCCCTGCGCGACCAGATCAAAAAGACGCAAGATGAGCTCAGCAACCTTAAGTACCAGGACGATACGGTCTATGCGGACGACATTGCCCACTTAAAGCAGCTTGCCGAGTGGATGTATGAGCGCGTCGACGTGATCTGCCAGAGTTGGGACATCTCGCTGGCCATTCCCGATGGCGAGTCGATGAGTTCTCACCAAAGCGAGATCCTGGCGCCCATCGCGCAGGGCGGCAACAGCGCGCTGAACCAGTACGACGCCAATGTCGGTTCCTGGAAGCCGCAGCAGCGTTCCTAAAATTAGTTCGCTATAGTCGGCATAACCTACGTGCGCAATTGATGTAAGCCCATGCTTATTGCTACAATTCGTACAAATATGCTTTAAACGCACGAGGAAGGAACCACATGTTTGGTTTTAAGAAAGAGCTCTACACGCCCGAGTATCAGCTTGCCGGCGACGAGTGCGCCGTAATCGAGACGTCGAAGGGTACCATCAAGGTCAAGTTTGACGGCGAGGGCGCCCCCATCCATGTGGCGAATTTCTGCGAGCTTTCCACGATGGGCTTCTATGACGGCCTTAAGTTCCATCGCTATGTTCCCGGCTTCGTCATTCAGGGCGGCGACCCCAATACCCGCGATATGTCCGGCGCCGACGTCGCTGCCGGTCTTGAGGGCCCCGACGGCATGCCCGGTACCGGTGGCCCCGGCTACTGCATCAAGGGCGAGTTTGCCACCAACCCGCGCAACAGCCATGTCGATGGCGCCCTTGCCATGGCACGCTCCATGGACCCCGATTCCGCGGGTTCGCAGTTCTACTTCTGCCTGGGTGCCCAGCATAACCTCGATTCCGGTTACACCGTCTTTGGTACCACGGTCGAGGGTCTCGATGTGATTTCGCAGCTGCGTGCCGGCGACGAGATCGTCCATGTCGAGATCGTTCACGAGTAAAGGGGACTTCCTTGAATAGCCAGCTGATCCAACAGGGCCGCGCCGCTTACCGCGCGGGTGATTTTTCCGCTGCAGCCCAGATGCTTGGGGCGGCAAAGACTCCCGATGAGATTATGGGCGAGGCCGATCACCTTCGTGGCAACGCCTTGATGCACTTGGGCATGTATGCCGAGGCCGCCGAGGCCTACGCCGCCGCCCTCAACGACGGCACCTACGGCAAGCGCGGCGCGCTGCTCACCAATCGCGGTAAGGCGCTCGCCGCCGTGGGCGACTACACGACGGCCGCTCAGGCGTTCTCTGCTGCTACGCAGGATGCTTCCTATGCCACGCCGTTCAAGGCCTATCTGGGCCTGGGTAACGCGCTGTTCCAGTCGGGCGACTATGCCAACGCGGGTACTGCCTTCCGTCAGGCTGCCATCGACGGCGCCAATCCGGCTCCTGCCGCCGCACTCGGCGAGCTTGGACGTTGCTTCATTAAGCTCGGCCGTCCGGCGGATGCCGTGGAGACCTACCGTACGGCTATCGACTTTGCTGGTCCCCGTGACGACACGCGTGCGCTCAACGCCGGCATGGGTCAGGCGCTTTCTGCCGCCGGCCGTCCCTCCGACGCACTCGACGCCTTTAACGCCGCTACTGCCGATGGCATCTACCAGCTCACCTCCGAGCAGGCCGATGAGCTTGCCCGCGTGCACGATTCGCTTGCCGCGCTGTCTGCCCAGACGGCCATGGCCACGGCTCCGGCGCCCGCGATGGACGCTCCTGCCGTCGATCCGCTCGATCCTACGGGCGCGACCGGTCAGTTTATGCCCGATCCCTCGGACACCGGCTTCTTTACGCTGTCCGAGTCCGAGATGGTCCAGCAGGATCGTCAGGATCGTAAGCAGGCCAAGGTCCGTCGTCGCCATCGCCACACGGGTCTTAAAGTCTTCATCGTGCTGCTTCTGCTCATTTTGATCGCCGCGGGCGGTCTGGGCTTTGCCTACACGCGCGGCTTTGGCTTCCCGTCTCAGGAATCTGTGGTTTCCGATCTGTTCCAGGCCGCCGGCGACGGTGACACCGCAAAGGCCGAGTCTTGTCTGGCCTCGAGCCTGTCCGAGGACGCTAAGTCGATGATCATCTCCTCGATTCCGCAGGGTGCCACCGTGTCCGTCGAGGGCATGGATCAGTCCATGACCGAGACGACCGCCAAGGTGAAGGCATCGCTGTCCAAGGGCGGCGAGCAGGAGTACACCGTCAAATTCGTGCGCTCTGACAACCATATCGGCTGGGCCGTTTCCTCGCTCGATATGGATTTCTCGGCTGCTGACAACCAGTAGTGACCTTATGGGATTTAGCTTTGCCCGGCGCTTCACCGCAAGTGAGGTGCCGGGCTTGCGCTAGTATCATGAGCTAGTAGTTTTCCAGCAATCATCCAACACATCAGGAGTTGCGTTGTTTTCTTTGATGGATATGTTCTTCGGTAGCTATGCGGGCGATCTTGCCATCGACCTCGGCACCGCAAATACGCTTGTCTCCGTGCGAGGCAAGGGCATCGTCATTC
>CABUXL010000060.1 GCA_902495525.1 uncultured Collinsella sp.
CCATCTTCGCGCATGGCCCGCGCGTACTCCACCAGCAGGCCCTCGGCGCCCGAGCCAGTGCGCGAATCGATGCAGCGCACGTCGAGCTCGTGGGTCTCGGCGACCAGGCATGCGTTGGAATAGCAGGCGGACCATTCGCTGCACAGCGAGATAAAGATCGCGCTGTCGTGGCCGTCAGCACGCACGCGGTCAAAGAGTGCCTTGAACTCGCCGGCACTCGGCTGCGAGGTGTGCGGCAGCTGCTCGGAGCCGGCCATGCGCGCGACGTACTCCTGGGCGGTAATCTGTACCTGGTCGAGCAGGTCCTCGCCCTCGATAATCACATGCAGCGGAATCACGTAAATGCCGAGTTCTTGAGCGCGGGCGGGGGAGATGTCCGACGTGGAGTCGGTTATGATGGCAAAAGACATAATTGCACCTTTCGTTGGGGCGCTTGCGCGCCGCCTTCTTAGAGCAAAGTGCGACAAGTATAGTTGAGTTGCTCTACATTGCTAGGTTCAATTGTTGAATAGTCAACAGTTTGAAGTGACGGTGTGGAAATCATCAACTGGGGAAGAGGGATGCCGATGGCGGCATTACAGCTATGCGAGCGGCCGATTGTGTTGTTCGATTTTGACGGCACGGTGGCCGATACGGGTCGGGCGGTGATGACCTCGACGCGCAAGGCGTTGGCCGCGCGCGGGTTTTCGGAGGCGCAGATGGGTGACCTGCGCCGCATGATCGGGCCGCCCCTGTGGAAGAGCTTTCACGACTTTTATGGCTTTTCCCGCGAGGAGTCGCTTGTGGTGGCCGACGAGTACCGTGCCTTTTTTGACGAGCTGGGACCGGAGGAGTATCCCGTGTTCGACGGGATCCCCGAGCTGCTGGATGGGTTGGTCGCCCAGGGCAAGCGCTTGGCCGTGGCGACGTCGCGCATGGAGGCGAAGTGTATCGACATGGTGCATGAGCTGGGTCTTTCTCAGTTTGAGGCGGTGGCTGGCATGAATCCGCTGCAGGGGCGCGAGACCAAGGCCGATTCGGTCCGCGATGCCCTGGCAGAGCTCGGTATGACGGCGTGCGATGCCGTGATGATCGGCGATCGCTTCAACGATGTGGAGGGCGCGCACGCAATGGGCGTACCGTGCATCGGTATCTATTCGGGCGCGGCGGCGCCGGGCGAGCACGAGGCGGCGGGTGCCGATGCAGTGGTGCACTCGGTGGCCGAGCTTGCTAAACTTTTCGCTATATAAGCACTTGATGTGAGGGGCGGGCGTACCCGTCGCTCATTGGTAAGGAGGCAGTCCATGAATCAGGTGGAGCAGAGCGTTACCGAGTATGTCGACGAGGTCTGGGAGGATGTCGTCGCCGATATCGAGCAGCTGGTGAGTTATCCGTCCGTAGCCGTTGCTGCCGATGCGGAGCCTAGCGCGCCGTTTGGCCGCCCGGTTCGTGATGCGCTCGATTGCGCGCTCGGCATTGCGCAAAAGCTCGGCTACCAGACGAGCGACGACGAGGGCTATGTGGGCATTGCCGATATCCCGGGTCGCGGCGACAAGCAGCTCGCGACCATCTGCCACGTGGACGTGGTGCCCGCCGGCCCCGGCTGGAACACCGACCCGTTTGCGATGGAGCGTCGCGAGGGATGGCTGCTCGGCCGTGGCGTGATTGATGACAAGGGTCCGGCGGTGTTGTCGCTCTACGCCGGTGCCTACCTGCTCAAGCACGGCATTGTGCCGCGCTATACCTTTCGCGCACTGCTGGGCTGCGATGAGGAAGTGGGCATGTCCGACGTTCACCATTATCTGGAGAACCACGCAGACCCCGACTTTTTGTTTACGCCCGATGCCGAGTTCCCGGTCTGCAATGCCGAGAAGGGCCAGTTTGGGGCGACGTTTGTGAGCCCCAAGATCGACGGCGGGCGCATTGTGTCCTGGAGCGGTGCCGAGGCGAGCAACGCCATTCCGTCGCAGTCCATCTGCGAGCTCGCGATTGCCGCCGATGAGCTGCCGGCGCCCGTTGAGAACGCCGACCGCCTGGAGATCACGGCGCTTGATAACGGGCATGCGCAGATTTTCGCCCACGGTATTGGCGGCCACGCTTCGATGCCAGAGGGAACGATCAACGCCGTCGGCCTGATCGTGGCGTATCTGCGCGAGGCCGAGGACGCGTTTGGTGCACGCGACGAGCGTCTGCTGACGCCTGCCGAGCACGAGTTCGTCAAGTTCCTGGCCTTTGTGCATGCGGATGCCTATGGCCGCGGCCTAGGTATCGATGCGACGAGTCCGGCGTTTGGCCCGCTTACCTGCAACGCTGGAGTCATCCGCGTGGCGGATGGCCATATTGAGCAGGTCATCGACGTGCGCTTCCCCGACAGTACGAGTGCCGATACCATCCGCGAGCAGCTCGACCCGCTCGTGGGCCGTTTTGGCGTGACGTGTCAGCTGGGTCGCGCTAAGGTGCCGTTCTCGGTGTCTGCCGACGATCCGGCCGTGAAGGCGCTTATTGATACCTATAACGAGTTTACGGGCAAGCATGCTGAGCCCTTTGCTATGGGCGGCGGTACGTACGCGCGCAACTTTGCCCGCGCCGTCTCGTTTGGCCCCGAGGAGACCGGCCTGGAGCTGCCCGAGTGGGGCGGCCAGATGCACGGTCCCAACGAGTGCGCCAACGAGGACCAGCTCAAGCAGGCGCTCAAGATCTATATTGTTGCGATCCTCCGTTTGAATGAATTAGAGCTTTAAGGTCTCGCGGTTTCCCAATCTAAGTTGCGGTGGAATAGTTCCTAGAATGGGCCATTTGATGGCCAAGCAGGAACTATTTCACCGCAACTTTGTTTTTATTGGTGTAAAAGGCGGGTCATGCTTGGTGGCGGGTTTGTTATTCGTTTGTAAAGGCCGTGCTGCGCTTGCGGTAAGGGTCTATCAAATGCCCGTAAGAAACCGTAGTTGGCGCGGACGCTGCCCGGTCGGGGCCGTATCTTTCCAAACAGCAAAGCGGGCGGGGTGCCCGCGAGTCGCATGTATGAAAGGAAGATCATGCTCGATCAGGCTTATTCTCGTCGTCAGTTCCTCGGCCTCGCTGGTGGTCTTGCCAGCATCGTCGGTCTCGGTCTCGTTGGTTGCGGCGGCTCCGGCGCATCCGACGCCGCCGACAAGGGTAGCGCCGCTGCTGCCGAGTCCGTCTCCGGCGAGGTGACCTACGACGGCGCCTCCTCGTTCCAGGCTCTCGTCGAGGCCGCTGCCGAGAAGTTCATGGATGCCAACCCGGACGTCTCCGTCTCCGGCTCGGGTAACGGTTCGGGCAAGGGCCTGACCGCTGTTGCCGCCGGCACCGTCACCATCGGCAACTCCGACGTCTTCGCCGAGACCAAACTCGAGGCCGACCAGGTCAAGAAGCTCGTCGACCACGAGGTTGCCGTCGTGGGCATGGGCCCCGTCGTCTCCAAGAACGTGACGGTCGACGACCTGTCCCTCGAGCAGCTCAAGGGCATCTTCTCCGGCCAGATCACCAACTGGAAGGAGGTCGGCGGCGACGACGCCAAGATCGTCGTCCTCAACCGCAAGGCCGGCTCCGGTACTCGCGCCACCTTCGAGGCTGCCGTCTTTGGCGACGAGGCTGTCGACTTTAAGGGCGACGCCGAGCTCGACAAGTCCGGCGACGTCCAGACTCAGATGGGCAGCACCGACAACGCCATCTCCTACCTCGACTTCTCGCACTTCGACGACTCCAAGTTCAACGCCATCAAGGTCGAGGGCGTGGAGCCCAAGAGCAAGAATGTCACCGACGGCTCCTTCAAGATCTGGGCGACCGAGCACATGTACTGCGCAAAGGACGCAGACGAGGCTACCAAGGCCTTCCTGGAGTTCATGCTCTCCGACGACGTCCAGAGCAAGCTCGTCGAGGAGCAGGGCTTTATCCCCGTCTCTGCCATGAAGGTCGTCAAGGACGCCAGCGGCAAGGTCTCTGCTAAATAAGTAATCGCCCCCGGAAAGGTTTGCAATGGCAAAACAGCTGCCAAAGCGCGACCTTGAGAACGTGGGCCTGGGCGTCACGGGCGCGTGCGTAGCGCTCGTGACGCTTGTCGTTGCCGCGCTCATCTTTATGGTCGCCCAAAAGGGCCTATCGGCTTTTTTCAAGGACGGCGTTTCGGTCGTCGAGTTCTTTACCGGCACCAAGTGGGACCTGGCCAACACGGCCAAAAACGGCCTGCCCTACACCGGCGCCCTGCCCCTGATCGTCACCTCGTTTGCGGTCATGGTGCTCTCCACGCTTATCGCGCTGCCCATCGCCATCGGCTCCGCCATCTTTGCGGTCGAGATCCAACCCAAATTTGGTTCCAAGGTCTTTCAGCCGCTTATTGAGCTTTTGACCGGCATTCCCTCGGTCGTCTTTGGACTGATTGGCTTTCACGTGGTCGTCGGCCTTATGAAGAGCGTTTTCCACGTGAGCACGGGTCTGGGCATCTTGCCCGGCGCCATCGTGCTGGCCGTCATGATCCTGCCGACCATGACCACGCTTTCGGTCGATGGCCTGCGTGCCGTGCCCGACAGCTACCGTCAGGGCTCGCTCGCGCTGGGCTACACCCGCTGGCAGACCATCTGGCACGTGGTGCTCAAGTCTGCCATGCCGTCGCTCATGACCGCGGTCATCCTTGGCATGACCCGCGCCTTTGGCGAGACGCTCGCCGTGCGCATGGTTATCGGCGGTATCGAGGCCATGCCGACCTCGCTGCTGTCGCCGGCGTCCACCATCACCACCACGCTCACCACGTCCATGGCGGTCTATGCCGAGGGCTCGGCCCAGGACGATGTCCTGTGGGCGCTCGGCCTGCTGCTGATGGGCATGAGTCTCATCTTCATCCTGATCATCCACCTCATTGGCCGCAAGGGGGCGAAGGCTCGTGGCTAGCGCGCGCATCCACATCGACGAGGCGAGACTCGGGCGCGTCCAAAAGCAGGACCGCATCGCCACGGGCGTGCTGACGGCGATCGCCGCCATCGTCATGCTCATCGTCATCTCCATGGTGGCCTACATCCTGTTCGAGGGTATCTCGACGCTGCTTAAGCCGGGCTTCCTCACGCAGCCCGCGCGCGCCAACGGAACCCAGGGCGGCGTGCTCTACCAGCTGTTCGACTCGTTCTATCTGCTGCTGATCACCCTGATCATCTCGGTGCCCATCAGCCTAGGCGGAGCGGTCTTCCTGGTTGAGTACGCACCGAACGGCCCTATCCGCGACATCGCCTCCACCGCCATCGAGACGCTGTCCTCGCTGCCTTCCATCGTCGTCGGCATGTTCGGCTTTCTGGTGTTCTCGGTGCAGCTGGGCTGGAAGTACTCCATCATCTCCGGCGCCGTCGCACTCACCATGTTTAACATTCCCATCCTGGTGCGCGTGATTCAGCAGGCGCTCGAGGACGTGCCACAGGCCCAGCGCGATGCGTGCCTGGCCATGGGCCTTACTCGCTGGGAGGCCACGCTGCACATCCTGATCCCCGAGGCCATGCCTGCCATCGTGACCGGCATCGTGCTTTCGGCCGGCCGCGTGTTTGGCGAGGCCGCGGCGCTGCTCTTTACCTCGGGCATGAGCTCGCCGGTGCGTCTGAACTTCTTGAGCTTTAACCTGTCGAGCCCTACCTGCGCCTGGAACGTGTTCCGTCCCGGTGAGTCGCTCGCCGTGCACATCTACAAGATTTACGGCGAGGGCAGCCCCGAGGCCCAGCAGATCGTCTGGGGCACCGCGGCACTGCTGATGATCTGCGTGCTGCTGTTTAACGTAGTTGCCCGTATCGTGGGCAAGCAACTGGCAAGGAAGATGACGGCCGAATGAGCGAGATAAATGCAACGCCCGCAACCGAAGCGGCCGCGTCCGACACCCAGGACTTTCTATCGAGTGTGGGGGAGAGCGAGAAGCGCGTGCGCGTGAGCGGCAAGGCCGTGAGCGACGAGGTCGTGCTCTCCACCAAGGACGTCAACGTGTACTATGGCGACCACCATGCACTGCACAATACGTCGCTCGACTTTCACAAGGGCGAGATCACGGCGCTCATCGGGCCTTCGGGCTGCGGTAAGTCGACCTTCTTGCGTAGCCTCAACCTTATGAATCGCGAGATTCGCGGCTGCCGCGTGGAGGGCGAGATCAACTATCGCGGGCGCAACGTGAACACCAAGACCGAGAACACCTACGAGTTGCGTCGCTCCATTGGCATGGTGTTCCAGCAGCCCAACCCGTTTCGCAAGTCCATTCGCGACAACATCACGTTTGCGCCTAGGCGCCACGGCATCACCGACCGCGACGAACTCGACCGCATGGTCGAGGAGAGCCTGCGCGGCGCGGCGCTGTGGGACGAGGTCAAGGACAAGCTCGACAAGAGCGCCTATGCGCTTTCGGGCGGTCAGCAGCAGCGCCTGTGCATCGCGCGCACGCTGGCGCTCAACCCCGACGTGATCTTGTTCGACGAGCCCTGCTCGGCGCTCGACCCCATCTCGACGCTGGCGATCGAGGACCTGATGTCATCGATCGTTGCCGACCGCGCCATCGTCATCGTGACGCACAACATGGAGCAGGCGTCGCGTGTGTCCAACCGCACGGCGTTCTTCTACATGGGCGATATGGTCGAGTACGACGAGACTGACGAGATTTTCCAACGGCCCAAGGATAAGCGGCTGAATGATTACCTCACCGGCATGTTCTCCTAGTCCGGGACATGCTTGAGGCCCGCGGCGGCCACGGTTGCCACGGGACTGATTGGAGAGGCGGGTCATCTCTTTTGGGAGATGGCCCGCCTTTTTGTGTCGTGTGCGGCCCGCCTTTTCGCTGCTATTATGGACAACGTTGAATTTCTACGAAGGAGCAGGGCATATGGCGATTCTTTTGGGATGCGATTCCGTCAGCCTAGAGTTTCCCACCAAGCATATTTTCGATAGCGTGACGCTCGGCGTGGGCGAGGGCGACCGTATTGGTATTGTCGGCAAAAACGGCGACGGCAAGTCGACGCTGCTGAGCGTGCTCGCCGGCACGCTGGAGCCCGATGACGGGCGCGTGACGCACCGTCGCGGCACCACGATCGGTCTGCTCGGCCAAAAGGACAACCTGGTCGATACCGACACCGTGCATCATGCCGTCGTGGGCGACACGCCCGAGTATGAGTGGGCGTCGAGTCCGCGTACGCGCCAGATTCTGGCCGGCCTTATTAGCGATGTGCCCTGGGAGGGCACGGTGGGCGAGCTTTCGGGCGGCCAGCGCCGTCGCGTGGACCTCGCGCGCCTGCTGATCGGCGACTACGACGTGCTCATGCTCGACGAGCCCACCAACCACCTGGACATGCGCACCATCAACTGGCTCGCGCGTCACTTAAAGGCCCGCTGGCAGCGTGGCCAGGGCGCCATGCTCGTGGTCACGCATGACCGTTGGTTCTTGGACGAGGTCTGCACCAGCATGTGGGAGGTCCACGACGGCCAGGTCGACCCCTTCGAGGGCGGTTACTCGGCCTACATCCTGCAGCGCGTGGAACGCGACCGCATGGCCGCGGTTACCGAGGAGCGCCGTCGCAACATGGCACGTAAGGAGCTCGCGTGGCTGAGCCGCGGTGCCCAGGCTCGTTCCACCAAGCCCAAGTTTCGCGTGGATGCCGCCCGCGAGCTGATCGCCGACGTGCCGCCCGTGCGTGACGAGCTGGAGCTCAAACGCCTCGCCGTGAGCCGCTTGGGCAAGCAGGTTATCGATGTGGTCGACGTGGACGCCGGCTATGCGGATGTCGATGGCGCGCCCAAGCAGGTACTCTCCGACGTGACCTGGTTCATTGGTGCGGGCGACCGCTATGGTCTTTTGGGCGAGAATGGCGCTGGCAAGTCGACGCTGCTTGATGTGATCCAGGGCAAAATTGCGCCCACGCGCGGCCGCGTGAAGATTGGCCAGACAGTGCGCTTTGGCGTGCTGTCGCAGCAGCTCGAGGAGCTCGAGCCCTTCATGGGCGACACGATTCGCGAGGTGCTCAGCAACTATAAGAAGTACTACGTCATCGACGGCAAGGAGACTTCGCCCGAGAAGCTCTGTGAGCGTCTGGGCTTTACGACGCAGCAGCTCTGGAGCCGCATCGGCGATCTTTCGGGCGGCCAGCGCCGTCGCCTGTCGCTGCTGCTGACAATCCTGGACGAACCCAACGTGCTCATCCTGGACGAGCCCGGCAACGACCTGGATACCGACATGCTCGCGATTGTCGAGGACCTGCTCGACGGCTGGCCCGGCACGTTGATCCTGGTGACGCACGACCGCTTTTTGATGGAGCGCGTGACCGACCAACAGTGGGCGCTGCTCGACGGCCACCTGACGCATATGCCCGGTGGCGTGGACCAGTACCTGCGCCTGTGCAACGCTACCGCCGAGGGCGAGCCCGTGGGCGCGCCGAGCGCCAAGACCGGCACGTTTGACACCGGTGCCGCGGCAGCTGCGGCCGAAAAGCCTAAGGCAAGCGGTCAGCCCAATGGCCTTTCCAACGCCGAACGTCAGAAGCTCCGCCGCGAGGTGAGCTCGCTCGAGCGCAAGATGGAGACGCAGCGCGCTCGCGTTGAGGAGGCCGAGGCCGCGATGGCCCAGGTCGATCCCACCAACTACACGGCGCTCGGCGAGCAGCAGGCAAAGATCGACGAGGCTCACGCCGCCATGGACGAGCTGGAGATGGCGTGGCTCGAGGCGAGCGAAAAGCTCGAGGGCGAGGAGTAAGCGAGAATGATCAAAGCCGCGTTTTTCGATATCGACGGTACGCTGCTGAGCTTTAAGACCCACCGGATTCCGGCGTCGGCGCAGCAGGTGCTCGACAGCTTTCGCGAGCAGGGGATTGCGTGCGTGATCGCCACGGGCCGTCCGACCTACCAGATGCCGGACTGGCTGTTCGACCTGGGCTGGGATGCGTACATTACGCTTTCGGGCCAGCACTGCTTTGATGCCGAGGGAGTTTACCGCAGCTGCCCGATCGATCCGGACGACGTCGCGGTGATTGTGGACCAGGTGGCGCAGGGGCGCTACGACTCGCTGTGCATGCAGGGCGAGAACTCGTTTGTGAACCGCCTGTCCGAGCGCGTGGTGACGGCTGGCAGCAACGCGGGAATCGTCTACCACGAGGAGCCGTTTGAGCATGCCTTTGATGCGCCGGTCTATCAGTTCTGTGCCTTTGTTGACCCAGTTGACGAGCACATCGTGACCGATGCCGTGTCGCATTCGCTCACCACGCGCTGGTGCGACCTGTTCTGCGACATTATTCCGGCCAACGGCGGCAAGGACCTGGGTGTGGCGGCGACGCTGGAGCGCCTGGGCATCGACGCGAGTGAAGCGATTGCCTTTGGCGACGGCGAGAACGACCTGTCGATGTTCTCGGCCGTGGGCACAAGTGTGGCCATGGGCAACGCGCAGGACACGGTGAAGGCGGCGGCAACCTACGTGACGACCGCCGTGGACGACGACGGCATCTACAACGCCGCCAAGCACTTTGGGCTACTATAGCTGCGCCTCGGCACTTGGGGACACTCCTTGCGGGGCGTGTTCCCATTTTGTTTCATCCCGCACGTTTTGTGAAACACGGCTAACTTTTAGGCAAAGTAGTAAGACATGGGCAACTTTTGCGGTAAAGTAAGCCGTGGAAAGTATCCAACGGCTAACTAGCAATCATCGCGAAAGGCGGCCCATGGCCCTACGTGAATCCGGAGAAGACTATCTCGAATCGATCTACGTTCTGTCGGAACGTCAGAGCATCGTGCGCTCGATCGACGTTGCGGAGTACCTCGGCGTAACCAAGGCGAGCGTTTCCAAGGCCATGGCGACGCTGGAAAGCAACGGCTATGTCGAAATGGGTAAGCGCGACGTTCATCTGACGGAGCGTGGTCTGGAGGTCGCTCGCCAAATGTGGGAGCGTCACTGCTTTTTCGTGGGGCTGCTGGAGGATGCGGGTGTTTCGGCTGAGGTCGCGTCGCAAGAGGGCTGCCACATGGAGCACTGCCTGAGCGAGGAGAGCTTCGAGAAGCTGAGGGCGATGCTGAACCGGGGCGAGGCGACGGGCCAAGCGGCGGAATCCTAACGAACCCCCAGTAGCGCGGAGTTCGCGCAAAGCGCGAACCAGCGAGCGGGACCAAAGGCCCGACCAACAAAGTCCAACTCAGACAAGGAACCCTGCCAGCAAGCGATGCCCAAGAACCGCCTGCGATGTTATCGCAGGCCGGGACCGGGCTTGGTTTTGAAAACATTCCGCACTGATATCTTCTGTATTGAAGACGTCGATGATGCACCCGTATACCATTGACGTCGACACCATCAGATGCGGACCGCGCGGTGACCCCACATTCCGCTGGCGCCCAC
>CABUXL010000061.1 GCA_902495525.1 uncultured Collinsella sp.
CTCGTTCAACGCACCCTATGGCGCGTGCCCCGAGTGCGATGGCCTGGGCTTTAAGAAGACGGTCGATGCCGAGGCCCTAATCGAAGACCCCTCGAAGTCGATCGCCGACGGGGTCTTCGGCGGCCTGTTTGGCAACTCTAACTACTATCCGCAGATTTTCGCTGCGGTCTGTAAACACTTCAAGGTGAGCGTCGATATGCCGTGGGAGGATCTGCCTCCGCGGGTGCGTCGCGCGTTTTTAGACGGCATGGGCGACCAGAAGATTTCGGTCGACTATCAAAAGCTCGATGGGCGCCGCAGCCAGTGGGACACCAAGTTCTCGGGCGTGCGCAATATCCTGTACGAGCGCTATACCGAGACGACGAATGAGAACACTAAGGCGCGCTTGGAGAAGTACATCCGCGAGGAGCCGTGCTCGAGTTGCCATGGTGCTCGTCTGCGCCCCGAGATGCTCGCCGTCACCGTGGGCGGCAAGTCCATTTACGAGGTCTGCTGCCTGTCGTGCCGTGAGTCGCTCGAGTTTTTTGAGGGCCTGGAGCTCACCGAGCGCCAACAGTTTATCGGCGGGCGCATCGTCAAGGAAATCCTGGAGCGCTTGCGTTTTCTGGTCGATGTTGGACTCGACTATCTGACGCTCGATCGTGCCTCGGCGACGCTTTCTGGTGGCGAGGCGCAGCGTATTCGCCTGGCAACGCAGATCGGCGCGGGTCTCATGGGCGTGCTCTATATTCTGGACGAGCCCTCGATCGGTCTTCATCAGCGTGACAACGAGCGCCTGATCAAGACGCTCGAGCGCCTGCGCGATATCGGCAATACCGTTATCGTCGTCGAACACGACGAGGATACAATCCGTGCCGCCGACTACGTGATCGACATGGGGCCCGGCGCCGGCGTCAACGGCGGACACGTAGTCGCGGCGGGAACGCCTGCCGATATCATGGCTTGTCCTGAGTCGATGACGGGCGCTTATCTGACCGGCAAACGAATGATCCGGGTGCCTGATGAACGGCGCAAGCCCGGTCGCGGCTGCCTTAAAATTACGGGCGCTCGAGCCAACAACCTCAAAAACGTTACCGCCAAGATCGAGTTTGGTACGCTTACGGTTGTTACCGGCGTGTCGGGATCGGGCAAGAGCTCCCTGGTTACCGACACCATTGCGCCTGCCCTTACGAATGCCATTCACCGTTCGACGCGCCCTGTGGGTCCATATAAGAAAATCGAGGGCATCGAGTGTATCGATAAGGTTATCGATATCGACCAGTCGCCGATTGGCCGCACGCCGCGTTCCAACCCTGCTACCTATATCGGCCTGTGGGACGATCTTCGCGCGCTGTTTGCGAGTACGCCGGAGTCGAAGGCGCGCGGCTACTCGCCGGGTCGTTTCTCCTTTAATGTGAGTGGCGGGCGCTGTGAGGCGTGCAAGGGCGACGGACAGATCAAGATCGAGATGCACTTCCTTCCCGATATCTACGTTCCCTGCGAAGTTTGCGGCGGTAAACGCTACAACCGCGAGACACTCGAGGTCACCTACCGTGGCAAGACCATCTCGGACGTGCTAGACATGAGCGTTACCGAGGCGCTGGCCTTCTTTGGGAATATCCCGCAGATTAAGCGCAAACTCCAGACGCTGTACGATGTAGGCTTGGGCTACGTGAGCCTAGGCCAGCCCGCCACGACGCTCTCGGGCGGCGAGGCGCAGCGTGTGAAGCTCGCTAAGGAGCTTCATCGACGCCAGACGGGCAAGACGTTCTATATTTTGGACGAGCCGACGACCGGCCTTCATTTTGAGGACGTCCGCCAGCTGCTCGATGTGCTACAGCGCTTGGTCGATGCGGGCAACACGGTGCTGGTGATTGAACACAACCTTGATGTCATCAAGGTTGCCGACCGCCTGATCGATATGGGTCCCGAGGGCGGTAACGGCGGCGGAACCGTCGTGGTTTCGGGCACACCGGAGCAGGTTGCGGACTGTCCGCAGAGTTATACGGGCAAGTTTTTGGCGCCGTTGCTCAGGCGCGACCGGGAGCGTCAGGCTCAACTTGATGTTCAATAAATAGGCGATTCAGTTTATGGGCGCCATCGACTCCTTGTGATTCGATGGCGCTTGCTGTGCCGAAGTGACGTATGCAGCCGAATTGGACATATACTTAATCCTTGCGTCCGAATGCGAGGGAAAGGATATGTCATGGCAAAGGCTGTAAAGACGCCAAAAACCAATGCGATGCGCGAGCTGGAAAGCGCCGGCATTTCCTATGTTCTACATACGTACGAAGACGATGGCGATGAGTCGGTGGGCCTGGGGGTCGCGATTTCGGAGCAGCTTGGCGAGGAGCCCGGTCAAGGATTTAAGACTTTGGTCTGTGTGACACCGTCCAACGACTATGTCGTGTGCTGCATCCCTGTTGCCGACGAGCTCGATTTAAAGTCCGCCGCGCGTGCCGCGGGGGAGAAGTCCTTGGCCATGATGCATGTGAAGGATTTGCTTGCGGCGACTGGCTACGTTCGCGGCGGCTGCAGCCCGGTCGGTATGAAAAAACGCTACCGGACGCTCATTGATGAGACGTGTGTCCTTTGGGATACCATTTTTATTTCGGGAGGCAAGCGTGGTTATCAGCTCGAGCTTGCACCCGATGATTTAATTGCATTTTGCGGGGCGACGGTTGCCGCGATTACGAGAGAGGACTGAGCGATGCCGCAGGAAGAATTGAAGCGCGGAGCTCATTTTGCAAAAGAATCTGCGCCTCAGACACCCTCATCCGAAGTTTCTTCGTCGCGAGATGACACTGACGACATGGGCTCGTCGGACTACTCCACGGTTGGTCGTTCCGCCGGGCTTATGACCATCCTGACTATCGTGTCTCGCGTCACCGGTTTTATCCGCACGTGGGCAATGGCGGCCGCTATCGGCATGTCGCTGCTCTCGTCCTCCTATCAGGTCGCCAACAACCTGCCCAATATGCTCTACGAACTCGTGATGGGCGGCATGCTCGTGACGGCGTTTTTGCCCGTGTACATGGGCGTGAGGCGTGAGCAGGGTCGCGAGGCCTCGAACGAGTACGTGGGCAACCTGCTCGGCATTCTGCTTTTGGTGCTGGGTGGCATTTCGTTGCTGGGGACCGTGTTCGCCCCGGGCTTTATCTGGACGCAATCGTTCCTTTCGGGTGACGGCGGCAGCATGGATACCGCTGCGTTCATGTTCCGTTTCTTTGCCATCCAGATTCTCTTTTATGGTTTGGGCTCGGTGTTCTCGGGCGTTCTCAACGCACACCGCGACTACTTCTGGTCGACGTTTGCCCCGGTCCTCAACAATGTGATCGTCATTGCGAGCTTTATGGGTTTTGCGCCCGTGTCCGCACAGTTTGGCGAACGTGCCGGCATCATCTTGATTGCGGCCGGTACGACCCTCGGTGTCTTTGTTCAGATGGCATGTCAGATTCCCGCGCTTGGCAAGCACGGCGTGCATCCCCATATCCATATCGACTTTAAGGACCCCGCGCTGCGCCAGACGATTGCGCTCGGTATCCCGACGCTGCTCGCCACGGTGTGCATGTTTGTCTCGACTTCTATCACCAACGCTGCCGCGCTGGTGGTCCAGCCCGAGACGGGTCCTTCCGTCATCGCCTATGCGCGCCTGTGGTACACGCTGCCCTACGCGCTGATTGCCGCCTCGCTTTCGACGGCGCTCTATACCGAGCTCTCTCATGACGCACAGGAGAAGGATTACGACAGCGTTCGCACGGGCATTTCGCGTGGCGTCGCCCAGATGCTGTTCTTCCTGATTCCGTTCGCACTGTGCCTGATTGTCTTCGCACGTCCGCTCAATATGATCTACTGTGCTGGCAAGTTCGATGAATCCGGCGTGGCGCTGGTGTCCGAGTACCTTGTCTACCTGGCGCTCTCGCTGCCGCTCTACGGCGTGGTCGTGTTGATGCAGAAGAGCTTCTCTGCCTTGCTCGACATGAAGCCCTATAGCCGCTATTGCCTGTATTCCGCCATCGGCCAGGCCGGCTCGGTTCTGCTGTTTGGCGTTGTGCTGGGCTTCGGTATGCCGGCAATCGCGCTTTCGTATGTCGTCGACTACGTGATCTTGGTCGGCTGTTCGCTGTGGTGGCTGCGTCGTCGCCTGCGTGGCCTTCAGGTCAAATCTATCCTACATGGCGGTTTCTTTGGCCTTTTGCTCGGTGGCCTAGGTGCTGCCGCAGGCGCCGGCGTCATGTGGGCGCTTGAACACTTTGTCGGGGCACTTGGCGGCTCGATTCTGATTACTCTTGGCTACGTTTGCGTTGCGGGTGTCGCCTCGCTTGTTGTTACCTTTGGCCTTGCCGTCGTCCTTAAGATGCCCGAGGTCTCGGCGCTGCTTCGTCGCAAGTAGGTGCGCGTGGCCGGTCACGACAACATACCAACGCTTGCCGAGCAGGTTTCGCGCGTTCCCACACAGCCCGGATGCTACCTTTGGAAGGATGCCAAGGGCGATGTCATCTACGTGGGCAAGGCGAAAAACCTGCGCGCCCGCATGCGTCAATACGTGACACTGCAGGATGAGCGTCAAAAGATCCCGCTGATGATGCAGCTGGTGGCGAGCTTTGACTACATCGTTGTCGAAACCGAGCATGAGGCGCTTGTACTCGAGCGCAACCTGATCGGCCAGTACCATCCGTACTTTAACGTCGACCTCAAGGATGACAAGAGCTACCCCTTTATCGCCATTACAAAGGGCGACCTGTATCCCGCGATCAAATACACGCGTGAGCGTCATAAGCCGGGAACGCGCTATTTTGGACCCTATACCGATAGCCGTGCGGCACGTGAGACGATAGATACGCTGCGCAAGGTTATCCCCATCTGCTCTGCATCCTGTGCGGAGTGGCGTCGTTGTCGCCGTACCATCGAGTCCCACAAGGGCGAGGAAGACATCGTCAATATGATTTGCGCACAAAACGGGCGTCCCTGCTTTGACTACCATGTCGGGCGCGGCCCGGGTGCGTGTGTCGGCGCGATTTCCCCGGCAGACTATGCCAAGAACGTCAAGCGTGTCGAGCGCTTTTTGTCGGGCCATCGCAAGGATGTCGTCGATGAGCTGACCTCCGAGATGACGGATGCCGCCGAGGCGCTCGACTTTGAGCGCGCGGCACGCGTCAAACGTCGTTTGGAGGTCATCAGGGGTCTGGACGATCGTCAGCAAGTCGTTTTTCCCTCCAGTGTCGATATCGATGTCATCGGGTTCTATCGCGAGGAGACCATCTCCGCCGCTTGCGTCTTTGTCGTGCGTGAGGGTCGAACGGTTCGAACCTGCGAGTTTATTCTCGATAAGGGTTTGGATGTCGACGAAGAGGAACTTCAATCGGGCTTTCTTAAGCGCTATTACGACGAGACGGCTGATATTCCAGCTGAGGTCAACCTTTCCGTCGAGCTTGAGGATGCGGAGGCGCTGGGGGAGTGGCTTGCGGGCAAGCGTGAGCGTTCCTGCCATCTCCATAGGCCGCAGCGTGGCGAAAAGCACCGTCTGCTCGATATGGCATCCAAAAATGCGCGCCATGCCCTCATGCGCTACATGATGCGAACGGGGTACGCTGACGACCGCACCAATCAAGCGCTCCTGGAGCTCGAAAGTGCGTTGGCGCTGCCATCGCCGCCGTTGCGTATCGAGTGCTTCGATATCTCTACACTGCATGGCACCTTTACGGTCGCCTCGATGGTGGTGTTTACCAACGGGCGCGCCGACAAGAGCCAGTACCGTCGTTTTAAAATTCAGGCCGAATTGGACGAGGCAAACGACTTCGTGTCGATGTCCGAGGTTTTGGGACGACGCTATGCTCCCGAGCGCATGGCCGACGAGCGCTTTGGCTCGCGCCCCGATTTGCTCGTTGTCGATGGCGGTAAGCCGCAATTGACCGCTGCGATCAAGCAACTTGAGGCTCTTGGGCTCGATATACCAGTTTGTGGCTTGGCGAAGGCCGACGAGGAAGTTTTTGTGCCTTGGGACGAGACTCCTGTCGTGCTGCCGACCGGGTCTGCTTCGCTCTATCTAATTAAACAGGTACGCGATGAGTCCCACCGATTTGCCATTACGTTCCACCGCGAGTTGCGCGATAAAGCCATGACGGTTTCGGTACTCGATGACGTTCCAGGCGTGGGACCCACCAGAAAACGTGCCCTTATGCGCCATTTTGGCTCGATGAAGCGTTTGCGCGCGGCGAGCGAGCAAGAGATCGCGGAAGTTCGCGGCATACCTGCCGATGTTGCCAAGGCGGTCCACGAGGCGCTCGTTGCATGGAATGCCGAGCGCGCCGAGGCGGCGGCTGGCCATTCCGATAGCTAAACACGAGTCTAAACAACTGATATACATGATTGCGCGATTTTCAACCATTTATTTCGCCATGATTGCCTGCTGGTTTCGGGTTTTATTAACGCTAAAACGTTTGACTAACCCAAGCGAAAACCCTGCTATCCTGCGGGTTGACGAAGACTGATATCTCACCTCGCCGATACATACTGTCTGACGAATCGTTTGTCAATGAATTCGGTGAACGGTAGTAAATACCGTTCAAGCGTATGTATGTATCGGTCGCCGAGCGCGGCACCTCAGTTGGGTACGTCGGTAGGTAAGGTATATATCGTCCGCAAGTTGCGCGGGGGCAAGTCTAGGTGCTCCCGAGTAAGATTCTCTATTGATAGGAGAAGACATGGCCATCATCAACAAGGGTATGTCCAGGCGTTCGTTCCTCGGCCTCACCGGCAGCGTCGCTGCTGTCGCAGGGCTTGGTCTCACCGGCTGCGGTGGCAGCTCTAGCGACGAAGGTTCCGCTTCCAGTTCCACCGATTCCGCCAACCGTGGCGGCGGCGTGATCACCGCTGGTTCCGCTTACGCTCCGTCCAGCTTCGATCCCGCCAGCACCGGCTCCGCCGTGGGCCTGGGTGCTAACTGGCACGTCGTCGAGGGCCTCTACGGCATCGATTACCACGACTACAGCACCTTCAACGAGCTCGCCACCGACGATCCCAAGTCTGTGGACGACACCACTTTCGAGGTCACCATCCGCAAGGGCGCCAAGTTCTCCGATGGCACCGAGGTCACCGCTGACGATGTCGTTGCCTCCTACACCGCTTGTGCCGCTTCCGCTACCTATGCTCCGTTCTTCCAGCCCTTCGAGTCCATCGAGGCCAAGGACGCCAGCACCGTGACGGTCAAGACCAAGGTCCCCAACTTCTCCCTGCTCAAGGATCGTCTGGCCATCGTCCGCGTTACCCCGGCCACCCAGACCGAGGAGGATCGCGCCAAGCAGCCGATCGGCTCCGGCCCCTGGATGTACGACTCTATCTCCGATACCGAGATTACCCTGGTTCCCAACCCCGAGTACAACGGTGAGTATGCTGCCGAGGATAAGAAGATCCAGTACAGCATCCTGACCGACCCCACCGCTCGCGTTACCGCTCAGCAGGAGGGCTCCACGCTCGTTATGGAGCTCGTTACCGCTGACGCCGTCGACCAGCTCGAGAGCGCCGGCTGCAAGATCGATAACGTTCAGGGTTTCGGCACCCGCTTCATCATGTTCAACGTCGCCAAGGAGCCTTGGAACAACGTCAAGGTCCGTCAGGCTGTCATGTATGCGCTCGACACCGAGAAGATGGTCAGCAACACCTTCGCCGGCCTTGCCACCGCTGCCAGCTGCTACCTGCCCAAGAGCTTCACCAACTATCATGAGGCTTCCACGGTGTACAAGACCGACGCCAAGAAGGCTAAGAAGCTCATCGAGGAGTCTGGCATCACCCCGGGTGCCATTACCCTGCGCACCACCGACAACGAGCAGATTAAGGGCATGGCCGCCCAGGTCAAGAACGACCTCGACGCTCTCGGCTTCGATGTGACCATCCAGACCGATACCTCGCCGGCTACCTACGCTGCCATCGACGGCGGCGAGGCCTACGATATCCTCCTTGCCCCTGGCGATCCTTCCTGCTTCGGCGCCGACCCCGACCTGCTGCTCAACTGGTGGTACGGCGACAACGTCTGGATGCAGACCCGTTGCCCGTGGAAGGAGTCCGCTGAGTGGCAGAAGCTCCACGGTCTCATGGACGAGGCTCTTGCCGCCGAGGGCGACGAGCAGCAGAAGAAGTGGAACGAGTGCTTCGACATCATTGCCGACAACGCCGTTCTGTACCCCGTTGTCCACGTCAAGACCGTCTCCGCTTCCTGGGACGATCCGTCTACCGCGCCCAACGGCGAGGCCCTCGATGGCTTCAAGGGCATCGGCACGACGAGCATGTCCTTCAGGGGCGTCGCGACCGTCAAGGCCTAAGACTCGTTTGAGTCATATGTGGGGCGTCGGTCGTAAGGCAACGTCCTCATAGTTGAAACAAAGACCCGGGCGGCCTCGATGTCGCTCGGGTCTTGTAATGAGTATCCATACTCATATACCAGTTGGTCCTACCGACAAAAGAAAGGGGAGAGAACGTGAACAACTTTCTACGTTTGATTGGAAGGCGTCTCGTGGCGCTGCCGATCATGGCATTGGGCGTCACCGTCCTGGTGTTCTTCCTTATGTCGTTCTCCAAGACCGACCCCGCCTATACGGCGTTGGGTGACGGTGCCTCGCCCGAGGCGGTTGCCGAGTACCATGAGAAGTATGGTCTGGACGACCCCTGGCCCGTGCGCTACGTGCGCTACATGGGCGATCTGATCCATGGTGACATGGGCACCTATGGTGCTGCTCGCAACTCCGTTGCCAAGCGCATCTCCACGGCCCTGCCCGTCACGATGCAGCTGACCTTCATCGGTCTTGCCATCGGCGCGGTCGTCTCGTTTTTGCTCGGCGTCATCGCGGCACTGTATCGCGATAAATGGCCGGACCAAGTGATCCGCGTCTTTTCCATCGCCGGCTTGGCAACCCCGTCGTTCTGGCTTGCCGTTCTGTTGATTCTGCTGTTCTCTTCCTACCTTAAGGTGCTCCCGGCATCCGGTGCTCTGCCTCACTTCACCACCAACCCGGCTGGCTATCTGGGACGTATGATCATGCCCGCTATCGCTCTGGCATTCCCGCTGACGGGCCAGATGACTCGTATCGTGCGTACGGCCATGGTTGAGGAGCTCGACAAGGACTACGTCCGCATGGCCCGTGGCGCCGGCGTTCCCGAGAAGGTCGTCGTCGGCATCAACGTTTTGCGCAACGCGCTGATCACCCCGGTCACCACCCTCGGTCTTAAGATCGGTTACCTTATGGGCGGCGCCGTCGTCATCGAGGTCATCTTCAACCTCCCCGGCATGGGTACTGCGATTCTGCAGGGCGTTCAGGGCAACGAGGCGAACCTGGTTCAGGGCGTCGTCATCGTCGTTGCTCTTGCCTTCATCATCATCAACATCGTGGTTGACATGCTCTACCTGCTCATCAACCCGCGCATCAGGACGGTGTAGATTATGGTAAAGATTCGAGAGAAGCAAACCGAGCAGCTCGAGAAGGCTGCCTCCAAGGGGCTCAAGCTCGGTGGCTGGAAGAAGATGACGCTGTCTTCTAAGATTGCCGCCGTCGTGCTGGTGTTGGTCGCCCTGACCGCGATTCTGGCGCCCCTTCTTGCCCCCTATAGCCCGGTCGAGATTTTCACTGCTCGCCAGGCTCCCGGCAATGGATTTATCTTCGGTACCGACGATAAGGGCCGCGACATCCTGTCGCGTATGCTTTACGGTGGCCGTTACTCGCTGATCATCGGCTTCGGTGCTACTGCCATGGCTCTGGTCTGCGGCTCGGTCGTGGGCGCCCTCGCGGCGGTTTCGCGCAAGTCCGTTTCCGAGGCGATCATGCGCATCCTGGACATCATCATGTCCATCCCGGGCATCGCCCTCGCTGCCGTCTTCGTCTCCATCCTGGGCAATTCCGTGCCGTCGATCATCTTCGCCATTGGCTTTATGTACACTCCGCAGATTGCCCGTATCGTGCGCGCCAACATCGTGTCCGAGTACGGCGAGGACTATGTCCGCGCGGTCATCGTTTCCGGCGCCAAGGCTCCGTGGATTTTGATCAAGCATGTTCTGCGTAACTGCATCGCCCCGATCATGGTCTTCACCGTTACCCTGGTCGCCGACGCCATCATCTTCGAGGCCTCGCTGACCTTTATCGGCGCTGGTATCCAGGAGCCCACCGCTACCTGGGGCAACATCCTCGCCGACGCCCGCGGTGGCGTGCTCGCTGGCCGTTGGTGGCAGGCGCTGTTCCCGGGTCTGGCTATCATGATCACCTGCCTGGCGCTCAACATCCTCTCCGAGGGCATTACC